>NZ_JARRCW010000001.1:2025833-2356666 GCF_031501865.1 Pseudovibrio sp. M1P-2-3
ACTTCAAGCATTGGCGCAGGAAGCGCAAACGGAAGAACAGGATACTTTCGCCGTTGTTGTCACAGCAAGCCGCGCTGAAGAAAGTGTTTCCTCCATACCCGGCACTGTACAGGTGATTAGCGCGGAACAACTGAAGCAGGGCGTTGCTGCCTCTGGTGATGTTGCAAGCTACCTTTCCAAAATAGTTCCGGGTCTGGACTTGGACAATCAGACACTTTCTGGTGCAGGACAAAATTTCCGTGGCCGTTCAGCGCAAATACTTGTAAATGGTACACCTCGGACCACGGCACTGCGTCGCATGAGCCGTGCGCTTAGCCTGATTGATCCAGGTAGTATTGAGCGCATTGAAATTGTGAATGGAGCAAGTGCTGTTTATGGCGATGGCGGTACAGGTGGTGTAATCAATATCATTACCAAAGCTGCTGAGAAAGAAGGTTTGAGTGGGAGCGTTTCCTCTACCATATCAACATCTGGGCGCGATCTTGAAGATAGTTTGACTATTGTTAAGTCTGTCGAAGCATCTTACAGGCAAGGCGGCGTCAATGCCCAGTTTAATGGTCAGTTTAAAGATACAGGCGACATGTATGATGGTGAAGGGCGCCGAATTTCAGAGGATCCTCTTACTGGGCAAGGCGGTGGCTCACAAGTAAGGCAATACAATATTTCTGGGCAGGTCGAATATGAAGGCGATCGCGCAGACATCAGCCTATACGCCAACTTTGTGAAGATGAATCAAGATATTGATTACAACAGCGATTATAGTAGTTCTCCGGTATCGATTGACTATGACAGTCCATATCAGGGTGAAGACCCTGAAGAGGACAGTAAAAACATCAGTGCAAAGCTGAATGTATACGAAGTTGGTTTTCTCGGGGATTTACAGCTGGAAGCCTATTATAATGATGCAGAAAAAACATCGGCTTATACTCCATATGGTGAGTATAACCCTTATAAGTATAAGTTAAACAACACATCTATAGACGATAGTTATGCGCAAAAAACTATTGAAGCCATGCAGATTGGGAGTAGGGTCACTTTAGCTAAAGATATTGACTGGTTCGTAGAGGGAGCTCACGTCACATATGGTCTTGATTATAGTTTCAATGATATTAAGCAAGTTCTGCAGGACGGTCAGGATATAATTTCACCCATGAAGCAGCATTCCTACGCTGCGTTTGGGCAGCTCTCTGTACCTGTTGGTAACAGGTTTGAGTTCAAGGCGGGGGTGCGCCACGAGCGCTTCTATCTTGATGTAAAAGACTATACGCGCCCAGCTGGTTTGTACTATGAAGATGATGAGGATTACGAACTTTTCTACCCGCTAAATTCTGAAAGTGATGTATATGATTGGCCGAATTGGTATGTTGCAGAAGCGTATGTAAAAGGCGGTAAAAAGCAGTATAAAGCCACTGTTTTCAATATCGGTGGTGTTTTACATGCGACAGATGAATTAGACTTTTTTGCTGGATTTTCTCAGGGATACTCTGTTCCAGATGTTGGTTCATTTACGAGAAATGCAGTAGATCAGCAAAGTATTTTATATGGGGCTGATGTAAATAATGGTACTCCTCAAACGTTTGACTTTTCCTCCATCGCTCCTGAAGCGATGCTTGTAAATAACTATGAAATTGGAACACGCTTTAACGACGGAAAATATGCGTTCTCTGCTTCTGGTTATGTTTCTACGTCAGATGAAGGTATTACTGTTGATGCCAAGACATTTGAGATGCAACAACAGAAGGAATATATCTGGGGAGTGGAAGTGAATGCAACGGCGGCTATAAATCACCAATGGAACATTGGCGCAGTTTTGGCCTATAATGAAGGCCGTTATGACAGTGATGGAGACGGAGAAATTGATGCTGATCTTCCAAATAGTCGTATCGGATCGCCATATACTGCGACCATCTACAGTGATTACCGTTGGGACAATGGTGTAAGCGTACATGGTGAAGCTGTATACGGTTCTAGCCGAAGCGCACATGACGGAACTGAAAATGATAGTGACTACAAGCTGGATCACACGTTCACAGTAAATGCCAGCCTTGCTTATGATTCAGACTTCGGTCAATTCCAGATTGGTGCAGAGAACTTGTTCGATGCCGAATATATGAATACTTCTGCAACGTCTGTTCGGAACCGTAAAGTTTTGATCGAAGGTCAGCGTTTCTTCCTGAAGTACACTAAATCCTTCTAAAACTCTCAGATAGGTAGAGGAGGGCCAATGCTGGCTCTCCTTTGCACCTTCCTCTGAACGGCTTTAGACTGCTCTTCGTACTTTGAGTTTTCTGGCCGCCACCTTAGCCTCAGCCCTGTGACAATTATCACCTTGCGCCGGCGCATCTGACCCCTTAACTAGTCTGTAAAGCCCGTATCGATGGGTAGTTTGGGAATCTGTTTGAAAAGGGTGATTTCCTGCCTTGAACGGCATTCTAAGGGAAAGAAAAAAACAGGAACGAAATTCTACAGATCCGTTGGATTACAAGGACGCAAGGTCTTCGCCTTTGTTGGTGGGTGATCTATACAGGTACGAACACTAATTTTTTATTTAGCCGCTTTGGAGTGCAAGGTAGAATGAATGTTGCCATGAAAGGTGAGGAAGTGGCTCAGGCCATCCCAGCAAATGTTTTCGCTGAAAAAGTGACCAAGGTGGAGCACTATACGGACCGTTTGTTCCGCTTCCGTATAACACGCCCTTCCAGCTTCCGGTTCCGCTCGGGCGAGTTTGTGATGATCGGCTTGATGATCAATGGAAAGCCGCTCTTTCGGGCTTACTCCATTGCCAGCCCTTCATGGGATGAGGAGCTGGAGTTTTTCTCTATCAAGGTTCCAGATGGCCCGCTGACACAGCACCTGCAAAAGATTGAGGTTGGCGATACTATTCTTATGAAGAAGAAGCCAACAGGCACTTTGGTGAACGATGCGCTGGTGCCCGGTAAGCGCCTTTACATGTTCTCAACCGGAACCGGCATTGCGCCATTTGCTAGCCTCATCCGTGACCCTGAAACCTATGAAAAGTTTGAGGAAGTTATTCTCACCCATACGTGCCGTGAAGTTGCAGAGCTGAAATATGGTCAAGATCTTTGCGAGGAGATCTCTAATGATCCTTTGATCGGCGAACTGGCTGCAGGCAAGCTGAAGCTTTATAACTCCGTGACACGGGAAGACTATCCGTTCCAAGGCCGTATTACCGACCTTATTGAAAACGGCAAGCTTTTCACGGACCTTGGTGTTCCCCCCCTGGATCCGGCCATTGACCGCGGTATGATTTGCGGTTCCATGGAAATGATCCGAGACACGAAAGCTTTACTTGAAAAGAATGACTTGAATGAAGGCGCCAACAACAAACCTGCTGAGTTTGTGGTTGAGCGTGCCTTTGTGGGCTAACGAGCTCAAGTCAATGACTTTAAAGAGCTGTCTTGACTATTGATTAGACATAGACAGTAACCAGTTAAATGAGGGCGCTGGCAAGGGCTCTCATTTAAACTAGGTTGCGGCGGGAAGGAGTTTCTTGCCCGCAACTTGCACGACACAGTCGGTTAATTCCTTTAATACCTCGCTTGCCAGTGGGCTGATCTGCCAGCATAATGGCACATCCACAGTAAGGTCCGGTATCAACTCCACAAGTTGCCCCTTTTCAAGATAGTCTGATACGAGGTGCTCGGGGTTCATCGCCCAGCCCACGCCATAAAGACATGTCTCCACAAAGGCTGAGGAGGAGGGGATATAGTGCGTTGGGGGCGCGATCTTTCTTCCTACGGCTTGCTCAATCCAGCGTGCTTGCAGGCCATCTTTCCTGTTGAAGTTTATTAATGGGGCATTGAGCAGGGAGTCTGTTGTGACACCATCACTAAAAACCGTGTCCATAAAGCGAGGGGTTGCTGTCGCGCGATACCTCAAGATACCAAGGGCCTGAACACTCTTATCCAGTTGACTTGTGTTTAGGGCTGAGACAACAGCGTCACTTTTGCTTTGAGCCAGAAGGTCCTGCGCGTAATCTTGATCCTCTACAATGATGTCCAGCAGGTTTCCGGTCTGTTGAAAGTAAAGGCCAATGACTTCCATAAACCATGTACTCAAACTATCCGCATTGACCACAACGCGAATTCTGGCGCGTTGGCCTGCACGGGGATCTGAAAGGTTTAGTTTGCTTTGCAGTTCTTTTTCCAAGAGCTGAACGCGCTCGAAATGTCGAATCAGCTGGTCTCCCATTTGCGTCGCAGAGCAAGGGGTGGAGCGCACTATAAGCTGGGTGCTGAACTGGCTTTCCAGCGCCCGAATTCGGTGGGAAATGGCGGAGGGAGTGAGGCCGAGACGCTCTGCAGCACGCTCAAATGTCCCTTCTTCCAAAACAGCAGCCAGCGCCCGCAATCCTGCATAGTCCATAGGTCCCCCCTTCAGAATTTTGAAGGCACTAATTTCCAAAATTCACCTGCTAAAGCTTCTCCACCACTATCGGTCCGCTCACAGTAGGTCAACAGGCCTAGTGGAAACCGAATGTGGTTGCAATCACCTGAATGTGTTTCGTGCAGCATGAATATTTCTTGTTTGCCTGCAGCTTTCTGCCCTTCCATAATTGGAAACTTCATGACGAGATGATTAAGGTGAGAGCAAGGATTTCAATGACCAATAGCAGCAGGCATGAACTGCCCTTAAGCCACATAGTATTTTTTAAAAAGCAGGTTTGCTTCTGCCTTGCCTCTAGCGCAGGAGTGCTTAGGTGAGTACGGATGCTTATATCACCGGCTTTGGTGTCGGGTTCGGACTCATCCTTGCCATCGGGGCGCAAAATGCTTTTGTGCTTCGGCAGGGGGTGCGGGGGCAGCATATTGGGTTGGTGGCACTAACCTGCGCTTTTTCTGATGCACTTTTAATCACCGCTGGGGTGGCTGGCTTTGAAGTGCTCATATCACAATACAGCTGGCTGGAAATGTATTTCTCATACATTGGTGCGGCGTTCTTGTATGCATACGGGGCACGTAGTTTTTATGCGTCAATAGCCTCACAAACTGCGCTTAATCCGGCAGTCGCCGCGGGTGTTGGCTGGGCGCCGACATTCACCATGTGCCTTGCTTTGACTTGGTTGAACCCACATGTTTATCTGGATACTGTTTTCCTGATAGGTGCCGTTTCTCTTAGATTTCCAGATGCTGAAGTGGCGTTTGCTGCCGGTGCAATCTCGGCGTCTTTGCTTTTCTTTTTAAGTCTTGGTTATGGCGCCGCAATGTTACGGCCGCTTCTGGCAACCGCTGTAGCTTGGAAGGTTCTGGAGTTTTGTGTGGGGATCGTGATGTGGGCTATTGCCACTAAGTTGCTATTATCCACGCTCTCGATGGGGTAGGGAGCTTGTATCTCAGTCCGCAAAACCCTAGCGGACTGAGATGGGCGATAATGCTTATGCGCGCTTAAATTAAGTGCGCAAGTATATCTTTTTCAGTGATTATTCCTACGGCCTTACCGTTCTCTGTAATCGTCAACGCCTTGGAATGAGACTGGAATTGTTTGATTACATCTCTCATTCCCGTATGGGTATCACACTCTATGAACTCGGTGGGTTGATCGTTCCCTAATAGCGGCCGCATGATATCTTTCGCGCGTAGAACGTTGAGTGGGTTCATTTGCGAAAGGAAAGAGGCTACATAGTCATCCGCAGGATTTTCCATGATGTCCTGTGGTGTACCGATCTGCGCAACGTGCCCGCCTTCCATGATTGCGATACGGTTGCCGATCTTGGCGGCTTCATCCAGATCATGTGATACGAAAACAATCGTTTTATGCAGCTTTTCTTGTAGCTCCAAAAGCTCGTCCTGAAGGTGATTACGGATGAGAGGGTCAAGAGCTGAAAACGGCTCATCCATGAGCAGAATTGGTGCTTCTGTCGCAAAGGCCCTTGCCAAACCTACGCGCTGCTGCATGCCACCGGAAAGTTCGTGTACATACTTGTCCGCCCAAGCATCTAGGCCAACCAGCTTTAACTGCTGTTCAATACGCGCTGCGCGTTCTCTCTTTGGTATACTTGAAAGCTCAAGACCAAAGCCCACATTGTCATAGACAGTGCGCCAAGGTAGAAGGCCAAACTGCTGGAATACCATGCCGATGTTGTTACGGCGCAACTGGCGAAGGTTATGGGCGGAGCAGGTGGTCGGGTTTACCGCCTGTTGGCCGTCCCACACGAGGACTTCACCGCGAGAAATCTTGTTGAGGCCATTTATAGCGCGCAATAGTGTAGATTTTCCAGAGCCAGATAAGCCCATGAGCACGAGGAGTTCACGCTGTTTAATGTCAAAGCTGGCGTGGGCAACACCCACTAGCTGACCGGTCTCATTCTGAATTTCTTCGCGTGTTTTACCAGCATCAATGAGCGGGAATGCTTTTTGAGGAGCATCTCCAAAAACGATGGAGAGATCTTTGAAGGAAATCATTGGATGGGTCATCGGTTGCCTCCCGCATCATTTGCCCTGAAAAATCGGTCCAGAATGATTGCGATGAGAACAATTGCGATACCCACTTCAAACCCTTGCGATATATTCACTGTGTTTAGTGCTCGCAGTGTTGGAACACCTAAGCCATCAGCGCCAACGAGTGCCGCAATTACCACCATGGAAAGGGAGAGCATGATTGTTTGCGTAAGGCCCGCCAGAATATTCGGCATGGCGTAGGGCAACTCAATCTTGGTCAGCTTCTGCCAGTAGGTGGCTCCAAAAGCTTCACCGGCCTCCAAGAGGTCAACGGGCGTTGACGAAATGCCGATTTGTGTGAGGCGTATGGAGGCTGGTAGGGCGAAAACCACCGTGGAGATGAGGCCGGGAACAACGCCCAGGCCGAACAGGATCAGAGCCGGGATCAGATAGACGAAAGTCGGGATCGTCTGCATCAGGTCCAGAACCGGGCGAATGGCTGCAAAAAAGCGCGGGTGGTGCGCTGAATAAACACCCACGGGAACGCCAATGAGCATACACACAAAGGTGGAACAGAGGATAAGCGAGAGTGTTTCTGTTGTTTCCTCCCAATACCCCTGATTAACAATAAGAAGCAGGCTGAGGGCTACAAATACCGTAAAGGCAATAGAGCGGCGAACAAGATATGCGCCAAGGGTGACAATTGCAATTGTCAAAAGAGGAGGGGGAGTTTGAAGGATCCATAGAACACCGTCAATGAAGGTTTCGATTGCGATAGATACAGCATCGAAGAACCATGTTGCGTGGTTAGTGAGCCAGTTTACCCCCTCGTTTGCCCAGTCTCCTAGGGGGATTTTGTAGTCTGTTAACCAGTTCAACATGAAACCTCAGTTGTGTTTATTTTAATTAGGGGTCTCTTTGCCCCATTTATGATAAAGCAGTGGCAAAATTTTACCACTGCTTAAGATTTGAATTTTGTAGAGAGTTAGAGGCCGAGAGTTGCTTTAGCAGCTGTCAGAGCGTCTTTACCATCATTTGTCTTTACGCCTGCGAGCCAATCGTTCAAAGATTCAGGATTTTTCTCAATCCATGCCTGCGCAGCTTCATTTGGCTTTTCACCATCATTAAGGATGGCGTTCATGACGTCATTTTCCATTTTCAGCGTGAAGCGTAGGTTTTTCAGGAATTTACCGACGTTTCCGCACTCCTCAGCATACCCTTTGCGTACATTGGTCATAACTTCAGCTCCGCCAAAATTTGGTCCAAAGAAATCATCACCACCGGATAGGTATTCAACTTCAAAGTTGGAGTTCATAGGGTGAGGGGCCCAGCCAAGGAAAACAATGTCCTTTTCACGACGGTCAGCGCGTGCAACTTGCGACAGCATCCCAGCCTCTGAGGATTCGACCAACGAGAAATCAGAGAGGCCAAAAGCGCCTTCTTCAATCATGTCCAGAATGATACGGTTTCCATCATTGCCAGCTTCGATGCCGTAAATTTTCCCAGAAAGGTCCTCGGAGAAGTCGGCGATATCTGAAAAGTCCTTGAGGCCCTTTTCATAGGTATACTTAGGAACAGCTAAAGTATACTTGGCGCCTGTTAGGTTCGTTGTTAAAGTTTCAACTGTTCCGGCTTCACGGTATGGGGCAATATCGGCTTCCATAGTTGGCATCCAGTTGCCGAGGAAAACATCAATATCTCCACTGGCCATTGACCGGTAAGTTACTGGAACAGAAAGAACTTTTACATCTGTCTTGTATCCGATTGATTCAAGAAGTACCGTGGCGACAGCTGTTGTAGCTGTAATGTCTGTCCAGCCCACATCTGAAAAGCGAACTGTGTTACAGCCATTTGCTTCAGTTGCGTTGGCGGTGCTAATGCCTACTAGTATTGCGAAAGTAAAAGTAGAGATATAGTTTTTAAAATTATGTTTTTTAGCCATTGGACATCCTCGAAAGAGATTTGATTTATAGCAAAGCGCAGTCAACGGTGAATGTCGTCAGATCTATACTTCAATTACATCGCACCAAATCCATACAAGGGTGCGTCAATATAGACAGTTACGCAAAAAATCAAGGTTTGCTATGTTAATAAATTAGAATTTATTAGTGTACTTACTTTTCAAAGGGTCTGATTTCAGGTACAGGTGCCAAGAAACAGTACAGCGATATTCGTTGTTGAATTCCAAATATCAGGGCGCGTGATCTGCACACAAGGTGTGGTTTTCTGTAGGGCCCTCTAGCCGTATTCCCAGATAACATAAGGCAGGTATAATGCCTGAAAATAAAAAAAGCCAATGAGTGTTGATTATATTGTTGTTGGTGCCGGTTCCGCTGGTTGCGTTCTGGCAAACCGCCTCTCCGAGAATCCTGAAATAAATGTCGTATTGCTTGAGTTCGGTGGAACTGATGCTGGCCCGTTTATTCAAATGCCAGCTGCGCTGTCCTACCCCATGAACATGGCAATGTACGATTGGGGCTATGAATCTGCCCCGGAGAAGTATTTGGGGGGGCGTACACTTCCAACACCAAGGGGCAAAGTTATGGGGGGCTCGTCCTCCATAAACGGAATGGTTTATGTTCGCGGTCATGCCTGTGACTTTGATAATTGGGAAGAGATGGGGGCCAGAGGATGGTCATATGCAGATGTGCTTCCCTATTACCAGCGACTGGAAAATGCTGGAGTGGGTGATGATGACTGGCGTGGTAGAAAGGGGCCGTTGTATGTTTCGCGCGGCACAGGCTGGAACCCGCTTTATAAAGCCTTTATAGATGCTGGCGTTGAGGCAGGTTATGCGTTCACCGAGGATTATAACGGGGAGCGGCAGGAAGGCTTTGGCGAGATGGAGATGACAGTCCATAAGGGGCGCCGCTGGTCCGCTGCAAATGCCTATATCAAGCCGGTCAAGTCCCGAGGTAACCTAGATATTCGCTCCCGCTGTGCTGTTCGCAAAGTCCTTATTGAAAATGGCCGAGCCGTTGGGGTGGAGTATTCTCAAGGAGGTGAAGTAAAGACCCTCCTCTGTAATCGAGAGGTTATCCTTTCAGCTTCCTCTATCAACTCTCCAAGAATCTTAATGCACTCGGGAATTGGGGATGCGGCAGCCCTGCAAAAGCTCGGGATCAACGTCGTTGCGGACCGTAAAGGTGTTGGCGCGAACCTTCAGGATCATCTGGAGCTTTATCTCCAGCAGGCCTGTACGCAGCCTATCACCCTTTACAAGCACTGGAACCTGTTCTCGAAGGCAATGATTGGGGCCCAGTGGCTCTTTGGTAAAAAGGGATTGGGAACGTCCAACCACTTTGAAAGCTGTGGCTTTATTCGCTCGCAAGCTGGTATCAAGTATCCTGATGTCCAGTTCCATTTCCTTCCCTTTGCCGTACGTTATGATGGCAAGGCCGCGGCTGAAGGGCACGGCTATCAGGTTCACGTTGGCCCCATGCGCTCCAAGTCCCGCGGAAACGTTGCGCTGACATCTCCTGATCCAAGTGAAAAGCCTCGTGTGCACTTTAACTACATGAGTCATGAAGAGGACTGGGTGGACTTTAGAAACTGTATCCATCTTACTCGGGAAATTTTTGCGCAGGAAGCCTTTAACCCATATAGGGGAAAGGAAATTCAACCAGGTTCTTCAGTGGCTTCTGACGAAGAATTAAATAATTTCATTAAGGAGCATGCCGAAAGTGCCTACCATCCGTGTGGCACGTGCCGCATGGGAGATGCTGAAGACAAAATGGCAGTTGTGGATCCTGAGTGCCGTGTGATTGGCATTGAAGGACTTCGGGTGGCAGACAGCTCTATTTTCCCTCAGATTACAAATGGTAATTTGAATGCACCCTCTATAATGGTTGGAGAAAAGGCTGCGGACCATATTCTTGGTAAGGATCCGTTGCCAGCTGTACTACAGCAGCCCTGGATTCACCCGGACTGGGAAACGCAACAGCGTTAAGCCTCACGGAACGATTGAAAAAGAGTATTTGAAATGAAGTACCAACCAAAAGCATCCCATTATGTGAATGGTGAATATTTGGAGGACGCAGCGGGTGAGGCTATTGAGAGCATCAGTCCTGCGACAGAGGCCGTTATCGCTCGTGTGCACTCTGCAACGCCAGCCGTTATTGAAAAGGCTATGAGCGCTGCGGGAGAGGGGTTTACGGTCTGGCGTAAGACTGCGCCTGCTGAGCGTGCTCGTGTTTTGAGAAAAGCTGCGGACTTGATGCGAGAGAAAAATCAGGAACTCTCCGAGCTTGAGACAATGGACACCGGCAAACCTCTACAGGAAACGCTTGTGGCTGACGCTGCATCTGGCGCCGAAGCGCTGGAGTATTTTGCGAGTATTGCTGCTACTGAAAAGGGGGAGCATATTAATCTGGGCGGTTCATACGCTCTGACGAAGCGGGAGCCTCTTGGAATCTGTCTGGGCATTGGTGCGTGGAACTACCCAATCCAGATTGCTTCATGGAAAGCTGCTCCTGCCCTTGCTGCTGGCAATGCCATGATCTTTAAGCCATCTGAACTGACGGTTCTAAGTGCTTTAAAACTTGCGGAAATTTTCACCGAAGCTGGCCTGCCTGCTGGTGTATTCAATGTGGTGCAGGGAACCCGTGAAGCTGCTTCCACACTTGTGAACCACCCGCAAATTGCCAAGGTTTCCTTAACTGGCTCCGTGCCCACAGGCAAGAAAGTTGCTGAAAGTGCCGGACAGTCCTTAAAGCACCTTAGCCTGGAGCTGGGCGGTAAGTCTCCGATCATCGTATTTGAAGATGCGGATATTGAAAATGCAGTCGGTGCCGCCATGAATGGAAACTTTTATTCAACGGGCCAGATCTGCTCAAACGGCACGCGTGTTTTCGTTCATAGCGCCATCAAGGACAAGTTTTTTGCAAACTTGAAAGAGCGAACCGAGAAGATTACTATTGGCGATCCTATGGATGAAGCCACCCAGCTTGGTCCGCTTGTGTCCAAAGCGCAGCATGAGAAGGTGTGCTCTTACATTGAACTTGGTCAAGAAGAAGGTGCAACACTTGCCTTTGGTGGCGGGAGTCCTGCTGTTGAGGGCGTAAGTTCAAGCCTTTTTGTGGAGCCGACGGTCTTCACGGATGTAAAAGACACCATGCGCATTGCTAAAGAGGAAATCTTTGGCCCGGTTATGTGTGTTCTTGAGTTTTCCGAGGAAGACGATGTGATTGCGCGGGCAAACGATACCGAGTTTGGTCTGGCTGCGGCTGTCTTTACAAAAGATATCCAGAAAGCTTACCGCGTTATCGATCAGCTGGAAGCTGGCACCTGTTGGATCAATAACTACAACCTGACACCCGTTGAAATGCCGTTTGGCGGCTTTAAACAGTCAGGTATTGGCCGTGAGAACGGGCACTGGGCTCTGGACCAGTATTCTCAGGTCAAATCCATCTATGTTGAGATGGGTGATGTGGAAGCAGGCTGGTAAGCCGAAACATGTGAAAGGCCTGCGTGTTAAGTAGGCCTTTTTACTTTTTGTAGTTCCCTTATATACCTATCTTCCCTTGGGGAGAACTTTCCTGAACGCTAGGGGTAAGGTGCGAAATTCCTTTATACTCCGAATTTTACTGGGAGAGGTTCGTTAGAGTGGAAGATCAAAGGAAACCATACCACCACGGAGATTTGGCCAGTGCGTTACTTGTGGCCGGTCGTAAATATCTTGCGGAAAAGGGACTGGATGGTTTATCACTTCGCGTCGTTGCGGCAGAGGTTGGGGTGAGTGCGCCTGCGTTGTATGGACATTTTCGTAGTAAAAAAGATCTTGTTAAAGCGATCTGCGCCGATGGCTTTCGAGAACTCGCCGACGAAATGGAAGTATGTGCCATAGGTGACCTCTCGGCAACCGAGCGCGTTACCCGTTACGGGTTGGTTTACGTTCAGTTTTCCCTAAACAATCCTGAGATATACCGTGCAATGTTTGTAAGTGGACACCTTCAAGTGCCAGAAAGGCAAAAGGAACAGTCTCAGAATTTCGCTAATCAGGCTCGGAGGGCCTATCGACTTTTGGAGGAAGGGTTTAAACCCCTAAGCCATAGTGATCAGCAAGCCAAAGTGCTGGCTGCACGCGCATGGGCTCTCGTTCATGGCCTTGCTTCCCTGTTTAACGAAGGCTTGCTCAGTTTACCGGAAACAGGGAAGGAGGACTATATTCGCACGTTACTTGCTAGCCGTATTACTCAGCAGGTTTCAGGTTCCGAAGTTCCTTCCGCAGAACCTTCCCAACAATAGTTTTTGGTAGATCTTCCATGAATTCCACTTCAACAGGGACTTTATAGGCTGTTAGGTGTTCCTTGCAGTAATTCAATATTTGCGCTTGAGACAGTGACCCGCTGTTGGCGACAACAAAAGCTTTAGGAGCTTCACCTCTTTTTACGTGAGGGATACCGATCACAGCAACCTCCGCAACGCCTTCAATTTCTGTAATGATATTCTCGATTTCGTTGGGGAAGACATTAAATCCGCTCACAAGGATCATATCCTTCTCGCGGTCAACGATAGACAGGTATCCATTGCCATCCATGACTGCGATGTCTCCCGTAGAAAGCCATCCACCCTTGAAGGTTTTTTCAGCCTCTTCCGGTCTATTGAGATACTCCTTGGTGACGTTGGCGCCTTTCACGAGCAAGTGCCCTGGAGTTCCAGATTCTACAGGATTGCCGTCGTCATCTTCAATCCGAATGGAAATACCTGCTGTAGGTATGCCAACGGTCCCCAGCTTCTTGGTATGATCTGGAATATTGAAGCTGACAACGCAGGCTGTCTCGGTCAGGCCATACCCTTCGCAAATCTGGCCAACAAGGGCTTCCCACTTTCGCTCCGTTTCAGGCCTCAAAGCAGTGCCACCGGCAATGCTCAGCTTAATCGCCGGTGGATTTTTGGTGAACCACTTCTCGGTGAGTAGGCCCGCGTACAAAGTTTCCACGCCGGTAAGCCAGTCAACGGAATAGGCATCAAAAGCAGGTTTTAGGTTACTCAAGGGGCGGGGATTGGGAATGAGGATGTTACGTGCCCCAATACACAAAGAAATGGAAAGGTTTAGCATGAATGCAAAAATGTGGTAGAGCGGTAGAACTGTTAAAATGTTCACCTGTTCCTCTGTCACCAGAACCCGGTCGCTTAAGGTCAGGGTCATGGACACGCAAGAAGTCAGGTTCTTGTGGGTGAGCACGGCTCCTTTACTGACGCCGGTTGTGCCTCCTGTATACTGCAGGATTGCTGGGCTGTCTGAATTGATAGAAAGAATAGGAAATTCTGTCTTCTTCGTCTTTCGTCCTTTTTTCAAAGCCCCTTCAAAAGGCTCATAGGCAAAGTTAATTGCAGGAACAGCTTTCTGCACGTTGCTTAGAAAAAACTTGATTTTATTGGAGGTGACAAAGGGGAAAAATTCCCATGGCGCGGCCAGTATAATTTGCGAGAGTGCAACCTGTTTTTGAACCTTCTCAATCTGGCCTGCAAACATATTGAAGCCAATAAGAGTTTTAGCGCCCGAATCGTTGAGCTGGTGAACAATTTCTCTTGCCGAATACATGGGATTGATGCTTGTCACCGTTAGCCCAGCCCGCATGGCTCCCAAAAGAGCGATGGGGTAGTGAATGCTGTTGGGGAGCTGAATGGCCAGAACATCTCCTTCATTCAGGCCCTGCGTGTGCCGGAGATAGGCCGCCATCTCCGTGATGTGGCGGTCCATCTCCTTGTAGGTTTTTTCTAAAATATCACCGCTTTGCAAAACAAGGGAGAAGGCGACGCGATCCCCATGAGACGCAACAGCGCTATCCCATATATCGATATAACGCTCAAACTCCGTATTTTCTGGATCAAAGTCCAGTTGTTCCGGCATATAGAACTGCGTCCATGGCTTTTGTGTGCCATCTATTGTTATATTCGTCATTCTTCCCCCCAAGAAGTTCTTATGGTTTTGTATAGCTAGAGTAGGATTTCAATATCCTCGACTGGAAAAGCGACACACGAGTGCAGCCATCCAAATGTGCGGTCGGACGCGCGCAGTTTCGCTTCAGATGGGTTGAACACTTTCCCTGAAACCAATTTGCACCGACATAAGCTGCATTCACCAGAACGGCAGGCATTTTCAGCACCATAACCATTGCGTTCCAGAGAGTTGAGCAGCGGTTCCCCAATCAGTGCCTGATAACTCCCCTTACCCTGCACGGTTACGGTGACCATATCTTGCGGCGAAACACCCTCAGGCCAAAACTCTAAATTTTCAGGGTTCTTGGGCGGCCCGTTCACTTCCATACGAATGCGTTTGTCCTGCACTCCGAGCTTGCAAAGCTCTTCCTTGCAGAACTCATTCATTGCTGTGGGACCGCAGATGTAGAACATTTTACCGGTAAGTTCTCCCAAAAGCTCACCGATAAGCTCTGCAGTAATAAAGCCGGTTGTGCCGGCGTAGGCAGTATCGGGCTCGGAGATAACCTCAGATATCTTCAGGAAGTCATGCTTGCTTTCCAGCGTTTTAAGTTGATCTTGAAAGATGATGTCGTCAACGGTTCTGGATCCATAGATCAGATGGAAGTTATAGGGTAGACCCTGATCAATGATTGACTGGATCATGCTCATGGCCGGGGCTACGCCGGACCCGCCAGCTAAAAATACAAGATCCTTACCGTGAAACAGTGGGTTATGGTAGAAAGACCCCATAGGTCCGGTTGTTTCAAAGGTCTGTCCTACCTGAACTTCTTCCAGTAGGAAGCGACTAACGAACCCCTCTGCTATATAGCGGATTGTGATGTCATAATATTCGCGCTGTGAAGGGGCGGAAGAGATGGCAAAAGGTCGTGCTGTGCTGACGCCGTCAATATCTACAAAAATGTTGATATACTGCCCAGCCTGATAAGGGGGCAAGAGGCCTGCCTCAGGTTTCAACCGAAGAGTTTTACAGGTAGGCGTTTCGGAAATGACTTTGCTGACTGTCAGATTCAGACGTTTTGGGTGAAGTTTGTTAATGCACTTGGTTACTTCGCCTTTGGCCTCACTGAAGTCAGTTCCGTTTTTCTCGCGGTTTGAAATTTCGGTGATCGTTTCGTCGTAACCGTTAATGGCGCTTAAAAAAATATTCTCAGGCATGAGCGGTAACCTTTTCAGTCAATGCTTTGTGTTTCTTGGCAATAGCGGAGGCTGTGGTGATTCCCGCTTGATAGGTAGGCTGGAAGCCTCCCATTCCGCTCCATGCGCCCGCGAGATGAAGCCCGCTGATTTCCTTTGAGTTATCGCGAAAGAGAGTGGCGTCAGATGCATCCTGGTCGAAGCCGTAAATTGCCCCGCCCGGTGTGTTGAGATACCGCATCATGGTAAGAGGAGTTGCCACCTCAGCCTCTTCGATATGCTCACGAATGCCGGGAACGGCAGTTTCTGCCAAATCTAGAAGCTTGTCTGCCAGAGCATACTTGGTTTTGGCATAATCGGCTTCGGGAACCTTCTCCCATTGGCTGCCATATTGAATGCACATCAATGCAACATGGCTTTTGCCCTTGGGTGCTGCGCTCGGGTTCTCCAGATTATAACAGGTCAGTAGGCAGCCTGTAGGGTCTTCCAGTGATGAAGCGCGCCTGTAGGCTTCTTCATGGTTCAGGTCTTTACTGATGAACGTGGAAGCTTCGGTGACTCCCAGTTCCTGCGGCGTGCAGTCCAGACCAAGATAGATTACAAAACCTGAAACGCCCAGACTGCGCGATTTAAAGTCTGTTTTCACTTGCGGAATTGGTCTGTCGCTTTCCAGCAATTCATTATAGGTAATAATTGAGCTGGCATTGGAAATCACATGGTGACAGCTGTATTCTTCCCCGTGCTCGGTTCCGACAGCTTGTACAGCACCGTTCGTTGCAATGATTTTTTCAGCTGCACAATTGAAGCGGACCTGACCGCCTGCCTCAAGGAAGACTTCAAGCAAGGCATTAGAAAGGGCCTGAGACCCTCCCTTAACGTGATAGGGTTTGTAAGTAGCGTACGCAAAGAACATTGTCGCCAAATCAACAAATGCAATTTTGTTAGGAGGCATGCCCACATAGCCCCAATAGTTAGCTAGAAGGAATTTCAGTTTTTCATTCTTGAAGAATTCATCCAGAACTTTGGAGGCGGGGCGCAGCCCATACTTGACGTAGTTACCACAGTTTTTCTCTAATGCCTTGGTATCTCCAGTTTTTCTGATGTTTGGCAGCAGCATATAGGCTTCTATAGTCAGGTTTTTACATAGTTCTAGATATCCATCGACGGCACCTGCATCCTCTGGGAAGTTTTCTTTTAAGACCTTTGAAATTCCCCGGTTGCTAGCGGGAAGGGTGATGTCAAGTTTTCCCGGCACAATTGAGCGATAGAGAGAAGCTTCCTCAACAAACTCCAGCTTATTCATAATACCAAGCTTTGTGAATAGCTGGCGCAGAATAAATGGGTGCTTCTCTGTTCCCATTCCGGAAAGCTGGTGGAGGGCAACCTCGAACTCGTAGTCACCACGCACAAATGAAGTTGCGCAGCCCCCGGGGATATTATGGCGCTCTATGAGCAAGGTCCTCAGGCCTTTTTGCTGCAGGGTTGCAGCCGCTGTAAGGCCGCCGTTACCCGCGCCTATCACAATCGCATCAAAGTCTTTCATAGAGTCTCCCATACTCTTACCTCCACTTCCTCAAGCGCATCGATGACGCCAAACAGAATCAGAAAATTCCAAATATCCAGCTAATCTTTACATCGTTAAGATTAATGAAGTTGCTGAATATCTGTCAACTCATCAATAATATTCGGAATAAAATAATTTAAAAATATTCCATAAACATTTTGTAAGGCATTTTTTACCATATTCATGCCTTAAAAACCTTTCTCCATGAAACGGTAACCGACGAGCAGCAGCGCTGTTCTTTCTATTTAACTTGAGTTGTCTGGATGTTCGAAGAACATGTGTCACTTAAATACCGTGGGCAAGTTGTTAGATATGGGCGACCTAGAAATTCCCGTTTATATAAAATTGAGGATATTCTGGTTTGTTAATGCTTAATTATTTCGGTTTAATGATTAAGAATGGCAAGAGGGGCAATCAGCGTGAACTGGGTGAAAGTAATTATACACTTCACCTTGTGTTTGACCTGAGTGGTGATTTTATTGAGTGCGACGAGAATGATAAATTATACTTTTTCGAGTAAGGGCCATTTCAAGGTGCAGGCTGCAATTAAAAATATGTCTTCACCTTTTAGAAGGCACATCAGGTTGGGTGTTCGCTGTGGCACGCTTTTGGGTGCTTGTATTGTTTTGGCGTCGTGCGGTGGTGACACCGACAAAGTCAAATTTAGTGAAAAAAAATACGGTGTCACTGCTAGTCCGCGTATTGTGTCTGGAACAAAACCTGTTCCCAAGGGTGGCGGGCGTTCTGTTGTAGGTAAACCATATAAAGTGGCCGGTAAATGGTATTACCCCAAAGATGACCCCAAATACAAGGCAGTTGGCTTAGCGTCTTGGTATGGGCCAACATTTCATGGCCGTATGACTGCTAATGGAGAGATCTTTGATCGAAACGGTTTGACAGCTGCGCACACAACTATGCCGTTACCCAGTTATGCTCGCGTGACAAATACAAACAACGGAAAATCAATGGTCGTGCGTGTTAATGATCGTGGGCCATTTCATGGAAATAGGGTGATTGATCTTTCCGAAAGAGTTGCCAGCCTCTTGGAAACTAGGCAGTCGGGTGTAGCAAAGGTAAAGGTTGAGTACTTGGGCCGTGCGCCTTTGCATGGCCGAGATGAAAAATACCTACTGGCTTCCTTTAGTGGAAAGGGAAGCTCTGCACCTGGAACAAGCAGGCCTGATACTATGTTGGCCTTTGCTCAACCCAAACAAGTGCCAAATTTGGCTATTATCGGCCGAGCTCCAGTTCCCATCAGCCGCCCCTATGATGTTTATACTACTGCTTCCGTTGTATCTGTGAGCCATACATCTGCTGCATTGGGTAGTCTTGATCCTGCTTTGGTCTACAATAGGCAGAAAAGTACGATCACAGTCGCTACTTCTAATAGTTTTAATGATCAAATCGGCTCTATATTAAATCAGATTGATCACCGCGATTCTTTGAGACCTGTGACTGTCAAACCTTCATATTCTGTAAATGGAGCTGCACAGCAAGGTTCACTTGGAGTTCTTCCAGTGCCAGCTCCGCAAGCGTACTCTCTTCAAAGGGGAAGCGCAGTCTCATCCTATGCAGCGGTTTCTCGTATATCCAGTGCCCATGAGGTTTTTAAAGACTTTTCTAGTGGTGTTGGGTTAAAGAGTTTGGCTGTGGCAAGCGCGGAGAATTAGCGTTAATATTTCTAGCCTAACCTTAGAACCTATAAGATTTCTTCTTTTAAAGGAAAATGCAGGTGTTGGTGCGTAGTAGTTGGGCTAGAAACTTTTTCGTAACAGTGCTTTACATTTGCACTAAGTTTATCATGATGCTGGATCTGGCTGGTTTGCTCAAAGTTTACCGAGGTTTATTGGGACTTGGTGCTGTAGTAATTTTCTTCCTTTCAATGGGGCACTCGGCACAAGCGATTATTCTTAAATCCAAGTCCGCGATTCTCTATGATGCAAGTGCCGACAAAGTCATTTATTCAAAAAACTCAGATAGTCCTTTTCCTCCTGCTAACTTGACCAAAATCATGACGTCTCTAGCCGTTGTAAACGCCTTGAGAAATGAGGAAATTGCGGGACAGACACCACTTCGGATAAGTGAGCATGCGTGGCGTACAGGCGGTGCACCGGCACGTGTAACGACTATGTTTGCAAATGTCCGCAGTACTGTAAGCGTTGACAACCTTCTGCAAGGATTGGTTGTTCATAGTGCGAACGATGCTGCAATAGCTCTTGCCGAGGGTATAGATGGTGACGAAGCCAGTTTTGCTGCAAGAATGTCTGAGACTGCTGCTGGCCTTGGTATGCTGGGAACGACCTATGCTAATCCAACTGGCTATAAACACAAATATAATCAAACGACACTAAGTGATCAGATTCTATTAGCTCGCCACATAGCTAATGAAGTTCCTGATCTCTTCGCGCTTTATGGACAAGAGAGCTTTAAATGGAATAAGATTTTACAAAGAAATAAAAATCCTCTTCGTAAGGAAATCAAAAACCTAGAGGGGTTTGCCGCAGGGTATACGCGAGATTTTGGCTTCTCGGCTATTGGGACTATACAGATTGGAGCGAAGAGATACATTGCTGGAGTGGCTGGAGCTCCCACTGCAGAGGATCGTCTTGACGATATGAAAACCCTATTGGTTCGGGCATTTTCCTCTCTAACAATTCTTCCCATTTTTGATAGGGGGGAATATGTTGGACAGGCCTCAGTTTATGGGGGGAGTTCTCCTGATGTTCCTCTTATAGCAAAAGATACGATTGCTGCGCTTTTGAATACAGGCGATAAAAAGTACTACAGTTTAAAAATATCCTATCAGGGGCCCCTTACAGCACCTGTGAAAAAAGGTACTGAAGTGGGGGAACTTCAGATATTATCTAAAAATGACGTGATTTATCGCGCACCTCTTATTACAGGTGGAGATGTAGGCGTTGGGAGCTTGAAGCAAAGGTCCACAGATGCTGTTGGCGAGTTATTCTGGAAAATATTCTAATACTTAGAGACGGGCAGGAGCTTTGAAGAAAGTGCGCGGCAAGTTTATAACATTTGAAGGCGGAGAGGGGGCCGGTAAATCCACCCAGATCCAAGAGTTGAAAAAGCAGCTTGAAGCTCAAGGCTTTTCAGTCGTGATGACACGGGAACCGGGGGGCTCTGCTGGAGCAGAGTTGCTTCGGGAAATTTTACTTTCTGGACAGGCCCAGCGTTATGGTGTTGATGCGGAAGCTGTATTATTCGCAGCAGCGCGCGCTGATCATATTGATACTGTAATTTCGCCAGCTCTTTGTAAAGGCCAGTGGGTTTTGTGTGACAGGTTTGCTGATTCCTCACGCGTCTATCAAGGAGAGGCAGGAGTTGAGAAAACTCTCATTAATCATTTACAATCGCTGGCAATTAACGAAAACGATCCTGATCTGACTATTTTGATAGATGTTCCAGTTGATATTGGTATGTCCAGAGTAACCAAAAGAAGCGATGATGGTCCAGACCGCTTTGAACAAGATACAACTACAACCCATGAACGGCGGCGGGCATTGTTCCTTTCCATGGCGGGGCGGGAAGTGGACCGCTTTGTAGTTGTTGACGGTTGCCAAGATGCTGCGACTGTTTCCAAAAATATCTTAAATGCAGTGTGTGGAAAATTTCCCTCATATATGAAAGAAGCCACCTTAGGAAGTTCCCAGTAGTCTCATGGCAAAAGCAATGCAGTCAATTGAAGTCCCCGAGGCGGATCAGCTTGAAGGGATGGCTCTTCCTCGTGAGCAAAGCGTCCTTTTTGGCCATAAAGAGGCGGAACTAAAGCTTCTGAATGCCTATAAATCTAGCCGTTTCCACCATGCATGGATTCTAGGTGGCCCAAAGGGTACGGGAAAAGCGACACTTGCGTTTCGTTTCGCAAAATTTGTACTTGCCAATCCAGACCGATTTGGATTGGAAGTTCAATCAGCAGTGAACCTGAATGTACCTGCACAGTCGCATAACGCTCGAATGGTATCTGCCGGGTCCCACGCGGATCTTCTTCATTTACGCAGGCCTTGGAACGAGAAGAGCAAACGGTTTATGCGGGATCTTCCTGTATCTGAAGTGCGTAAGACTGTCCGGTTTTTCGGCTCAACTTCCGCTGGCGGGCAGTGGAGGGTATGCCTTATTGATGCTGCCGATGATATGAATGCAAATGCAGCCAACGCTCTTTTGAAAATATTGGAAGAGCCTCCAGAAAATTGTGTTTTTCTGGTCCTCTCTCACAGTCCTGGACGATTGCTACCAACTATTCGCTCCCGTTGTCGTCGTTTGGATATGCGCAAGCTAAATGATAATCAGCTTTTAGAAGCTTTGTCATTCTATGAAGCGTTCCATGATGGGGAGCCTGAGAAAACAAAGGCATTACTGACCCTTGCTAATGGTAGCTTGCGAAATGCCTTCATAGCTTTGGAAAGTGGCGGACTGGAGCTTGCGGCTAAATTCAATAGTCTGACGGTTCATTTGCCACAGTTGGATATGCGTGAAGCACATAGCTTTGCAGAACAGGTAAGTGCGCATGGAGCTGATGACCTTTGGATCAGCTTTCTGGACTTGATACGCAACTTTCTTTCGCTGCAAGTTGGAAAAGGCACTGATATGCCAGCCAAGCATCTTGTTTGCTGGACAGACTTGTGGGAAAAGGTTGGCAATGCAGCAGGCGCAACCGATGCTCTAAATCTTGACAGGAAACAAGTTGTGCTCTCCTTCCTCATCGAACTGCGAGAAGTGAGCCGGCGCAATACTGGCATTTCCTGAGTTAACGCTTGGGACATCGCGCAGCCTGCTTTAAATTTAAACTTTAATTGAGGTCGCACGATCATATGACCGGCAAGTCACCTTTTTATATTACAACTGCGATTTCCTATCCAAACGGGGCACCGCATATCGGACACGCTTATGAGGCAATCGCAACGGATGTACTCGCCCGTTTTCAGCGTTTGGATGGCCACGATGTTCATTTTTTGACAGGAACTGATGTCCACGGTCAAAAAATGCTGCAAACTGCAGTAAAAGAGGGGATATCTCCTTCTGAACTTGCCGATCTGAACTCAAAGCGCTTCCGCGAAATGGTGGAGATGCTGGGTTGCTCGAATGATGACTTTATCCAGACCAATGAAGAGCGCCACTTCAAAGCTTCCCAGGCGATTTGGCAGCGTATGGCGGACAATGGTGACATCTACAAAGATAGCTATTCTGGCTGGTATTCTGTTCGGGATGAAGCATACTACCAAAAAGGCGAAACGGAGCTTCGTGAAGATGGAGTTCGTTATGGCCCACAAGGAACGCCTGTGGAGTGGGTAGAGGAAGAAAGCTACTTTTTTAAACTTTCTGCCTATGAAGATAAGCTATTGCAGCTTTATGAAAGCCAGCCTGATTTTATAGGTCCCTCCAGTCGCCGCAATGAGATCATGAGCTTTGTGAAGGGCGGTTTACGCGACCTTTCCATTTCTCGTACAACATTTGACTGGGGTATTCCGGTTCCTGGAGATGAAAAACATGTGATGTATGTTTGGGTGGATGCACTGACAAACTACATAACCGCTCTGGGATATCCGGATCTTGACGGCAATATGGATAAGTTTTGGCCTGCCAATGTGCATGTGATTGGCAAGGATATTATCCGTTTTCATGCGGTTTACTGGCCAGCATTCCTGATGTCAGCCGGAATTGCTCTTCCTGAACGCATTTTTGCGCACGGTTTCTTATTTAATAGCGGCGAAAAGATGTCAAAGTCTTTAGGGAACGTAATTGCGCCTGCTGATTTAGTGGAAACTTATGGCTTGGATGCCGTCCGATTTTTCTTCCTTCGCGAAGTTCCTTTTGGACAAGATGGCAATTACTCTCATGAACAAGTGGTGAACCGCATTAATGCGGACCTGGCCAATGATTTGGGTAATCTTGCCCAGCGCTCAATTTCTATGATCTTCAAGAACTGTGAAGGCAAAATTCCAGAGGCTAAAGAACTTAGCGATACAGACAAGGACATTCTTGCACAAGCTGATGCCATGTTGGATGCGTGTCGTTCCTACATGAGCAAGCAAGAAATTCATCAATCTTTGAATACTATCTGGACAGTTGTTGGAGAAGCAAACCGCTATTTCGCCTCTCAGGAGCCATGGGCTCTAAAGAAAACCAACCCAGGGCGCATGGCAACAGTTCTGTATGTTACCGCAGAAATTATTCGTCAGGTGGCCATCCTTGCACAGCCTGTTATGCCTAGTTCCGCTTCTAGACTCTTGGATCTTCTGGAAATCCCAGAAGATGAGCGTGGCTTTAGTCAACTCATGCAAGACAAAAAGCTGAAATCTGGCGTGAAAATTTCCAAACCTAGTGGTATTTTCCCACGCTATGTGGAGCCGGAAGTCGCCAGCTAAGCTAAAAGAAACACTACGATTAAAACCCCGCAGCCAGTTTGTGGGGTTTTATTTTATTTCTTTCTGAACCAAGACATACCAGCGGCACCTGCTTTTGACTTGGGCGGCTCGCACGGGCGGTATGGACCGCCAAACACTGCCAGACTGGGTGCACCGGTTGGTATTCATTGATGAGGCAAGTATAAAGACCAATATGACGCCGCTACGTGGGCGCCGCTATCGAGGCAACCGACTACCGCACCTTTGGGCAAGTGGCAGACTCAGGCCTTCATAGCTGGGTTACGCTGTGATAGTCTCCTTGCCCCTTGATGATTCAGGGAGCCATGAATGGTGATACCTTTGTTACCTATATCAAAACTCAATTGGCGCCGGTGATGTGGTCATTCTTGACAATCTGAATGTTCATAAAAGCCCATTAGCAGTGAAAGCACTTCGTGAAGTCGACGTTGGTTTTTATTCCTGCCCAAATACTCTCCTGATTTGAATCCAATAGAGATAGCCTTTTCCAAAATCAAAGCCCTCCTACGGAAGGCGAAAGCGCACACTTATGAAGCTCTGTGGCAGGAGTTAGGGAACATCTGTGACATGTTCAGCTCACACGAATGCTGGAACTTTTTAAAGGACCCGGGTTATGTTGCGCATTCATTGCCCGATGCTTGAGCTCTATGTGGCCGCCATTAATGGTATGGCGATACGGGAGGTCGTCAGTTGGGCTATAGATAAGTATATGAAGGCGAGCTTGTGTTGTGTTTCAAATGGCGTTGGTTCCGTGAAAATATTTCGGGTCTCAATACTGCTCGAATGAGTATCATACACGGCAGCGAAATGCTGGGATCAGTGGAGACTGATACTGGTTGGACTTAGCTGTGAGAGACATCCAGACCACCTGAACTTTTACTCACCCATTTATAATTTGGCCGCTCTGATATGTTAGGAGTTTCCAAAACACCAGTACTTATAATGTTAGGAAGTTCATCAGGGTATCTGGTTGAAATAGGGAGTGTGCGCATGAGTATACTGTCGACTAAGGCAGCGACAGTGCGTTTTCAACGTTTTATTGGTGCGCCTTTCTATCTAGATCTTTCCTTCGCAAGAATGAAAAGAAACTCCAGATCCACTTGTAGGAAACTTTCGGAAATTAGCGTCAAATATCAAGAGAAATTTAACAAATTGTCGCTTGAAGAGCACACGGTAATTCATGTTCAAGCCGCATTAGCGTTGGCTCTTGGAAAGTTTGCAAACTGTCGTGACGTAGCTTTCGGAACAGATTGGTTAAGAGGTGGGCAAGAGCAAGGAGCCAACCTTATAACTGTGGCGCGTGTGGAAATACCTCCTGAATGTGAAAGTGTTAGAACGTTTCTTGAGAAGGTTACAAGGGCAATTGACCTTGCACAACGCCAGGGCCCAATTAACGAAATTGACTTCTTGAGAGGTTTAGGGATCGAGCCTCCTGTAGATCTCCATTCCTTTTATCAAGTTTACTGCCGGTTTGAAGATAGAGGCATCTTTAGCGAACCTTTTGCTAACCTCCCCAGTGATTTGGACATAGCGTTTGCCTTTGCTTTAAGCAGTGGAGGAACCAATATTAAAATCCGCTTTAGGCAAGACCTTTTTGAAGTAAGCGCTGTGAAAGTTTTCGCCCGGTTGGTCGCGTCTCTGGCTGAGGCGATGGGGGATGCATTGGATCAACCCCTTGGAGTGTTTTGGGAGCAGACTCTCCAATACGAACTTACAAATACTTATGGAAATGAACTAAGCCTGCTCTTGGCACGACAGAAGGCTGAGAGCAGCCCGTGGTACCCATTAACGTTGGTTCAGCAAGACCAATGGCTGAGTGAACTGACGGGGGTACGACTGGACTGCAACGTCATCCTTGGGACGTTGGACTTACCCAAAGATCTAGACCTTCTATACATGAAGAAAGTCCTGCGAGCAGTGGCCGATGCTTGTGAATTTACCCATTTGAAAATTTTGAAGAGTGGTCTGCAATCGCCAGCAAAAGACAGTCAGGTTACAGTCTCCCAGCACAAAGTGCAGGAGTTTGGATGGTCCGAACATGGACCTGCAGTAGTTTTGAGCTGGCATGAACAAAGGTTGCGAGAAGGGGGGGACTGGGGAATTCGCCCTATTTGAGGCTCCTGAGGGCTATTTGCTAGCAATTCGGTGCTCCCATCATTTTTTGGATGCTTGGGGAGCATATCAGCTATTTATGCTCATTTGTGAGACCTATGAGCGGTTTAGCGGAACGACAGCTCAGATAGTACTGAAGGAAAACCGGTTTCTTCCTGCTCTGCAGGAGGATCAGATCTATCGGCTCTGTGGTGAAGAAGATCACGACCTGAGGTATTGGCGCGAAACTCTTGAAGGTTGCGCTGGACAACCACTGATTATGCATCTGGCAGATCATCCTGTAGCTCTTGCAAAACCCTCACCTATTAAAACCTTACGCTGCCAGCTTCCACCCGATTTGGTGGGTCGCCTGCGCCAAAACTCAAGGGCGTTAGGCGTGACGTTTGATACATTTTTGTCGGCTATGGTTCGCCTATATCTGGCAAAAATGAGCGGTCGGCAAAGCATTATCACTGCGGAAACTGCCCTGAATCGCACACGGCGCCAATTGCGGATTTTGGGTCACTTCTCCAATATGGTTCCGCTGCAGACATACATAGAAGAACAAAAAAGTGTTACGCAGTTTCTTCAGACAGCTGCACAGCAACAAAGGCAGGCGCACAAACACGGTCGGGTTCCTTTTGGGCGGGTACTACGTGAGTGTGGACTGCAAAGGGCACATGGGGATGTGCGTGTCAATATCTTACTATCACGCAAAGGACCAAGCTTAAATGGGCAAGCTATTCGCGCTCGCACAATTACTGGACAACATTCAAAATTCAGTATCAGCCTGTGGCAACTTCACTATGACATGCCTTTGGAAGTTTTACTTGATTACGACATAGGGCTTTTTGAAGAGCGGACAATCAAGGTCCACCAATCACGATTATTAAACTTCTTTGATAAAGTTACTAAAGATCTGAATTTACCTGTCTCCTCTCTCTCTGTGTGCGACATAGCTGAATATCATTTGGTCACATCCACCTTCAATGATACACAGGTAGACTATCTCAAGGGAGTTTCGATACTCGACCATTTTAAAAGCCAAGTGCAAATTCACCCAGATTCCACAGCTGTCATCGATGATAGGAAATCTTTAACATATCGTGAGTTGGACAGGCGCTCCAATCGGCTGGCTCGATACTTGATTGCCCAAGGCGTTGGGCCGGAACAAGTTGTTGGGGTGTGCCTAGAACGATCCGTGGAACTGGTCTTTGCCCTACTAGCAATCTTGAAAGCAGGGGGGGGCTACCTCTTCCTAGCTCCTGATTACCCGCTGGAGCGATTTACTTTCATGCTGGAGGATGCCGAGTGTGGACTTGTCATCAGACATAAAGCAGTTGGTCCGCCAATACACAGCATAGATCCACAATCTAGATTTCATCAAATTTTTTTGGATGATGGAAAATGCCTGTCAGAGCTTACATCTTACTCATGTGCATCCCTTAAACCGAGCGAGCGAAACGGCCTGTTGACACAGAACAGTCTGGCCTATGTGATTTACACATCCGGCTCTTCCGGAAAGCCTAAGGGGGTGATGGTTGGCCATCGGGAGATCACTAACCGGCTGGCGTGGATGCAGGAGTACATGCCACTTGGTCCGCAAGACACCTTGTTGCAAAAGACGCCTTGCACCTTTGATGTTTCAGTTTGGGAGTTGCTTTGGTGGGCGGTTGCCGGTGCCCGCGTGGTTATGCTGACACCGGGTGCCACCGGGATATTAATGCACTGTTTCAGGTTATTGTGACTTACAAAGTCAGTGTCCTTCACTTTGTGCCCAGCCTGTTTGATGAGTTTCTGGCCTCGCTAAACTTCGAGCGGGGCAGGGCCTGCTTGTCTTCT
This sequence comes from Pseudovibrio sp. M1P-2-3, assembly GCF_031501865.1. Lineage (NCBI taxonomy): Bacteria > Pseudomonadati > Pseudomonadota > Alphaproteobacteria > Hyphomicrobiales > Stappiaceae > Flexibacterium > Flexibacterium corallicola. The sequence goes on from NZ_JARRCW010000001.1 coordinate 2,053,208, forward strand.
CTCAGAGCTGTGTTCACCAGCGGTGAAGCACTGAGCGCCTCGACGGTCCAGAGGTTTTATCAGCTTCAAAACCAGGCAGGCACCAGAACCCGGTTAATCAATCTTTATGGTCCCACGGAAGCTGCGGTGGAGGTTACCCTTTATGAGACAAAGGGTACTGAGGATATCCTTCCCATCGGCTGTCCAGTTGCGAACACGCAGATTTATGTGGTTGACGCTCACTTGCATCCGGTTCCCATTGGTGTTGCGGGGGAGCTGCTCATTGGCGGGGTTCAGGTTTCCCGCGGTTATCTGGGGCGTTCTGGACTGACTGCGGAAAAGTTCATTGCGGACCCGTTCTCCGGGAAATCCGGAGCACGGCTTTATTGCTCAGGCGATCTGGCCCGTTGGCGGCCTGATGGCACACTGGACTATCTGGGGCGCATGGACCATCAAGTCAAAATTCGCGGGATGCGGGTGGAGCTGGGTGGAATAGAAGCTGTTCTGAGTTCTCAGGACGGGATCGCTCAAGCCGCAGTCACGGTTGATGGGGCAGGAAGCCAGGCACGGTTGGTGGCCTGTCTGGTTCCCGAGGGCATTGGCGATGTGCATATCGCAAGTGCTGTGGGCAAAGATGTGGAAGCGGTCTCAGACCTTGATCGCCAGTCCTCACATGTGCTGGACCCAGAAGCCTTGCTTGATATCCGCCTGCTGCGGGCACAACTGAAGACCTTTTTACCTGAACATATGGTTCCAGGTACATATGTGGTTCTCTCCCGTCTTCCCCTGACCCCATCAGGGAAACTGGACCGTAAAGCGTTGCCGGTGAACCAAAGTGTGGCTGTGCAAACCGTCTATGAAGCTCCGCGTACTGAGCGTGAGGCTCTCATCTGTCAGATCATGCGTGATGTGATTGCCCATGACCGGCTGCATCTGGAGCGGGTGGGCCTTACTGACAACTTCTTTGATATCGGCGGTCATTCCATCTTTGCCGCGCAATTTGCCATGCGTTTGGAAAAGGCCCTTGGGGTCCATGTGCCGGTGCGGCTGGTGTTTGAGCATCCGCGCGTACGCGAGTTTGTCCAAGCACTGGAGACGGGGATCCAAGGTGAGGCCTTGCCGCCGGTGCTCCCTGTGGAGCGACAAAACCCAATCCCGGCCTCGTTCGAACAAGAACGCATGTGGTTGGCCAACACGGTCTATGAAGGCAAACCTGTTTACAATGAAGGCCTGCCCATCTCCATCAAAGGGGCAGTAAACACTCAGGCCTTGCTTACAGCCGTACAGGGTGTTTTAGACCGCTATGAGGTGCTGCGAACGAAGCTGCTTGAACAGGACGGGCAGTTGATCCAGCAGGTCAACCCCGTGGGCAGCGTAACACAGGTATTTGAGGACTGGTCGGGGTATGGCCTTACAGCCAAAGACCTTGAGTGCCGGGCTATACAACACTGTGCGGAGCTGATCTCCGCGCCCTATAATCTTGGTACAGAGTACCCCTGTCGGTCTCTGGTGCTCAAGCTTGGTGAAGATTGGCATGTCTGGTGTCTGGCCATCCATCACAGTGTAGGGGATAACTGGTCGCTTAGCCATGTGATGCCATCGGACTTCTTTGCTCTGTATGAGACAGCCCTAAGCGGTGGCACTTCCAATCTGCCAGAGATCACTTTGCATTATGCCGACTACGCGGCATGGCAGCGCTCAAAGGAGCTGGCCCCGGTTCTGGCTAAGGATCTGGAATGGTGGCACAAGCAGCTTGCGGGTTTGCCTCAGGTGTTGGACCTGCCGTCGGACCGTTCCCGCCCACCTCAACGCAGTTCTGAAGGACAGAGGATACAAGCACAAAGCTACTCGCCACAGCTGTGGCGGGCGGTTGAGGAATTTGCGGTTTCACATGATGGAACCCCGTTTATGGTGTTTGTCGCCGCTCTTTCCGGCCTTTTGTCCCGAGTGTGCCGAACGGACGATATCGTCTTGGGCACGCCCCATGTGATGAAGCCCGATGCCGCCCTTTGGGATGAATTCGGTTACTTTGGGAACACATTGGCGTTGCGGACCAAGGTTGAAGGGGATGATACTTTTGAAGGTCTGTTCACCCGCGCCCGCAATACGGTAATGGGGGCGATTGCCCATCAGTATGTACCGTTTGAAGATATTGTGTCAGCTCAGGAAGCTTCTCCTTCCAATGTCACGCCGATCTTTCAGGTTCTACTGGTGATGCATGCCTATGCAGATGCTGAGGCATTTAAAAACTCTGGCCTGATACTCAACATGATTTGGGAGGCCGCTCCCAAGGTCTCCAAGTATGACTTGAGCGTAGACATCAATCCAGGAACGGATGGTGTTCAAATTTTCATGGAGTATGCCTCGGATATCTTTGAGGAGGAGACGGTGCGCCGTTTGGGGGACATGTTCAAGCGGTTTATTTGTGGCGCGCTTCAAGCCCCTCACGCTCCCATTGCAAAGCTGGACATTCTGGGGGATGGGGAACGTCAACAGGTTCTCAAAAACTTTAATGAAACGCAGGTGGACTATCCATCCGGGGAGACGGTCCTTGATCTGATTGCAAGGCAAGTAGAGGCGCATCCGCAGGCCATCGCTGTAACTGACAATGACAGTTGCTTGACGTATGCCGAGTTGGATGGGCGTTCCAACCAGCTGGCCCGTTATCTGATTGCTCAGGGCGTTGGACCGGAACAGATTGTTGGTGTGTGTCTGGAACGATCGGTAGAGTTGATAGTTGTGCTGTTGGGAGTATTCAAGTCAGGGGGAGTTTATTTACCGTTCAGTTTAGATTATCCGCTTGATCGACTTGAGTATATGCTTGCAGATGTCAATGCGGATCACGTAATTGTAAGTCAGCGGGGTCATGTCCGCCTTGCAGCAATGCTAGTAAACGCGCGGTATTTGGTTACAGTATTGGAACCAATTCATTCCCCAAATTGGCTTTGCAATTATAAGGGGAAAGGTAAGGCAGCGCAAATTTTTGGTGGCCTTCCTAGTGCTGATATCTTGGCCTATATCATCTATACCTCGGGCTCCTCGGGAAAACCGAAAGCCGTTCCAGTGTGCCATGGCCCACTAACCAACCTTCTTTTGTCTATGAAGACAGTCTACGCGATAAAAGAGGGTGAAGGTGCTTTGGTAGTCTCAGAACCTGTTTTCGATGCTTTTATTGAAAGGACACTGGTGCCTCTTATTAGCGGCGGTTGGGTGTCACTGCGAAGTCTTGAAAGTCTTTTACATGAACCTTTATCAAGCAGTTTGTTTTCTAGCGCAAAGGTAGCTGTATATGGTGGTACACCAACTATCATAGAAACCTTAATCGAACACTGTGCTGTTTTATTCGAAGGTGCCCGTGCAGTTGCTGGAGGGGAGGCACTACGTACTCATCTGAGCAATAAACTGTTCAGTCTTAGATCTTCCATAATCAACTCGTATGGTCCAACGGAAACGACTATAACTGCTAGCTATTACTCTGTTGGTGCGGAAGACAATTTGGACATCCTACCCATAGGCTCTCCGGTTGCGAACACGCAGATTTATGTGGTTGACGCTCACCTGCATCCGGTTCCCATTGGTGTTGCGGGGGAGCTGCTCATTGGCGGGGTTCAGGTTTCCCGCGGTTATCTGGGGCGTTCTGGACTGACTGCGGAAAAGTTCATTGCGGACCCGTTCTCCGGGAAATCCGGAGCACGGCTTTATTGCTCAGGCGATCTGGCCCGTTGGCGGCCTGATGGCACACTGGACTATCTGGGGCGCATGGACCATCAAGTCAAAATTCGCGGGATGCGGGTGGAGCTGGGTGGAATAGAAGCTGTTCTGAGTTCTCAGGACGGGATCGCTCAAGCCGCAGTCACGGTTGATGGGGCAGGAAGCCAGGCACGGTTGGTGGCCTGTCTGGTTCCCGAGGGCATTGGCGATGTGCATATCGCAAGTGCTGTGGGCAAAGATGTGGAAGCGGTCTCAGACCTTGATCGCCAGTCCTCACATGTGCTGGACCCAGAAGCCTTGCTTGATATCCGCCTGCTGCGGGCACAACTGAAGACCTTTTTACCTGAACATATGGTTCCAGGTACATATGTGGTTCTCTCCCGTCTTCCCCTGACCCCATCAGGGAAACTGGACCGTAAAGCGTTGCCGGTGAACCAAAGTGTGGCTGTGCAAACCGTCTATGAAGCTCCGCGTACTGAGCGTGAGGCTCTCATCTGTCAGATCATGCGTGATGTGATTGCCCATGACCGGCTGCATCTGGAGCGGGTGGGCCTTGCTGACAACTTCTTTGATATCGGCGGTCATTCCATCTTTGCCGCGCAATTTGCCATGCGTTTGGAAAAGGCCCTTGGGGTCCATGTGCCGGTGCGGCTGGTGTTTGAGCATCCGCGCGTACGCGAGTTTGTCCAAGCACTGGAGACGGGGATCCAAGGTGAGGCCTTGCCGCCGGTGCTCCCTGTGGAGCGACAAAACCCAATCCCGGCCTCGTTCGAACAAGAACGCATGTGGTTGGCCAACACAGTCTATGAAGGCAAACCTGTTTACAATGAAGGCCTGCCCATCTCCATCAAAGGGGCAGTAAACACTCAGGCCTTGCTTACAGCCGTACAGGGTGTTTTAGACCGCTATGAGGTGCTGCGAACGAGGTTGGTGGAAAGGGACGAAGGGCTGTTTCAGCTAATAGATCCTCCCGGTAACTTAAAACTAGTATTCGAAGACTGGTCCGGAAGCGCACATTTGACGGAAAAAATGGAGCAGGATGTCAAGGTGCGGTGTTCAGATCTTATTGCTGCGCCCTATAATCTTGGTACAGAGTACCCCTGTCGGTCTCTGGTGCTCAAGCTTGGTGAAGATTGGCATGTCTGGTGTCTGGCCATCCATCACAGTGTAGGGGATAACTGGTCGCTTAGCCATGTGATGCCATCGGACTTCTTTGCTCTGTATGAGACAGCCCTAAGCGGTGGCACTTCCAATCTGCCGGAGATCACTTTGCATTATGCTGATTACGCAGCATGGCAACGCTCAAAGGAGCTGGCCCCGGTTCTGGCTAAGGATCTGGAATGGTGGCACAAGCAGCTTGCGGGTTTGCCTCAGGCGTTGGACCTGCCGTTTGATAGGCCGCGACCGTCTTTGCGGAATTTTGCAGGGCATCTAATTCAAGAGCACTTCTTCTCCATAGAGGATTGGCGAGCAATTGAGAGTTTCTCTGTTCGTCATGGTGGAACTCCGTTTATGGTGTTTGTCGCCGCCCTTTCCGGCCTATTGTCCCGGGTGTGCCGAACGGACGATATCGTCTTGGGCACGCCCCATGTGATGAAGCCCGATGCCGCCCTTTGGGATGAATTTGGTTACTTTGGGAATACGCTGGTGTTGCGGAGTAATGTGAAAAGCAAGACTTCCTTTGAGAATCTGTTCGATAATGTCCGAGACATGGTGATGGAAGCGTTTGCCCATCAATATGTGCCATTTGAATGGATCGTTAAGAGGCTTAAAATTGCGCCTTCCAATACAACGCCTTTGTTTCAAGTCCTATTGACGATGCATGCTTATGGGGATGAGGGAGGGGATAAACGTCCGGACATGACACTGGAAGTATTGGAAGAAACGTCTCCAAAAATTTCAAAGTTTGACCTGAGCGTTGATGTCTATCCGGGATCTAATGGTATCCATATTTCCCTAGAGTATGCTTCAGATGTGTTTGAAGAAATAACCGTGCGCCGCCTTGGGAACTTGTTCAAGAGATTTATGTGTGCAGCGTTTAAAACCCCATCAATATCAGTGGGGGAACTAAACATATTAAGTGAGGCAGAATGTCAGCAAATCGTCAATGGCTTTAATACATCGCAAGTGGACTATCCCGTTTACGAGGGGATACTGGATTTGTTTACAAGACAAGTGTGGAATCAGCCGGAAACATCTGCAGTTTTTGATGGCGACAGGTGTTTAAATTATAGGGAACTTGATGTGCAGTCTAACATGCTCGCAAGTTCTCTCATGGCTGAGGGGGTAGGTTTGGAGCAGGTTGTTGGTGTGTGTCTAGAACGCTCTATTGAATTGGTAGTCTCACTTTTGGCAATTTGGAAAGCAGGAGGTGCTTACCTACCCTTAGATCCGGACTATCCTCACGACCGGATTCTTTATTTATTAAAGGATGCTGATGCGAAAGTACTTATAGTACAAAAAAGGCATAGTGAAACTTTGTCCGAATGTGCTGCATTAAATGGATTTCACCCATATATATATGATGAAGGGGGGCTTCATAGTTTCCAATATAACAGCGGAGAAGGTTTTTCAGAAGTGGAGGGACTACAACCCTATAAGTCTGACCGATTAGCCTATGTTCTCTATACTTCTGGTTCTACGGGAAAACCAAAGGGGGTGATGGTATCCCATAAAGAGCTATATGCATTTGTAAGTTCAGTAAGTACCCTCATCGAGTTAACTGAAAAGGATGTAGTTTGGTCAGTTGCTTCTGCTAGCTTTGATGTGTCCATTCAGGACTTTTGCTTGTCATTGGCTGGTGGGTCGAAAATGGTCCTGTTTAATCGTACCCGCTTTGGCTCTCGGGACTACGTCACCCAACTTCTTGAAACATATCCTCCAACCTTCATGGAACTAACGCCATCTGTATTTGGAGTTATGTTCCCTGATGGGTTACCATTTCTGCCTGACCTTACAATGTTTATTGGCTCGGAAGTTGTTGAGCCAGGTTTGGCAAGTAAACTTCTTGGACAGGTCAAATCTCTTTTTAATGCCTATGGGCCAACCGAAACTGTAGTCAACTCTATTATGAGCCGAATTGGTAAAGAGGACTTCGTGAATTCCGTTCCAATTGGTTTTCCGTTACCGAACACGAAGGCTTATGTGGTTGATACATTTCTTAACCCGGTTCCAATTGGAATTGCGGGAGAGCTGGTGATCGGTGGGGTTCAGGTTGCCCTAGGTTATTTGGGTCTTTCAGGTCTTACTGCGGATAAGTTCATTGCTGACCCCTTCTCTAAAAAAGCAGGCGAGCGCCTTTATCGCTCAGGGGATCTTGCCCGCTGGCGCAGGGATGGTCAGCTGGAATACTTGGGGCGCATGGATCAGCAGGTCAAAATCCGCGGTATGCGTGTGGAGCTAAGTGAAATTGAATCGGTACTTATTGCTCAACCGGGCATCTCTCAGGCTGTAGTCGTTGTAGATGAGGTTGAAGGACAAACTCGTATCATAGCTTGTGTAGTCCCGGAGATTGTCGATTATCATCAACCTACGATTACTTTGGTCAAAAAAACGGAAAAACTCAGCCCCAGAGAAGATAGAACTCTTGATGTCGAAAGTTTGTTAGATATTGGTCTTCTTCGCGCTCAACTTAAGATTCTTTTACCCCTATATATGGTACCCAGCCATTACGTGGCTCTATCTCGGTTGCCACTGCTTTCTTCTGGTAAGGTAGATAGAAAATCTCTTCCAATAGCTGCTGCCGTATCTGTTCATAAATCCTATGAAGCACCTGAAACTGCGTCGGAAATTTTTATTGCAGCAACGTTTGCCCAGCTTCTTGGGCTGGAGCGAGTTGGACGGCAGGATAGTTTTTTCGACCTAGGTGGAGATTCAATGAGCGCAGTGAGATTGATCGAACGCCTGAAAGGTGAGGGGTCCTGTAATCTGGGAGTCAGGGATGTACTTGAAAAGCCAACAGTTTCGGAACTGGCAAAACGCCTGTCTTCAAAGAAACGGAGTTACTCTCCTCTCATTCATTTTGTAGCTCCCAGAGGCCTAGAGCGCGGGGCTCAGACCCAGCAGGTAATCTTGTGTTTCCATGCAGCTGATGGCCTTGGGTATTACTATGGTCAGGACAAAGTGCTCCGTGAGTGGGGCCAATATGGTAAAGTAATCGGAGTTCGCGCGCGAGGGTGGGAAGATAATGAGCGTTTCTTTATAAACTATGACGAAATGATAGACTGCTATACAGGGACGATTATTAAAGAGGTGACAGGTCCACTATTTTGCGTTGGTTGGTCAGATGGCGGTGTGATTGCTCAGGATGTGGCCGTACGCCTTCAGAAGTTGGGGAGGGATGTTAAGGGACTGGTGATCCTCGATTCTTTGATTCACCCTTCAGATGATGAAAAAGAAAATGTAACACGGTATATTACGGGAGATGCGCCCTGGAGTGAAGTTTTGGATCAGCTCTATGGAGAATTGTATGAACCTGAATTTAATGGAAAGCATCAATTCTTGTCAGATAACGAAAAGCTGAAGCATATACTAGATGTGTTGACTTTTCGAAAACTTATTCCAACTGAAGTCAGTCAGGCCCCCCGAGCTTTTGCCGAACGATTGATTAAAAACTATGTGACAAACCTCTTTCTACTGGCCAAGAAAGGGAAAACTGAAGTTTTCAATGGGCCTACTCTCGTTCTACGAGGGTTGGAAAATATAAATAAAAAAGAAGACCCAACACTTGGGTGGCCGAACTTCTGTTCTCGAATAGACATTGCAGATACTCTTACTTCTCACGACAGCTTTTTAAAGCCAGTTACATGCAGGGAAGTAGTCGACGTAGTTTCCCAATGGATGGGAAGCTTATCAAGTCCAAAAGAGGAATGATAATCGGCACTGCTGTTCATGAAACTGCATCGGACTGTAAGTGTTTTTAGTGCTTGATGGGATAGTTACTCCTTTTCCGGTATTGATGCGCCAATTTGCTGTCATGACTACTTATAAAAGGAGGCCCCATAAACGAGCTTAGGGTCCAGACTCATAACCAGTAACAGATAGCTACGACTAGACTGTATGCGGTGTTTTCACCCCACCTGTTCATAGGTAATTAGGCCTCCCATAGGGTAGTGATGGAATGGATGCCTCTCCCGGCGCATTTCTGCAATACTGAGCAGAGTGTAGCTTTTGGAAAAAGAGGGACGCAACCATGAAGAACCTTGCCGTTGTTGGAGTTGATTTATCAAAGAACGTTTTTCAACTGCATGGAGCCGCTGCAGACGGACATGTCGTGTTTTCAAAGAAGGTTTCTCGTGCGGGTTTTTTGAAGGCTTTGGGTAAGCTGCCAACTTGTCTTGTCGCAATGGAGGCTTGTGCGAGTTCCCATTATTGGGGAAGAGAGGTGGGAAAGCTGGGGCACGAGGTTCGCTTGATTGCGCCGATTTACGTCAAACCCTTTGTTAAGCGCCAGAAAAACGACGCCAACGATGCTTTTGCCATTGCCGAAGCCGCCGCCCGTCCCACCATGCGCTTTGTGGAGGTCAAAAGCGAACTTCAACAGGCCCGTTCGATGGTGTTCCGCACCCGTGAGATTCTGGTGCGCCAGCGAACCCAAATGATTAACGCGCTGCGGGCGCATTTGGCCGAACATGGACTGGTCGTCCCTCATGGCGCGGTCCATGTTGAGAAGCTGAGGCAGCGTCTTGAAGCGGATGGGGGACATCTTCCTGAGATTGTTCATGAAATGGCGAGGTTGTACTTTGAACAGATTGGCGAGCATACGCAAAAGATTAAGGTGCTTGAGAAAAAACTTCAGACATTGGCCAGAAACAGTGGTACGGCAAAAATTCTGCAAACCATTCCCGGGCTCGGCCCAATCACCGCGATAGCGATAGAGGCTTTTGCCCCCGCAATGGCCACGTTCAAGCGCGGGCGGGATTTCGCCGCTTGGCTGGGCCTGGTTCCCAAGCAGCACTCAACGGGGGGCAAAACGCGGCTTGGGAAGACGTCTAAAGCCGGCCAGCGTGATATTCGCAGGCTGCTGATTATTGGCGCGACAACAGTTATTTGGTGGGCCCGCAAAAAAGGCGCGCCCCGGCATCCGTGGCTTGAGGCCTTGCTGGCAAGAAAAGCTCCTCTGGTGGCCGCTGTGGCGCTGGCAAATAAAATGGCGCGAACAGTATGGGCAATGATAACAAAGGGAGAAACCTATCGAGATCCGGCAAGCATGGCTGTGTGAACGTGGCTTGTTTCGTCGGTAAGCCGGGAGGGATTGCAAGGGACATCTGACAGTTAAGGACCCAGGATCACTAAGATCGGATCAGGAAAACCAGTTTGCGACACGGAGCTTTGAGCTCGTGGTTATGATATTGGACCTGATCGGCGCTTATCCATAACGGCCCGCGAGGACAAAATCTTGCAAAAAGGCCTGATACACGTGCGCACTTGATCCCATGGTTTTTACGTCTGAGTAACTCTCGCATTGACTAAGGCATCCATACATGTCGCAAAGTTTGACCTGTTTTCAGGGCCTGGCTTTTCGTCTAGACGCTTTCTGCTCTGATTTTGCGGTTGAAGGTTTTATATTTTGGTCAGTTTCAAAGGTGTCCACTATCCCAAAGACGTCATCCTTTATGCCGTCTTCTTCTACGTTCGCTATTCGGTTTCCTACCGCGACTTGGAGGAGATCATGCAAGAGCGCGGTGTTGATGTTGATCATGCCACTTTGAACCGTTGGGTGGTGCGGTATTCGCCGCTGATTGCACAAGAGGCGAGAAAACAAAAGCGTAAAGTTGGTACCTCGTGGCGCATAGACGAGACGTACATTAAGGTCAAAGGCGTCTGGGTTTACCTCTATCGTGCCATCGATAAGCACGGCGATACCGTTGATTTTATGCTCTCAAAGACCCGCGATGAGGCGGCGGCCACGACATTTTTTGAAACCGCCATTGGCGCCAATGTTCTTCCGGACAAAGTGGTTATGGACAAGAGCGGAGCCAACCGCGCCGGGTTGACGAACATCAACCTGTATTTACTACTCACCGGATACTGGTGGTCTTTCATCGATATCCTGCAGGTCAAATACCTGAACAATATCATTGAACAAGACCACCGTTTCATCAAACGCCTGACAAGGCCGATGATGGGTTTCAAGGCCTTCCATTCAGCTCAGGCCACCCTTGAGGGCATCGAAACTGCACACTTGATCAAAAAAGGGCAACTCAATCAGGAGGACGTTCCAGCCTATCATCAGTTCATGGCGCTCGCAGGATAAGTGCGTCCAGACCAGAGGCGTAATCTGGGTTCAGGCAAACTTTGCGACATGTATGGATGCCTTAGTCAATGCGAGAGTTACTCAGACGTAAAAACCATGGGATCAAGTGCGCACGTGTATCAGGCCTTTTTGCAAGATTTTGTCCTCGCGGGCCGTTATGGATAAGCGCCGATCAGGTCCAATATCATAACCACGAGCTCAAAGCTCCGTGTCGCAAACATATCGGTACAACTCAGTGGAAGTATAAAGCGTCGTATTAAAACCAATTGCGAGGGTGATCGTGATGTGATGGCAAAACAGGGTAACCGGGACCAACTAACCCCGTGGCATTGTCGGAGCTTCGAGCTCGCCAACTTGATTGGGTGTTGGTCTACGAATTCCATCAGGGCCAGCGGAATAGACCGCGCAAACAGGCCGGATAGATGACTGAAAACCTACATTGCTAAAACTCATAAAACGCTTGCAATCCGGGGCGTGTTCATAGATGGCAATGCCCTCCGGAAACCTATTTTAGCTTAATGAGGCCTGTCCCTACTAGGTTTCTACCGCTCTTCTTTGCCGCATACATGCGTGTATCGGCCAATTTGAGCAAGTTGTCCAAATCGCCGTCTGTTTCTTCAATCATGGCGATGCCAATTGATACAGTTGAGTGGATTGCCAAGTTCTCTTGACGAAGGGGGGTGCATTCAACATTATTGCGAATATTTTCTGCAATTTCAGCCGACTGGCGAGCAGAAATGGCATTTAGCAGAACGGTAAACTCTTCACCGCCATACCGGCAAACCACATCCTCCACCCTAACTGTTGAGCGTAGGATGTCAGCAATGTGCAACAAGATGCGATCGCCGGTCTGGTGACCGAACCTATCATTGATGCGTTTGAAATGATCGACATCAATGAGAATAAGTGAGAAGTTTTTTTTAAGGGGCTGTAAGGTTTGGACCTGTTCCAGATAGTTGTTAAAATATCTTCTGTTATAAGTCTGTGTCAGCGGGTCCAGCGTGGCTGCCTGATACATTTTCTTATATACTTCTAGCTCCACATTGGAAAATAATGCATAGCGCAATATTACTGAGGGCCCAAGGCGGATAATATCGTTGGGCGTTAGCCAACACCTTTTGATTTGCCTGTTGTTTACAAACACACCATTGCGAGACTTTAGGTCAAAGACCTCAACTCCATCCGGTGTTGTTTCTATGAGAAGATGTCGACGACTGACGCTGTTATCTCCCAGTTTGATCCGGCAAGACTGCGCGCGCCCCACTTCAATGCGAGGTGCATCCAACAGATAAACTTGACCAGCTTCGTTGCCGTTGACAAACATGATACCCGGCTGGGTATTGTCATTCTGGCCTGTGTAGTTTGACGGACCGAGAGTAGGGGGTAAAGGGCCTAAGTGGGCAGTTTCGACCGCATCTGATCCCTCTTCAACTAGGTTGTCTGGCATATCGTCAATTTTGCCAGTTTTTGTGTTGAAATGATTCCTCACGGTCCCTTGTCATCCTTGCATTTTCCGAAACAGTAAGATTTTTTTACCGTTCCGGTTTCTGGACTTATCAATTATAATATGTATTCTACCTACTAATTTAATGTTATTTGTAGTTTCTGTATGACTATATTTAATTTGGCAAGTTATTATACTAAATTATCATTGTAAATATGTATATAAGTGATATTGGATATTATCCTATAATTAGTAATTTCTTTGTGGGGAGGTAAAATAATGTCTAGTGACGCAGTTGAAAAAGTTGAATACGATCAAGATGTTCTGATTATTTGGAAAGATCAGGTATATCGAATCCCAGAGCAAGAATGGAAAGATAAAACACCCGAGCCGATTTCTGACCATGTAAGAGTGGAAGAACTGGTAAAGTTTGGTGCAGCGGTTGCATCTATCCCGACCTACGAGAAAGATGATTCTGAGGATAAGAGAACTCCAAGCACGGTAGGGGCCACTTGTTTTCTCTTGAATATTGATGTGATCAAGGGTGGTTATTAATAGGATTGGCCATCTCACAAAGCAGGGGGCATGAGTTTCCTGCTGGGGACTGATCTGTTTCGGGATAATGCCAATTGGTGTCTACAGTGAAGAAGAAGTACCGCAAAGGTACTCACCGGCTCGTGTCTCCTGAAGAGACTATTTCGCGTGTTGAACCATTTTTGCAGTTTTTTGGCATAACCCGGGTGGCGAATATCACCGGGCTTGATAGGGTTGGCCTGCCTGTTGTTGCAGTCTACCGGCCTAATGCCCGCTCACTTGCGGTCTCGCAGGGGAAGGGGTTGGATCTTTTTTCTGCGAAGGCCTCCGGTATCATGGAGGCCATTGAAGGATACCACGCGGAACATGCAAAACTTCTATTGCGTTTGGCCAGCTTGAGGGAAATTACTCAAGACGGAGCTGCTCTAGATGTGGCGCGTTTGCCCCGTGTTGAAAACAGATTACTGGGCCTAGACCACCAGATTTTGTGGTGTGAAGGATACGAGCTGATGGTCGAAGAGCCGGTTTGGATTCCTTTTGAGATGGTTCACACCAACTTTACACTTCCACTTTCTGGCAGTAGCGGCCACTTTCAGATGAGTTCCAACGGGCTTGCCAGTGGAAACTGCTGGCTCGAAGCCGTTAGTCATGGGATCTGCGAGTTAGTGGAGAGGGATGCGCTTGCCCTTTGGACCGCGCGTGGTGCTATGGAAAGTCCGCAGGGGCGGCTGGATTTGTCAAGTGTTGAAGACCAAGAGTGTCTTCGGGTGTTACAAATGCTTCACGGTGCCGGACTGGCCGTAGGCGTTTGGTCTATTACAACAGATATTGGTCTGCCAGCCTTTGCTTGTACTATTGTTGACCAGCAGCCCAATCATCTGGGCCAATTGTATGCAAGTGAGGGCAGTGGATGCCATTGTGCTCGTGAAGTTGCTCTTTTGAGGGCGTTGACGGAAGCAGCACAAACGCGGCTTACCTTCATAGCCGGTGCCAGAGATGATGCGCATCGCGACTTTTTTGAAACTGCTCGAAATCCAGTGCAGGTAAACAAAATTCGGAATTTAATAGATGAAGGTGCTGAGCGAGCCAGTTTTGTGTTTTCTGAAGCCCCTAGCTTTGACGGAGAGAGTTTTGAAGAGGATATCTCCTATCAGCTTTCGCAGCTTCGCGTTGTAGGTATTGAGCAAGTCGCAACAGTCAATCTTGGTGGGGTTGTTGAGGGAATTGAGGTTGCACGTGTTGTTATTCCCGGTCTTGAAGGTCTGCACGATGCGCCCGGTTATGTTCCGGGTAAACGATTGAAGCTTTTTGAAACTTCCCAATCTGATGGCACTTAAATCTATGTCTACTGTTGTTTTTCTTGGCCCGAGCCTTTCGCTTTCTGAAGCCAAAGATCAGTTACCTGCGACTTTTCTTCCCCCAGCTTCACAGGGCGATATTTACAGAGCTGTTAAGAAAGGTGCACGTCTGATTGGTATCGTGGATGGGTTTTTCGAACAGGTTCCTGCAGTCTGGCACAAAGAGATTCTCTGGGCAATGTCTCAGGGTGTGCATGTTTACGGCGCTTCGAGCATGGGAGCGTTGCGGGCGGCTGAATTGGCTTGTTTTGGCATGGTTGGCATTGGTAAGGTTTTTCAGGCCTATTACGAAGCAAAGCTTGAAGATGATGATGAGGTTGCAATTACCCATGGGCCAGCAGAGCTGGGATACCCGAAGCTGTCTGAAGCTATGGTCAATATTCGGGCAACTCTCGATCGGGCTGAAAATGAACGGGTGATTTCGAAGATTTTTCGGGCGCAGTGTGAGGAAACGGCCAGGTCCTATCATTTTTCTTCGCGCAGTTATGAACGCTTGTTGTCAGCTTTGGAAGGGCAGGCCGATAATGATGAGATTGCGCGGCTTAGGGGCTGGTTGCCCCATGGTAAAGTAGATATTAAGCGCGAAGACGCTGTGGAGCTGCTCAAGGTTTTATCTGAGCAACAGGCTCAGGCAACCAAACCCAAAGAGGTTTCATACTCCTTTGCGCACACAGATACATGGGAGAAACTCATTCGGCAGGTGGAAGCATCCGAAAGCTCCGAAGAGATTGATGATCTGCTGGATGAGTTGCGTCTTAATCCAAAGCGGTATGGCCAAATTATTGAGGGGGCCGTTGCCCGTGCTCTTGCATTAAGGGAAGCAGATCGCACTGCACTGGCAGAGCAGCCGGAAAAATTTCAGTACAAGCTCCACTCCTTCTTCGTCAAACGCGACATTATTGAGGGTCCCGACATTCAGAAGTGGTTGGAGCACAACAGGCTTGTTGCAGATGAGCTGATTTCTCTTATTAAGCGCGAGCAACGTATCGAAACCATAAGGGCTGGTTTGGAACTTGAGATCAAAAAGTCCTTAGTAGATGTTTTGCGCTCTGCAGGGATATATGGTGATCTCCTTGAGAAAATTGCTGACAAGAATAGGTTGGTTTCAGCAGTTGATCTGGATATTTTTTTCGAAACTGAAGATAATCCTTCTGCGGACCAGCTTCTGAGCTGGCATTTTAATGAGCGCTTGGAGACCGGCCTTCCGGCGCATCTGGACAGTCACATTACTGGTTTGGGCCTGAAGAGCCGAAGGGCTTTTCTCCAGACTCTGGCCAGAGATTATCTTTATGAGGCTGCGGTGTCTTCCATTCCTCAACTGGAAGGCAGTGAGGCGACTAACTGAGTGAGATGGTCTTCGATTGGCCGGGGGCGGAAGCCTAAAATCTTCTCGGCTTCTGTGTTGTCAACTTCGCAGCCATCTTTGACGCACACGTTCATCAAGCCGGAAAATGTTTGCATTACCGAGTCTCCAGATGAGAACATGATATCTAGTTGCTTCTGGGGCAAATCCTCCCGTTTCAACGTTCTACCCGCAAGGTTTTCGCAGCGCAAGATAATGTCTTCCTGACTAAGTGCCTCAGCGCCACCAATCTGAAGCGTGCGGTTTTTGACTTCAGGAGCTTTCAGACTTGCGCCGATAGCTTCACATACATCATCAATAGAAATCCAGGAGATCTTGCCTTTCCCACCGCCAAACGTGAGCATTGCATTGGTCTGCGGATTTATGCCGGTGGGTGCTGCCAGCCAGGATTCCTGAAAATGCGGGGCCTGAATGATGGTGTAATCCATTCCATAGGTACGTAAGGCAGCTTCGACGGCCCTTTTCGCGCTCTGGAGCGGAAATGTACCCTGAAATTCGGGAAAGGAAATATATAGGAAGTGGTTGACGCCGCTTTCTTGAGCAAGTGCGACCAGATTCAGTTGTCCTTGCTGGTCAACGCTTTCAAAACTGTTGGTTTCGCTTGGCCGGGAGACAGATGTTGCGGTAGATACGACTGCAGCTACACCTTTGCAGGCAGATTTTACGGAGACTGGATCTTTCAGGTCCGCCACGACAATTTCAGCGCCAAGTTTTTTCAGCGTTTCAATGGTCTCTTGGCTGCTGCTGTTACGCACCATTGCTCTGACCTGCAGACCTTTTTCCAGCAAATGCTTACAGGTTTTAGACCCGAGCACGCCAGTTGCTCCAACAACTAGGATCATTTGATTCCCCCTAAATATGTATAAGGAAAAACAGTAGCATGTATTCTAAAGGAAACCTAAGGTTTCGGCTTGAAGTAATGCTTCTTTTGCGCTGATGAATACTTTGCGGTCATCTTTTGTGGTAAAGCCCGTTATGATGCCGCTCAAAGCAACGTCGATTTGATCTGGAAGCCAAAGCTGCACTTTATGGCGTAATATTTTGGCGCAATTACACAGTTTTTCAAGGTCTCGGGCATCAAAAGCAATTTTCAGTTCAGTCAAAACCGCGGTCCATTTCATGGAATAATCAAAGGGCAGGGTTGCCCAAATCTCCCTAGCTTTGCGGGTTTGTACGCTGGCTAAGTCAACGTTCCCCCGTTTCAGGTAAACCCATCCCAAACTTGCATGGGCGATACCAATATAATCTGTCATTTTAGCTTTTACGGCTGATTTCAGAAGCTTGTGGGCTAAGATTTCCGTTTTATCTATGTTTCCCATCCGCCGCATCAGGATGACGTAGTAACATAGCGTTCGGACCTCGCCGCTGGTGTCGCCAATCTGTTTGGTTTGTTCCAGCGCTTTCAAAAGTACTTGTTTTGCTTCTGTGAGTTTTCCAGCAAACAGCAAAAGGAACCCTAGTTCAAACTGGGCAAAGGAAGCCTCAAATTCCATGTCGGCGTCGACAGCGGCTTTCAACAATTGGCGGCCGAGTTTCACAGTCACATGTTTGACGCGATAACGATCACGGCGCAGATCTCTGAATATCTGTGTCAGGTAAAACTGGTAGAGATGGCGTGGTGTTCCTCTTTCTTTTATCAGCGCTTGTGTCTCTGAAATTTCGATGCCCATCAAGTGTGAGTTTGCTGCCCAGTAGTGGGTCCATAGGCGCCCCAGCTTAACCTCAATAAGTTCATCGCCCCATGCGCAGGAAGGGGCTGGATCAGAGTTCAGGAGGCGTTCAGCTTCGCTATAGGCCGCCAATGCCTCTTTATGTCTGTGTTCTGTTTCAAATGTTTTGCCCAGTAGTCTGTTAAGCCGGGCTTTAGTGATGAAATCGCCTGGCTTTTGATCAAGGGCCTGGCGCAAAGCGTTACGGGCCGGCTCGTAATCACGTTTGAGTGAATGCAGGGCCGCCAGTGCTTCATTGGCGGTAATGGTTTCCCTGTCCCAATGGGCTTTGCGCTCTGGCTGTTGCCGCCGGGCCTTTTGGGTTTCCAGAAGAGCCCTTTGATTGAGTTGGAGTGCTTCTTCAATCGCATGATGGCGGTGTGCTTGATCTGCGGCCAGGCGCAGATGCTGCGCGGCTTTGTCAGGAACCTGTGCGCATGCCCAATGGTGCCCCAGGCGGACATTATTTGATTGCTGTCCTTTTGCATCATTACGCAGCTTGTCAAGCTGTCGTGCAATTTTGCTGTGCAGCTCACGTTGGCGCTCTGATGTGAGCTGGGCTTCTGCCACTTCCCGTATTTTATCGTGGAGGAAGCGGAAGCCGTCCTTATCGTCAGTCTCAAGTATCTGGCGCTCAACGAGCTCGTCGATGACCTGCCCTACTGTTTCTTCAGTCAGACCCTTAACAGAGGCAATGAGGTCAGTCTCGAAGTGGCGACCAATCAATGCGGCACAGTCAACCACTTTGCGTGCGATTGGTTTTAGCCGGGCCAGACGCAGTTCAATAAGATCGCTGATTGTATCCGGCAGCAGTAAGCTTTCATAATTGGTGAACTCAAAAAGAGCCTGATCTGCAAATGCCCATTTGCCGGTCTGGTCCCGGCATAGTACGCGCTCTGTTATGGCTGTGCGTAGATACTCGGCAATAAAGAAAGGGTTTCCATTGCTGCGCTCGAAGAGAAACTCTGCGAAGGTATGGGGGAGCTGGCTGACGGTCAGCATGCCACTTGCCAGTTTCTTAATATCGCGGATATCCATTCGCGCCAACGAGACTTCCTTGACGTTGTCAGCTGATAAAATGCCATTAATTTCCTGTGTTCTTTCTTCAGAGCGCATGGTTCCAAGCAGGAGGACGGGGGCATCATCCAAACCATATTCTGAAAGGTACTTTATGAACGCCAGTGTAAGTCCATCCGCCCATTGCAAGTCATCCAGAATCACCAGTAAGGGGCAAATTTTAGAGTAGGCGGCAAGAACACTGCGCAAGGCTTCAAACAGGCGTGTAATGGCCTGTTCCTGTTCCAGCTTAGGCGGGGCTGGCAACAGCTGCGTCCAAGGAAGCTCCTTGATGCTGCTTGAATATTCACAGAGCACTGCTGCATGCTTGCCACACAGGGTTTGGAAACTTGCCTCTCCACCTTCCATACAATTGTCAGCGACCTGATCCAATAATTGCAAGAACGGATAGAGCGGTTGGCTGATAGGTTTTGATTGCGCGTTGTCACCACCCTTTGCTGCGCACTCACAGCAGACAACCTCCATACCTGACCGTTGGGCTTTTTTGGCCATTTCGGAGCCCAAACGTGTTTTACCCAGCCCGCTTTCGCCCATAACAACAAGGATTTGGCCCGCGCCTTTTTTGACACGTCTCAGGTGGCTTTCAATGTCCGTACTTACTCTGGCGTTCTCGATGAAGGAAGCACGGTACAGATAGGCGCGCGCAGACGGAATAGCACTTGGCCACTGGGGCCTTTGAGTGCCCAGATCCTCAAGGGCTTGCAGAACTGTTTCTGCGTAACCTATGCGCCTATTTACTTCTTTAGCCAAGAGCGCCATGATTAAGTCATCAAGTGCTTTTGGAACACCGTGAACAAGATTGGAAGGCTTAAGAGGGATACGCTCAAGGTGAGCGTGAAAGATCTGGGCGCGTGAACCACTAAAAGGCTTTAAGCTTGTCACGAGCTCATATAAAATGCATCCAAGGCTATACAAGTCACAACGCGCATCAAGCGTTTCATTTCGAATTTGTTCCGGGGCCATAAAGTGAGGCGATCCGCTAACGACCTGAGCGTTTTCTATAACTTCCCGGCCTATTGTGCCACGTACCTGAGTGACAAGTCCGAAATCCACCAGGACAGGTAACTTGTTTTTCAATATGAAGACGTTATCGGGTTTAAGGTCTCGGTGAATGATACCAAGACCGTGCACATAGGCGAGCACTTCACAAATACCGTAGATCAGTGTCAGTATGTCATCCAGTTGACCGGCGGCAGCCTGATTGCGGATGTCTATCATCTCTTCATTGTCATTATAGTTTATGTTGTCGGAGAGTATGATGTCTTCAAGACTGATCTGTGTTGCTTCCGGACTGTAATCTGCCCTTAGGGAGATTTGATTTGTGGGAGTGGTTCTAGAACCGTGCTGGTGAGACCAAATCTGAACTATTGTGTTGGCAAGCGTTGGCTCCGTCAGTCTTTCCATTGCATACCAGGGAAGCCCCTCGGAAATGCCATGTTCTATAACCTGAATAACACCGGGGTGTTTAAGCTTTGCAAGGGATCTGATTTCACGGCGCAGCTGGTTTAATTTGGAGACGTCGCTTTTTGTCGCTACTTTTATGGCAACTTGTTTGTCAGTGAGTGCGTGTTTCGCGGCGAATACAACACCCATACTACCTTGGCCTATCGGTTTGATAATTTTGTACGGGCCTAACTGTTTACCAATCTTTTTCATCTAAATGTCTATTAATAAGAATCAAATGTAATATGAGAACCGATAGATTCTACCGTGAAATATAACGATTCTGCTTCAGTAAAAACTTAGCTTAACGTTTTTATGTATTTCTTTGAAGTGAGCTTGAAGGGTAGTAATGCTCGTGCGTTAACCCTATTAAACTTGACAGTTTGCGCGAGCTCATAGGTAATGGCTGCAGGTTCTCTGCTAGCCTCCGGCCCCATAAATAGAAAATTTTGCGTCCCAGTGTCACAGGCTTGACAGCACACTTCAGCGCTGCTGCTCTGCGCCTTGCAGAGCTACGCGCAAAATGCAGATTTTATCTTTACGGGAGTTGTGTTTTCGTGTCTTGCTTTTGATATCCTTGACTGTCTTCGCAGCTGCTGCGCTTGTGGTCCTTGGATCTTGCTCTTCGGTCACTCCTGTCATTGTGATCAAGGGCTAAAACTATACCTTAATTAATCTGCTCGATCTGTTCATATAGCTTTGATTGGGACCAAAATGATGTTTATGTAAAAATCTCCCATATTATAGTAAAGCAAACGAGGGTTTTCTTTACTCAAGGGTGCTCTCTTCCGTACGCTTGAGTTTTTGCACTTTCTCAAGTTAAATTACTCGGTAAGGGAAACTAGGTTTCAAAACCACCTCTACTACCGGGTTACTTAACTCCCCTGCGAGGCCTTCAATGAAGATCGGCTATGCTCGTGTTTCAACCCTCGATCAGAACTCCTTGCTGCAAGAAGACGCGTTAAGTGCTGCTGGCTGTGAGAGGGTCTTTATTGACCATGTGAGTGGGTCTGTTGCTGCGCGTCCGAATTTGAGTAAAGCCAAAGAGCTTCTGCGTGAGGGAGATACCCTCGTGGTGTGGCGGTTGGATCGATTGGGTCGCTCCCTAAAGGACCTTATTGAATGGGCAGTTTGGCTCGAAGAGCGCAAAGTAGCCCTACAGAGTATACAGGAGGTCATTGATACTTCTACACCAACTGGCAAACTAACGTTCCACCTTTTTGGCGCTCTGGCTGAATTTGAACGTAATCTCATTCGAGAGCGCACTCAAGCAGGCCTTAAAGCCGCGCGGGCGAGAGGGCGTGTAGGTGGAAGGCCAAAAGCGCTTGATCCAGATACGCGCCGTCTTGCCGTACATCTTTACAAGGAAGGCAAAACACCAATAGCGAAGATTTGCAAGATGATGGGCATATCCAAGCCTACCTTATATTCTTATGTAAAAAGCGAGTGAGTTCTCCACTTTTTCCCGTTGATATGCCTTTCGGGCATAACATCAATATAGATCACTGCTATCGCCCCTTCTCTCCCATACACAATGTGTGGACCTCACTTACTCATCAGCAGTTAAGTCTCCCATAGCCCTCGAAAAAATCATATCAGACAGGCCTATTTCTAAACCTATATGTTTAGTCCCACGATGAGATGGTGTGGTTGTTTCATAAATCTGTCCGGCTCTTTTGTCCATTGCTTGGTGATGTACTCAAAGGGCGTTTGTCCTTTGAGAGCCTTGAGGCGCTTGGCAAAGTTATAAGCCTGTATGAACGTTTCCAGATGAGTGCGTAGTTCGCTGTGTGTCTGATAATAATAGCGCCGGACAGTGGCCTCTTTGAGGGTGCGGTTCATGCGTTCGACTTGGCCATTCGTCCAGGGGTGAGCTGGTTTTGTGAGCCGGTGATCGATATGGTTTTGGGCGCAAGCCAGAACAAAGCCATGGCAGCGAAATGGCTGGCCAGTAGCGAGCATATGCGTAATGTCCTTAGCGTTCCAGCTGTCGCCTTTGGGATCGGTGAAATGGGTGCCGTTGTCTGTTAGAACGGTGTGGATTTTATAGGGAACCACCTTGATGAGGCTACGTAGAAAGTCGCCAGCAATCCTTCTGGTCGCTTTTTCATGCAGCTGCATAAAGGTAAATTTAGATGTGCGATCAATGGCCACAAACAGATACAGTTTGCCTTCTGCAGTTCGGACTTCCGCGATATCTATGTGAAAATAGCCGATCGGATAAGCTTTGAAACGTTTCTTCACCTTGTCCTTATCTGGAGCTGGAAGACGCGAGATTCCGTGACGCTGGAACAAGCGGTGAAGGGAGGACCGGCTCAGATGCGGGATTTCATCCTGCAGAGCATAAAGGCAGTCATCAAGCGGTAACAAAGAGTGCTTGCGAAAAGCGACACACGCAGCCTCTTCAGCCAGAGTGAGGACTGTAGAGCGCGGATTTTCCCGTCCCATGGGTTGATCTTCTACGCTGGTCCGTTTCTTCCATTTCATCACCGTTTTAGGGTTGATGTTATAACGGATGCTTAATTCCTTGATTGTCGCATCCGATTTTTGGATGGCCGATCGAACCGCGTGAGTAGTCGTGGCGCTGCCGTGCAATACCTGTCCCATAGCCCCTCCTTACAAGATGGCGTCAATAATAAACTGATTCCATCTCCTTGCGGGACTATACACCTATAGTCTTGAGCCTTTATACTGAAACATATCCAGCTGCCTTGAAGTAATTCCAACACTCTTGGGGTGTGAACAGATCGCATATGTCACCCAGAGCCTTTATCAAGGTCTCAAAGGTTCTGGCTTTCATTCTGCGTAGGTGTGCTTTGAGCTTGGAAAACGCCATTTCGATAGGATTGAGATCAGGAGAATAGGGCGGCAGAAAAAGGAACCAACACCCGCTTTGTCTGAGGGCCCTTGCGGCTTCTGGAACTTTGTGTGTGGACAGGTTATCCAGAATGACCACCGTTTTAGGGTGCAAGCATGGAGCCAGTTGTGTCGTGATATAAGTGGTGAATGCCTTGCCATTCATGGCCCCGTCCAGAACCCAGGGCGCAATGAGTCCCTCGTGGGTCAAACCGGCGATAAAGGTCTGGTTCTGCCAGCGTCCAAACGGCGCTGTGTCAAGGGCTCGTTCCCCTTTAAAGGCTCGGCCTCGCAGCCGGGTTAAATTCGTTTTAACACTGGTTTCATCGAGAAACACCAGTCTCTCAGGCAGATCACGCATTATAGGCTGACGGGTGTGGCGCCATTCATCTCTGGCATTTTGTACATGGAGTTTGCCACGCTCGGTTGCCACCAACGATTTTTTTTATAGGTGTAGCCAAGACGGCGCAAAGCCTTGGAGACGGAAGTATGGTGAACCCTCACTCCCTCAGCCATGAAAAGTGCATCACATAACTCCATCAACGTGATATCTCCGTCTTGATTGACCAGCTCGCGCAAGAAGGAGAGGTAGGGCTCCAATTTTCCGCCTCCCTTTGGGCGCCCTGTCCTGACCGGGATTAAACTCTGCCCCTCCCGAACGTTACGGGCCAAGCGAGATCCTGATGCTGGAGAGATCAGCAGGCGGCGTGCTGCTTCACGCCCGCTCATCCCGGATAAAATGAGCCTTTTAAAGCGAAGGCGTAAATCAAGTGAAAGTGGCCGGCCCATGTGATCTCCTCCCTAAAAGGAGTGAATCACAAATCAACCTGATTGGGAATCCCCAATCGATTCAGCGTTGCGCCTCATTGCTTTAGAGGTTTAATGACGCTTCCGCCCCATACTTGGGCCACGCGATGCAGCGCATTTGGCTGAAGTTTGACCAAGGTAACCTGAGTATGCCAGCAGAAAGCAGGCAGAAACAAAAGTGCACGAAGTGCCGCGGCCGTGGAATTTTAAAGCTGGCGAGATCCCTGCCGTAAATTGATCAGGATTGGTCTTGCTGTGGCACTGCAGCTTAGGGGCGGAATGGGCCAACAGCTGCCGTTCGCTGCACTGCGAGATTTGGCTCTCCTTTTGATGTTTTTGCTTAATTTTTAAGCGCGATAATGAGTAATATCGCCTCTAACGGGTTCTTCCAGCTTTCAGACTTACACTTCGCTAGCGGGGATGGGGACGGGACGGCGTGGAGACTTCATCATGACCATTAAAAACCTTCCCATGCTCTGCCCGCCAAAACCCGCTTGGAACAAGGGTCGCCTCGTTGGGCAAAAACGTCCTTTGCTCCCCAAACATGTCTGGTCGATACGGGTACGGCTGGAGCTGGCACATAAGCTCCGTGACTTGGCTCTGTTTAATACGGCCATCGACAGCAAATTGCGGGGCTGTGACCTTGTCTGCCAGAAGGTGCGCGATGTGTATGCTGTTGGCTGCGTTAAATCCCGGACCTCGGTGTTGCAGCGTAAAACTCAAAAGCCGGTCCAGTTTGAGCTGTCGGAAGGCACCAGAGCCTCGTTAGCCACCTGGATCAACCAGCCCGCAATGCATGGGGCCACGTATCTGTGGCCGGGGCGGTTTCATGAGTGGCCGCATATCTCGCAGCGCCAGTATGCCCGGTTGCTGAAGGGATGGGTTCGCTCAATCGGCTTGGAGCCTTGTGCCTACGGCACGCATTCCATGCGCCGGACCAAGGTTGCGCATATCTACCAGAAAACGGGGAACTTACGCGCGGTTCAGCTGCTGCTTGGGCATACGAAGATGGACAGTACTGTCAGGTATCTGGGTGTCGAGCTGGAAAATGCCTTGGCTCTTTCAGAGAGTGTCGACTTGTGAAGCAGGAGGTGCCGCGGCCATCTACCACGTGCGAACTGTGGTCGGAGGCTGAAAGGGTGTCGCGCGTTCAACAGCCTGAATTACTTATGTAGGTTGTCTCTGCGCCTTCAGATGGTTTACGCCATGCAGTTTTATGAGGCCGCGTGGGTTGCCATCTCTATCGATGCGCATGGCCTTGCCGCTTTCATTGGGAAAGACATTGGTTCTGAGGTCTTTCAGGATTTGCTTGCCATGGCCGAACGGGGCGAGGAAGTCGATGCACCAGAGACGATCGCCAGCGTTCCAGTCCTGCGGCTGCAGAATATAATCGCCGTTGACATAGTCCTGTTCGACTGTCTCGGTCAGGCGGGCCCAAGTGATGAGGCCGACGGGGGTCTGTTTGTCGCGATAGATGCGGAACTGGTTGAGGTGGATCGGCGGCAGGAACACAGCGCCGATATCATTGATATGGTATTCGCAGTGCAGTTTGGAGGCGAGCAGCAGGGAGGTCACCTCTCCAAGTAACTTGATGCGTTGCTGTTGGCTCAAACGGGTGTAAATACCGTTTTGAGGGCTGAAAAAATTACTTGCCTTACTGGTGTCTTTAGGCTGCATGTCGCGCCACTATCCCTTCTAGTCAGCTGCTATCAATCTCTTAGGGCACCCCGCATAACACAACTGATCTTAGACACAATCGCGAACCATCTAAACCTCTAGGGGTATATTTCACATTGTCCTATTGAAAATTGCAGGAAGGCGCAGGTATAGCATGGCAATACTGGTAGTGCGGTGCGCGAATGGTAGATCTTTAAATTTCTTAAATTGAGGAAAGAAACCTATGAAAATTAAGCTCTCTCAATTTGTTATACTAATCCTTAGCTGTCTACTTATTTTGCCACATGGAGCAGCTGCCGAAGATAAAGCTAAGGGGCCAATACTAACCCTGGAGGGAGCAAAAATAACACCGCCCAAGGCTGGCCAACTTATTGTTAAAGTCCATCCCAATGGTTGTGTTGCCTCCGCATGGGCAAGCGGTTTCTTACCAGATGATCGACTAGCTCAGATAGTCCAAGAGCATATTAGTGGTGAAGAGCCGCGAACTCAGATTGATACTGATTTAATGCGGGCAGTCGCTCGAAACAACTTAACCGAAGTTGAGCGACTAATAGCTCATGGTGTCAACATCAATCAATCTAATGACTATGGCTGCAGCGCCCTCTTCTGGGCTGTCGCTTTTGCCTACGAAGATATCTTGGAAGTGCTACTTCAAGTTGGGGCAGATGTTAATCAAACAGATTCAGTTGGGCGATCGCCATTGATGACTGCGGCTGTGCGGGGTTCACTGTCAATGACGAAGAAGCTTATCAAAGCTGGCGCCAATATTCACCACATTCAAACTGGAGGAACGTACCAAGCCGGGCATACAGCGCTCCACCATGCTGCATACAAAGCAAAAAATACTAATGTACTCAGTTATTTAATTGAGCATGGCATTGATATTAATTCGGTCAATAAAAACGGACAAACGCCGTTAATACGTGCTGCTCGTAGAGGGAATTTTGAGAACATGAAGTTACTTTTGAGTGCCGGCGCGAACACAACCCTCATAGATGACAATAACAATACTGCATTAAAGTTAGCAAAACGCAAAGACCCGATAGCAGCCGAGAAGTTATGGAATTCTTACAAGTAAATAAAATTTCAAAAATTGCGACTACTGTTAATTTAATAAAGGTGGATACATAAAATGGGATTTTGGGAGCTAGAACCCGACGAAATTATTGAGGGGCTGGATGGAAAAATTGACCTAACTAAAAACAGGATTGTTGGGTATTATGGCGAATTATCGGCGGGGGTAGATTTTATCCCAAACGCCAATGTTGGCCCAGGAGTTGAAGGCGTTTATTTTCGCGGCGTAGACACAAAAACCAATGAGATTGTTACAGCATTTTATGTGGGGGCTACCATTGGGGCAGGAGTTTCACCCGGAGTGGTAGACGGGAGTGCAGGTTTCTTTGGCTTTACCGGTGATCCTGCCTCATTGGGCGGCTGGTCTTGGGGTGGGCAGCTCAATGCGGGCGTAACCGCAGGATTTTCAATTAACATATTTGGTAATGACAGCAATGTGCTCTACTTCTCAGGGATGAGCCAGTCAGCCGGGGCTAATCTTGCGATGGGATATACGGCGAGTGTCACGGTTGGCGCTCGGTCCGTATACTATTTTGGGCCAATTGACAGGCAAGAATTTAATAGCCTTTCTCTCGCTCACGACTTTATCTATTCAGAGATTAACCAGCCTCATGGTGGCACGTTTATAGATACAGATTTCCTCTATAGAGAAGCTATTTCTGGGACCGACTATATCTTGGTTCAAGAGCTTAAGGTTTATTCTGGCCAACAATACAATGGTGCCATTCGTGTCAAATCTTACGTGACCGATGGGAATGGACGCCCACTCGAAGGGGAAGTTGCCGAGGGAATATTGCAAGAACACGGTGTCCTCCGAACAGAGGACCCGTGGTTTGACGGGGAAGGTCCATATTCAGCGGCATATAGTTTCTATGGCTATAATAATAGAGGTGAATTCTTCAAAACCGGGGGGCTCTGCTTCCTATCCGGTACGCCCATTCTCATGTCTGATGGGCAGGAAAAGCCGATTGAGGATATTGCTGTTGGGGATCTGGTTCAATCCTATGACGAGAACGGGAACTTGGGGCCGGGCAAGGTGCGCCATGTTTTCCGTAATAGCTCCAAACATATTCTTGATGTCTTTGGGTTGATGGTGACCCCCGGTCACCTGACTTACTGCGCAGACGGGCCGCTCAAGGCGCGCCATGTGCCGATCCTTGATATTTTGCGAACGGACGGAGCGATGATGAGTGCCAATGGTACGCTAATCCGTGCCGCAACAGGGTGCCAAGTGGGGTCTGAAGGCGATGCGTTGCTATGGGTGGTAAATGGCCCCCAACAGGCCGATGGAACTATAAAAGTTCAGGACATGAAGCAAGTACGTACAGGCAGCCGCTATATTCTGGATGACGGCAACGATGTTAGTCTTCTGGATCTGGTGCAAGCTGCTGGCGGTATTGTAACCAATGAGGGGCTGGTACAATTGCCCCAGAGTGAAGAAGCTATGCCGTTCCGTTGGGTGTTTAAGGGGGATTTACCACAGCCGGAAGACTATGTTTTGCAGCGTTCACAGGCAACCTTGAGCGAGCTCTATGCCGAAGGGAAATGGGAGATTGATCCCCCTACTGCGAAGCTGGAGAGTGCGCATAGGGGCCGGCCCATCGTGACACGATCTACTGAGGAGATCGCTGCTGGCAATCCCAATATTCCATTGAGCTTTCAAATACCCCACACGTAGACGCTCCGTTTTACAGTCCGTAGAGGGGACAGTGTCGGCACCGCTACAATCTGTAATTGATTTAGCTCAGATACTGCTCCCCATGGGGGCGCTGATTTTCCTAATTTATCTGAGGAAGCAGTGCCCTACCCCCTGACGTTTGATTAGATTGATATTGTTATGTCCCATTTCCGTAAGCTGCCAGTTATACAAGGGGCTATGGCCCGTGTTTTTACCCCGGAACTGGTGTTCAAGAACACCTCGAAGTTCACTCCTCCTAGTTGGGTTTCAAAGAACGGGGCGCCGCTAAGCACCCATCTTACCAAAGACGGTAATTACGCTTCTTTTAACTTCGAAGTGGAAAGAAAGCATACCTATATCGCAGGTGGTATGCGGGTACACAATGATTGTGATGTGAGCGATCACATCCTGACAAAAGCGCAAGCAGACCTGCTACGCTCAATGTTCGGGGAAGATCAAGTTTTTATCGAAGACTTGGGCAACGGTAAATTTATATACTTTTTAGATGATGAGTTTGAGGTCGTTCTGAGCAGCCCCGTTTGAGTGGTCCGCTTTGAAAGTTAGTGCATGGTTGGATATGCCGGATCTCTATCGCTTTCACTCTGGCCCATGATAGCAAGGGTTCATTGATGTTTTCCGGGCCATTGTCAACACGTATCACGGCAGGCTTGCCGCGCCATTCCAGCACTTGTTGCAGCGTGCGCACCACTCTGAGCGCTGGCAAAGAGAAGTCAACTTCAATCGCCAATCCCTCCCGGTTGAAGTCATCAAGGATAGTGAGCGTTCGAAATCGCCTGCCATCTTCCAGCTGGTCAGACATGAAATCCATCGACCACACATCATTGGGACGGGATGGCACCACAAGCTCGTCAGGTTTTTCTCGCTTCAACCGCTTGCGCGGTCTGATCCGTAGGTTCAACTCCAACTCTCGGTAAATGCGATAAACACGCTTATGGTTCCTGCTATAGCCTTTGATATTGCGAAGATATGGAAAACATAGTCCGACCCCCCAAGTTCTATTGGCTGTCGTTAAGCATAGCAGCCAGTCGGCTATGACAGCGTTCTCATCGATCAAGCGCCACTGATAACTGTAACAGCGCTCACTCACACCAAAGGTGCGACACGCCAGAGCAATGGAAACCCCTTTGACTTCAACGGCAAGCATAGCCATCTCCTTGCACTGAGATGGCTTCAGTACTTTTTTGCCGAAGCTTCCTTCAAAAGCTCATTTTGCAATGAAAGCTCCGCATACATCTTCTTGAACCGACGCAACTCGTCTTCCGTAGAAATCATCGATGTATCCAACCCACCATACTTTGCCCACCATTTATAGTAGCTGGCTGGCTCATACCATGTTCACGGCACTGCTGAGCAACCGGAATACCACTTTCTCCTTGCTTCAAAATTGCAATGATCTGCACATCGCTAAAACGAGATGTTTTTATAAAATAAGTCCTAAAATATGAGCCAACAATATCTCTACTTTTAAACTCGATCAAATTCCGGGGGGATTGCCCCATGATCAGACTTCCGCTACTTTTTTTTTTGGGGGGGGGGGAGGACAGTATGAGAGTTTATTACTCTCCCACAACTCCAAGGTTCAGTCGAAAATAATTTTCTTTCAATTTTATCTAGTAAAGCTAATATATTGCTATGGCTGGGGTAAGTGTAAGTTCATTACGATCAGATTTATGGTCAATGCCTACCAATAAGGTGGCGCATATTATTCAGCTTATGGAGTCCGACGGTGTTAAGCGGCAAGATATACTTGCGCGTACTGGAATTAATTCTGCGGACCTCTTATCCCCCAATGCTCTTGTCAGTTTTCCGCAGTCGTTTACTCTTATTCGCAACCTATTAGGGCTCTCTCGTCGACCTGGCCTTGGTCTTTATGTTGGTCAACATGAAAACATCGGCACCTGCGGCCTGATGGGATACGCAATGAGCTGCGCTCCCAATATTGGGCGGGCAATGGAGCTTGCCGTTAAGTATGTTAGAGCTTCTGCGACCCTGACGGATATCCTGTTTTCTTTAGATGGTGATGAGCTTCTATTCACCGCCACGCCAATTGCGACTGAAAGAGATATTCTTCCCTTTGTCATCGAAGAAGTCTTCAGCGCCACGCTGCGCATCTTTCACCTGATCAGTGGTATTAAGCTCCCCCCCAGTAAAGTGTCTTTGTCCTATAGTGATCCCGGTTATGGGCAGCTTTATAAAAAGACGTTTGGTTGCCCTGTAGAGTTTAATAGACCTACAAATACCATAATCTATGATAGGGAGGTTTTAGGGCTCCCCACGCTTCAGGGAAATCCAGTTTCAGAGGCCATGGCTGTCAAGCTCTGCGACAAGCATCTAGAAGACCATGGCACTACAGAGAGTGTTGTGATGAAGGTTCGACGGGAACTTATTGCCCATCCCTCCAAGTTTCCCTCAGAAGAGATAATTGCTGATAAACTACAGATTCATTCCAGAAGTTTGCGTAGGCACTTGCAGTCCAATGGCACAAGCTACCAGCAAATTCTGGATTCCGTTCGTGAACAGCTTGCGAAAGAATACCTTCAGTGCACGAAAATGCCTATGGAGGAAATCGCCGGGCTAATAGGCTATTCAGACACCAGCAACTTCCGCCGCGCATTCAAAAGATGGACCCAAATAGCGCCCAGCGACTTTCGAAAACAGGCAGCAACAGAGTTGGCCATCTGATACTGCGCTTTTCTAAACGGCTTTCTGTCCGAAAATGACCTCCCAAGAGCCCATTCGTGACCTCTTACACCTGTGATTCTTTTGATACTAATTCATATTGAGTGCCGGATCGGGGGGGAGTACGGGATACTTGCGGGTACCAGCGCCATTGGGGAGGCGTTGGTGCTTGTGCTCTGTTGATTGTATGTGGGGAGACATCATGAAATCGAAAATAATCATCATCGGCTCTGGTTTCGGGGGAATTGCCACTGCCAAGAAACTATTGGATGAAGGTGAAACTGATTTCCTGATTTTGGAGCGCGCTGGAGATGTTGGGGGCGTATGGCGGGACAATGCGTACCCGGGCGCTGTGTGTGATGTACAGTCCCACCTCTACTCGTTTTCTTTTGACCTTAATGCCAACTGGGAACACGATTATGGGCGCCAACCTGAGATATACGCGTACCTGCGTAAAAACGTTGAGAAGTGGGGACTGTTGCCTAAAGTTCGTTTGAATGAGGACGTCATGAAACTCAAGTGGCATGAAGAAGGTGGCGAGTGGGAAATCGTCACTACGCAGGCCACATATCGCGCGCAGTTTGTTGTTGGTGCCTTTGGTAACTTGAGTGATCCATCTATCCCAAAGATTAAGGGCCTAGAAAGCTTTGAGGGGGAGGTCACCCACTCCGCACAGTGGACAGAAGATTTCTCTTATAAGGGCAAACGGGTAGCAATTATTGGTACTGGCGCTTCAGCCATTCAGATTGTTCCCTGCATTCAGCCCGAAGTTGAGAAACTGATGGTCTTTCAGCGCACACCGCCGTGGATTTTACCTCGCTACGACGAGCCTATTCCGAACGAACAGCAACAGCGTTATGCTAGCCAGAAATGGAGAATGCGACTTGAGAGAGCGCGTCTTTATTTCACAAGGGAATTTAATGTTCTGGGCTTTATGTTCCCGCGCCTGATGAAAAAGCCTGAGAGGCAAGCTCTAAATCACTTAAAGGCGTCTGTGCCAAACGTGGAACTTCGGAAGAAATTGACGCCCAACTACACAATTGGCTGCAAGCGCGTTTTGCTGTCCAACACCTATTATCCTGCTATTGGCAACGAAAATGTTGAAGTGACCACCTCAGGTGTTCGCTCAATCACAAAGGACGCTATTGTTGGGAGTGATGGCGTGAGCAGGGAAGTGGATTCCATTATTCTCAGTACCGGTTTTATGACACAGGACATGCCGTTTACACATATCATCTACGGCAAGGACGGGCGAACACTTGCGGATACTTGGGGGGATGATCCGCAGTCTCTCGTTGGAACCTCAATGGTCAACTTTCCCAATTTCTTCCTGCTGCATGGCCCCAATACAGGGCTGGGCCACACATCTGGTGTCTTCATTTTGGAAATTCAGGCAGAACACGCAATCAGCTGTATTTTGCATGCACTGAAGAAGGAAAAGCCGATTATTGAGCCGCGCTTACAAGCTCAGGAAGCTTTCCAAACATGGATTCAGAAAAAATCAAAGGGGACCGTCTGGACATCCGGAGGCTGTCAAAGCTGGTATCTTGATGATGATGGAAAAAATACGAGTCTGTGGCCAAGCTTCACCTTCGCATTCCGCAGCAGAGTGAGAAAAATACGCCCCAAAGAGTATGAATTGCGCGATCTGGCGGGCCCCGCAAAACTAAATGAGGTGGCGTAAACCATGAGCAATACTAAACGATCTGCCGCCCGCTCTCTGGACCGTGTCCTTGAAGCCATGCCAAGTTGGCTGCTTGGGTTGCCCCGCAACCGGCGCGGTTATCACCTGTCACCCCTGTTGAATGTGGTTCGTAAAGTTCAACGAGGTTCGCAAACCACTTTAATGAATAGTAATAACCCTAAGCAATTACGCAAAAAAATACGGGATAACCTACTGCCTCTGCAGGTGTCCTATGAAGTTCAAGAGGTCAGGAATGTTCAGATAGACTTGTCTGATAGGCTCTTAAATGCGCGTCTTTATATCCCTAAGGGTAAAGGGAGCCTGCCAGC
Source organism: Pseudovibrio sp. M1P-2-3 (assembly GCF_031501865.1). Lineage (NCBI taxonomy): Bacteria > Pseudomonadati > Pseudomonadota > Alphaproteobacteria > Hyphomicrobiales > Stappiaceae > Flexibacterium > Flexibacterium corallicola. The sequence continues at coordinate 2,085,886 of NZ_JARRCW010000001.1, forward strand.
TTTAACCGTATATTTTCACGGCGGTGGGTATATTTTCGGCGACCTTGATACCCACGACGACCTTTGCCGATTGCTCTGTAGAGAATCCGGCACTCAGGTTCTTTCGGTAGAATATCGTCTGGCCCCAGAGCACCCTTTCCCAGCAGCTCTGCAAGACGCAATAGAAGCATTTCACTGGGCACAAAAAAACGCCAAGAGCTTTGGCGTGTCGCCTTCCGCAATCGCCTTGGCGGGGGATAGCGCTGGCGGAAATTTGGCAACAGTTGCAGCACAAGACCCATCTCAATACGGGCCGCCCCTTGCGCAGCTTCTCGTTTACCCCGGAACAGATGGGGAGACTGTCAGGCCCTCACACACACAATATGGTGACGCATACTTTCTGGATTTAGAAGATCGCAAAGCCTTCCAAAGGTACTATCTCAGCGGAGGACTTACAGGTATGCACGACCCACAGGTTTCCCCGCTATTGGGGGATATATCACCTGAGTTTGCCCCCGCACTGATTGCAACGGCCGGGTTTGATATTCTCCATGATGAAGGGGAAGCCTATGCCACGAAGCTGGTGCGCGCAGGCGTTCAGGTAGACTATTTATGCTTTGAGCGCCTTGTGCATGGCTTTGGCAATATGGTTGCGGTCCATCGGGCCTCTGAAAAAGCCCTGCTAGAAGTGGCCAGACGTTGGAAGCGCCTCTGTTACTCGCAGCTCGGTGCCTCAGCACAAGTGGCTGTTAAGCAAAACTACAGCAAGGCAACGGCGTAAATCTCATAGCTTTGGGGGAAACATGCAAGGCTACAAAAATATAGCAGATATTTTTCAGCTCATTTCGCTTAAACGTTGCCCAGCTGGTATTTTCGCATGGAAGCACCGAATGGGGATACATTTGGCGTTCCATCAAACCCCCATGAACAATTTCCTGCATATTGTCATGCCGCCCTTCAATTCTCTGGGTGTACTCCTGTGCATCTACGGTATTTTTATTCCAGTGGGTGATTATTTTGGGGGCTCTGTATCACTTGCACTCCTGCTGCTTAGCCTAACTTTTGCGGCATACCTTTTGGTGGATGTGATTGTGGCAGTGCTGGCAATCGCCCCAGTCATTCTTCTTTATCCTTTGTGCCATTGGATCTATCAGGCTGTCGATGGTTCCCTATTTCTGATGTTCATCATTGGCTTGGTTGTTTTTCTCGCAGCTCTTTGGATACAGGTGGGTATTGGGCATAAGGTTTATGAAGAGGGTATTGGCGATGAAGATGAAAACATTGGAGAAATGTTTGCCACCCTTAACCCCACATACTTTATAATTTTACCACTCTATCCCATTATGGAGCTCCTTTTTCTCGCAGGATACCGCCCCAAAACGGCCTCTCAGATCTGTGGAATATCCGGTGAATTGCGGCCTCTCGTTGAAAAGAGAAAACGTGAGCATCCGCTGGGAAAAGGCATTTGAGGGGAAGCGACAGATGACAAGAGCCGCGACTACGAGTGAAAACCTATTATTTCAGAGCATAAAAATTGGGGGGGTGGAGCTTTCTGGCAGGCTGGCGAAATCGGCAACAGTTGAAACGCGGTGCACAGAAGATGGTTTTATAACTGATCAGCTCATTGAGTTTTATGAGGAAATCGCCCGTGGGGGAACGCCTCTTATTATCTCCGGTGCTTCCAGTTATAACCGATACGCCCGTGGTGTTCCCTACCAGATCAGTGTGGATGCAGATGATAAAATCCCTGGCTTGAAAAAGCTGGCGCAAGCGGTTCATCGGCATCAATCAAAAATTTTCATTCAGATCTATCATACATCCCGTCAGGCTCTCCCTGAGCCCGTTGGCAGAAAAGACGCACAAGGGCCCTCGAGCGTTAGGGAACCCACCTTAGGCGTGAAACCACGCGCCATGAGCATTGCTGAAATTCAGGAGACAATTCAGGAATATGCACTTGCAGCTGAACGCTGCAAAAAAGCGGGCATTGACGGGGTTCAAATTCATGCCTCTCATGGTTATCTCATCAGCGCGTTTTTAACTCCTCATACCAATCGGCGAAAAGACCAATATGGTGGCTCCTTTGAAAACCGCATGCGCCTGCTCGTTGAAACCTACCGGGCAGTTAGAAAACGTGTCGGTCCTGACTATCCTCTCATTTTGAAACTCAACGGCTCCGATGAATTACCCTTTAGAAAAGGACTAGGGACGTCTGAGCTGGTAAAAGTGGCACAGAATATGGAGGGGGAGGGAATTGACGCTGTTGAGATCACCACAGGCCACTATGAATCGGGAACAACCTTCTCAAGGGCAAGATGGCAAGGCTTCACGAAGCTTCTCACATCCAAAGGTGTGGGAGCCAATTTTTCATGGCCGCGCCGCTGGGGTATGTGGCTTGTTGCCCCAGTGATAGACAGCCTGTTTAATAAAATATCGGTTTACTCTGAGGGCTTTAACGCAAATTATGCCCGCCAGTTTAAAGCAGCCCTCAAAATTCCGGTTATCTGCGTTGGAGGCTTCATACAAAAAGACGCCATGGAGGCGTCTTTGCAGCGGGGAGATAGCGACATGATCTCGGTCGCCCGCGCGCTTGTGGCAGACCCCTATCTCTATAGAAATTTACAGGATGGTATCAAAGGCCCGCAATGCCAATACTGCAATAAATGCCTTGCCTTAGCCGGTGTAAAACCACTCACGTGCTTCCATCTTGAAGTCGCAATCCAAAGGCAAAAAATGATTGCCAGCTACGCCCATAAAAACCGAAAACAAACTTGAGCCCAATCAACTGAGGTTAAGATAAACGTATGACCGTTGGCACACCCTATAACCTATCTAACGGAACCACTCTCAAAAATCGCTTTTTCAAAGCTGCAATGAGCGAGCAACTTGCGGATCGCGCTCATAATCCCACGTCAGAAATCACAAACCTTTACAGGGCATGGGCCAAGGGAGGCGCCGCTCTCGTCGTCACCGGCAACATAATGGTTGACAGGCGGCAGCTGGGAGAACCCAAAAACGTGGTTCTTGATAGTCATAGTGATCTGAAAAAATTCAAGGAGTGGGCCAAGGCGGGCGCGGGCAACAATACCCAAGTTTGGGTGCAGCTCAATCATCCGGGTAAGCAGGTTCCTAATTTCATAAACTCAAAGCCAGTGGCCCCTTCTGCAATTCCGTTTAAAGGAGCCTTAAGGGCAAACTTCGCGCCACCCCGAGCATTGCAGGAAACCGAAATATATGAAGTCATCGATCAGTTCGCAAAGAGTGCGCAACTGGCTAAAAACGCTGGGTTTCAAGGCATACAGATCCACGCCGCCCACGGATATCTCATCAATCAGTTTCTATCTCCGCGCCATAATCGCAGAGAGGATCAATGGGGCGGATCAATTGAAAATCGGATGCGGTTTCTCTTGGAAGTTTATGAGGAAATTCGGAAGGTTGTCGGACCGCAATTTCCAGTTGGCGTCAAACTTAATTCGGCTGATTTCAGCTCTGGTGGCTTTTCCGAAGAAGACTCGCTTTTTGTTATCAAGCATTTTGGCGAAGTTGGTGTGGACCTGATTGAAGTCTCCGGCGGTTCCTATGAAAACACAGCAATGGCAGACGGCGTAGAGCAAAAGGACAGTACCATCAAACGGGAAGCCTATTTTCTTGAGTTTGCGGAAAAAGCGAGGAAACACACGGATACATGTCTGGTTGTCACAGGTGGCTTTCGCTCAGTTCAAGGCATGAATGAGGCCTTAACGTCTAACGCAACTGATTTAATCGGAATGGCTCGCCCAATGTCGATTGACCCAGATCTTCCCAACAAAGCGCTTAGCGATAGCAACTATAAAATCTCCCTTCGCAAGCTTACAACAGGCATTCGCACTCTGGATAAAATGGTCCTGCTCAATATGACATGGTACGAAGCACAGCTTGCTAGGATAGGGCAGGGCAAACCACCAAGCCCGGCCTTAAGTGAATGGCGCTCAACCCTGATGGTTCTTTCCAATCTTGGCCTTTATGCGTTCAAAAAACGAAGGGCTTGAGTGGCTGTTTGAGATTAGATTTTCAGGTATGCAGTCTAGATGAACGTTCCAAACAGCTATACCCGTTTGATGGGCATTGCCATCTATGAACACGCCCCGGATTGCAAGCGTTTTATGAGTTTTAGCAATGTAGGTTTTCAGTCATCTATCCGGCCTGTTTGCGCGGTCTATTCCGCTGGCCCTGATGGAATTCGTAGACCAACACCCAATCAAGTTGGCGAGCTCGAAGCTCCGACAATGCCACGGGGTTAGTTGGTCCCGGTTACCCTGTTTTGCCATCACATCACGATCACCCTCGCAATTGGTTTTAGTACGACGCTTTATACTTCCACTGAGTTGTACCGATATGTTTGCGACTTGCTGAGCAGGGCCCAGACGGTGCGCGCCATTTTATTGGCCATGGCAACCAGGACTACGTTGGTCGGGCGCCGTTCAAGCAATGCCTTTTGCCACTGGGACAAACCGTCCTGTTTTCGCCGGGACCAGCCCAAACTTGCCCTTGCCCCGTGAACCAGAAGCTTGCGCAGATAGCCGTCACCGCGTTTCGATATTCTTCCTAATTTTTCCTTACCGCCGCTCGAGTACTGTTTAGGCACCAAGCCGAGCCATGCGGCAAGCTGGCGGGCACTGCGGAACTGGGTAACATCGCCGATTGTTGCAACCAACGCGGTCGCAGTGATGACGCCAACTCCGGGAATCGTCTCCAGCCGTTTGCTGTCTTCATTGTCGGTGTGCCACTCGTTAAGCTTTCTTTCCAGCGCCTTGATCTGTGTTTGCTTTTCTTTCAACTGCTCTGCCAAAAAATTCAGGGCTTTACGTGCTAGGGCTGGCAGACGAGTGTCTTCCGAGTCTTTGATGACTATGATAAGTTCGCTAACCTTTGCTGCGCCAGCGCCTACCACGAGGCCGAACTCGCCGCAATGGCCGCGGATTGCATTGATCAACATTGTCTTCTGGCGTACCAGAAGTTCGCGAGTGCGATGCAGGACTAGAAGAGATTGCTGTTCCGCGCTTTTTATTGCTGCAAAACGCATAGTCGGGCGCTGAACCGCTTCGGCGATTGCTTCCGCATCAGCCGCATCGTTCTTCTGGCTCTTTACAAACGGTTTGACATATTGCGGTGGAACCAGCTTCACCTCATGGCCCAATGCTTGCAATTCACGAGCCCAGTAATGCGCGCTGCTGCAAGCCTCCATGCCAACGAGGCAGGGCTCGATACCCGCAAAAAACTCTATAATACCAACGGCACTTATAATTGACCTGTATGCGCCCAATTTCGTCTACCGATTGATGTGATTGTGTGGGGTTGTTGAATAAGCTTATTCCAAGCGGAACAGGCGGCATCGACAATTTCCTGGTAGTCTTGAAAGGTTCGGTTAGAGAGCCAGTTTTGCCGTAAGTACTGCCAAACATTTTCAACCGGGTTGAGCTCCGGAGAACGGGGTGGGAGCAGCAAGATGGTTATATTATCAGGCAACTTCAGTTTTGCCGTTGTATGCCAACCCGCTTGATCCATCAGGACCACTGCGTGCGCCCCTTTGGCGACGGTTCGGCTGATTTCTTTAAGGTGAAGCTGCATGGAATTGGTATTGGCTTTGGGCAAAACAAGTGCTGCCCCTTTGCCGTGGGCGGGGCAGATGGCCCCGAATACATAAGTTGATTGATAGCGCCCGTCGCTGGGAGCCCGTGGTCTCGTTCCTTTTTTTGCCCACCTTCTGGTGAGCCCATTTTTTTGACCAATGCGGGCTTCGTCCTGCCACCAGATTTCCATGGATGTTTGTGAGGGCAAGCGCGCTTTTATTTCTTTAAGCCGGGCATGGAAGTTTTTTTATATGTCTCCATAACTTGCTCGTCCTGTGCCGGGTGCTGTGGCCGAACGCTGACCCGAGAAAATCCCAGAACTCTGAGGAGGCTTGAAATAGCCCTTTCGCTATAGCTGACCCCAAACTTCTGCTCGATCACACCTTGCAGATCCCGCCGACGCCAGCGAATTACGCCGTGTTGTTGTAAATCAGGCCCAGCCTCAACCAGATCTGCAAATTCAGCCATTTGCTCTTTATTTAACCACCGGACACGGCCCGGGCTCTTACGATTGTACAGGCCGTGCGGCCCTTCTGCGTTAAACCGATGCACCCAGTCTCGCAGTGTTTGGCGGTCCATGCCGCCCATGCGTGCCGCCTCCAAGCGCGACAACCCATCATAAACAGCAGCAAGAGCAAGAAGGCGGCGGCTCTGCCTGACATCCTTACTTTGACAAGCAAGAGTTCGTAACGAAGAAGCATCATAGTCTCGGCGCAATGGGATCGCTGACATTGGGAATCTCCTTTCCCAATGTTGAATCACAATTCAAGTGATTTGGGAATCCTCATCCCGAGTCAAAAACAGGTGCCGTTGGAATTAACCGCAGAAGCCACCAGCAATGAAACATTGCGAACCTCCCCAGCCCAGGTGCGCTTCATTACAATGCCGTCCAAATACAGATAGGGATGATCCCCCTCGATGGGGCGCTGGCACCATTGTTCGATCTTGGCGTAGATCTTCTTATTGAGATTGGAAACTGTACCTGGTGAGACTCGCGTCCCCCACAGGGCCTCGGTTATGTCTTCCACACGGCGCACCGAAACACCCGCCAGATACATCTCGATAAGCGCTTCCTCAACCGAGCTTTCCCGGCGCTGGTAACGCTCGATGATCGCCGTCTCAAAGGCTTGCTTACGCAGCTTTGGCATCTTCAGCTTAACCGGACCAGCCTTGGTGCGCAGGGAACGCTCATAACTACCAGCACGCGTATCCTGACGCCCTTCAGAGCGTTCATCGCGTCCAGCCCCACACAATCGGTCGGCTTCGGCATCCAGCATCGCATTCAAGGCCTCTTCAACCGTGCCGCGTACCATCTCGCCAAGATGATCCTTGATCCGGGCCTCATCAATGCGGATGACGTTGTTCAATTCCTTCTGCTTATCGGTCTCGTCCATAATCTGATCCCCTCATCCAGTGTGAGTGGAACCGAACTCAACAGCAAATGTGATGGAGTGGATGCCCCACCCGGCGGCATCGCAATGTGCCATATTTACGATTGAAGCAATCGAAGATTGGGAAGGGACATCCATGGCAGAGGTTAGCATTATAGGTTTAGATTTGGCAAAGCACAGTTTTCAAGCTCATGGTGCGGCACCAGACGGCAAGGTTTTATTTCGACGGAAATTGTCACGCGGGCAGATGTTACCGTTCTTTGCCAAACAAGAACCTTGTGTTGTGGCAATGGAAGCTTGCGCTACTGCCCATAGTTGGGGGCGAGAAATTCGCGCTCTGGGGCATGATGTTAAATTGATTCCCCCAATCTATGTGAAACCATTTGTAAAACGTTAAAAAAACGATGCAGCTGACGCGGAAGCCATTGCGGAAGCAGCGTCGCGCCCCACAATGCGTACGGTTCCGATAAAATCAAAGGATCAGCAAAGTCGCGCCGTGTTATTCCGTAGCCGCGATCTTTTTGTACGTCAACGTACTCAGTTGATCAACGCCTTGAGAGCTCATTTGGCTGAGTTTGGCTGCCTCGCACCAAGAAAGGCGATACACGTTAAGAAACTGGCTGAGGCTTTGAATGCTCCGAACAGTGACCTGCCTCCTGTGGTGCTTCAACTCGGTCAGATCTACCTGGAGCAAATTGCACTGCTCACAAACCGGATCCAGTCCCTGGAAAAGCAGCTTCGAATAGAAGCGAACCAGGACAAGGCTGCGCAAAGATTGCAAACCATGCCCGGAATAGGGCCGATAACGGCCATGGCGGTTACAGCATTTGCCCCATCAATGAGCACGTTCCGCCGAGGGCGGGACTTTGCCGCATGGCTGGGGCTTGTGCCAAAACAATATTCAACAGGGGGAAGGCAGATCTTGGGCCGAACCTCGAAAATGGGCCAGCGCGATATCCGAAGGCTTTTGATCATCGGAGCTATGGCACTCATTGGTGCTGCCCGGCGGACGGGGAGGCCAGAAAGCTTATGGCTTGGAAGAATGCTTGAAAGAAAACCAAGTATGGTGGTGGCTATCGCGCTTGCAAACAAAATGGCTCGTAGATTGTGGGCTATGTTGGTCAAAGATGAAGACTACCGAAACCTGTCCCCGGCTAAATAGGTGCTTCAGGACAGGTCCGTCGGGATGTGAGGAGGGCTTTGAGCAGTAAGGGTAAACGATCGACTAGATCCGACTTGGCATAACCAGTCTTTCGCACCGGGCAAAAAGCCCGCAAATGTGTATTGGAGCCAAGTTGCGTATCTCCATACCGGCCCGCGGCAAATGCAGCGCCGCACAACGAGGTGAGCCTCCCCCAAAGAAGTGGTCCACGTTTATGATTAGGAAAACGGAGGACTCGATATGGGAATCAAGAGACCCAAACCAGAAGAGATTGTCGTTAAACTGCGGCAAGTTGAAGTCCTGACGGGGCAAGGAATGGCGCGCATGGATGCGATCCGCCAGATCGGCGTTACCGAGCAAACCTATTACCGTTGGAAGAAGCAGTATGGCGGAATGGGTACGGAGCAACTCAAGGAACTGAAGCGGCTGCAGAAAGAAAATGAACGTTTGCGCCGTGCGGTCTCGGATCTGACACTGGACAAGCTGATCCTTACGGAGGCTGCAAAGGGAAACTTCTGAGCCCTGCTCGTCGCAGAGCCTGCATTAACCATATACGCAGTCAGGTGAAGGTTTCCGAGCGGCGTGTTTGTCGTGTTCTTGGTCAGCATCGCTCCACACAGCGTCGCTTCCCCAAAGGGCGAGCGGATGAAGATCAGCTGGTTGCAGATATGATTGAGCTGGCACGCCAATATGGCCGTTACGGTTACCGTCGCATTGCCGCTTTGCTCCGAGAGGCTGGATGGCAAGTGAACGATAAACGTGTTGAACGTCTGTGGCGACGAGAGGGGCTGAAAGTTCCCATGAAGCAACCAAAAAAGGGGCGGCTCTGGCTCAATGATGGGTCTTGCATACGTCTCCGGCCACAGTATCGCAATCACGTGTGGTCCTATGACTTTGTCCATCATCGCACTGATGATGGCAGGGCATTCAGAACGTTGAATATTTTGGATGAGTATACGCGTGAATGCCTTGCTATTCGGGTGAAGCGAAAGCTGAATGCGAGCGAAGTCATCGATGCGCTGACGGACCTGTTTATCCTGCGCGGCATACCTGCCTATATTCGTTCAGATAACGGCCCGGAGTTCGTGGCGGAGGCGGTTCAAAAGTGGATCAAATCCGTCGGAGCCCAAACAGCCTACATTGAGCCAGGATCGCCTTGGGAAAACGGATATTGCGAAAGTTTCAATGGGCGAATGCGTGATGAATTATTGAATGGAGAAATCTTCTACTCGCTACATGAAGCTCAAATAATCATAGAACGCTGGAGGAAACACTACAATACCAAACGACCGCATAGTGCTCTGGGCTACCGCCCTCCAGTTCCGGAAGTCATTATTCCGATAGACCAAAGGCCAACCATGCACTAACTTTCAAAGCGGACCACTCAAACGGGGCTGCTCAGAGGCCTGACAGATGACCGCAACCGATCACATGCCAAAATTGCTCGAAAAACAACTTGCAAAACACGGGGCATCCACAGATGCGAAAAATATTGTACGTTATCGCTTCACCCGAATAGCAAGGCATTCACGCGTATACTCATCCAGAATATTCAACGTTCTGAATGCCCTGCCATCATCAGTGCGATGATGGATAAAGTCATAGGACCACACGTGATTGCGATACTGTGGCCGGAGACGTATGCAAGACCCATCATTGAGCCAGAGCCGCCCCTTTTTTGGTTGCTTCATGGGAACTTTCAGCCCCTTTCGTCGCCACAGACGTTCAACACGTTTATCGTTCACTTGCCATCCAGCCTCTCGGAGCAAAGCGGCAATGCGACGGTAACCGTAACGGCCATATTGGCGTGCCAGCTCAATCATATCTGCAACCAGCTGATCTTCATCCGCTCGCCCTTTGGGGAAGCGACGCTGTGTGGAGCGATGCTGACCAAGAACACGACAAACACGCCGCTCGGAAACCTTCACCTGACTGCGTATATGGTTAATGCAGGCTCTGCGACGAGCAGGGCTCAGAAGTTTCCCTTTGCAGCCTCCGTAAGGATCAGCTTGTCCAATGTCAGATCAGAGACCGCACGGCGCAAACGTTCATTTTCTTTCTGCAGCCGCTTCAGTTCCTTGAGTTGCTCCGTACCCATTCCGCCATACTTCTTCTTCCAACGGTAATAGGTTTGCTCGGTAACGCCGATCTGGCGGATCGCATCCATGCACGCCATTCCTTGCCCCGTCAGGACTTCAACTTGCCGCAGTTTAACGACAATCTCTTCTGGTTTGGGTCTCTTGATTCCCATATCGAGTCCTCCGTTTTCCTAATCATAAACGTGGACCACTTCTTTGGGGGAGGCTCAACTCTGATGTGCGCAGTGAATGGACTCAAAGCGTTTTGCCAGTGCGGTGGGGTACTCTCTAGGGGGCATATTTAAGCCTGTTTTCGCATGATTTTTGAGAAAACCAAAGCCGTGTTCCTTGACTGGGAGGCAACGCAGCTTTGTCTTCTTATCTTCACGCTTTAGATGATAACAGTGGACTGGTTCTCTCCATCGTCTACATTGAGAAGGAGGTTAGTTGCACTAGTTCCAATTGTCGCTGTCACCATAAAGTTCTCACCACCAGCGGCTCCATCCACATCAACGCTTAGTTGAGCTGCATTGGGGTCAAAACGCACATAGTCTGAGACATCTCCTGATACGTCAAAGAGCCCAGACAAATCAATCTTATCTCCCTGGTCGAAGTTATAATCTAACAAAAGATCCTCAGCATCTAGGTGAGACAGAACAAATGTGTCGGCACCTAGACCTCCTAGTAGAGTATCAATCCCAAGCCCGCCATCGAGGACATCGGCTCCTGCTCTTCCAGATAGTGTATCCATGCCTAGCCCACCACTAATCTGGTCAGAGAAAGCTGAACCAATTCCCTGATCATCTCCTGATCCCAGATCAGCGGAATACCCACTTGTTGCCAGATTAAGGTCAAGGATATCATCGCCACCAAGAAGGTTAAAAGCCTCTATTTCATCATAGTTTCGAATTGGGTCCACAATGACTGCATCATTGTCTTCTGTACCAACAGCCACATCGTAGCTACTTTTTGTGCCGGACACATCTCCCAAGACATTGGCATGGGCAAGGTCATTACCTGTGTCAGTCATCTGAATGATATTTATGCTGTCTTCATTATCGACATAAAGTGTTCCCGTTGCACTGAATGACGCTGGGACTACGCCATCATCGACAACATCATAGTTCATGATGAGATTACCCTCAAAACCATCCGCAATCTGAACCGTCCAAGAAGCCTCATTCGGGACTTGTGTTACAATTACCTCGGGAGAGATTACTACAAAATTCTCAATATGTAGGTTGTTACCGTCTGGATCCGAGTAACTGGCAAGTATTTCAGCCTCACTGATTGTTATGATACTGTCACCTGGCCTATCGATGAATAATGCTTCCTGTTCAACGGGTTGGCCATTAACTGCGAAACTAAAACTAAATGGATCAGAACTTCCCTCACTACTTATGGCTGATGCTTGGGCTGAGATGTCTCCATAGAAAACACCAGGAAGCATAGCGGTGAGAGTTGTCAGTGCGGTTATGAAGGCTGCTTCACTTGCGAAGGCACTCCTCGCAATAGTCAGAGCATCTCCTTCGGCATTCAGGTTACCTATATTGAAGGCCGTACCATGAGGAAGACCGGTGAATGATATGGTTACTTCGTCAAGTGTCTCCATTTCTGGACCGTTGCTATCAGTAATTGCAGCAGAAATATCTATAGGAAGGCTTAGAAGCCCACCTGTCTGCGCCTGATTCTCAGCAAGAACACTCAATTCGATATCCGGTGCAGGAACAACAGAGATTTCGAGTAACTGAGGTAACGACTCTTCCCTTGCACTGTCTGAACTTTGATCACTCACATCAGGCTCTGAAGAGACTGAGATCACCTGAAGGGATACGGTCGCACTGCTGTCAGGAGCGGGTTGGAAGCTGACTTGATTTATATGGTGGGCAGCTATGGTGGCCTGTGATGGTCCTGTAGCCACAAGATTTCCGCTAATGAGTATCTGCGCACCCTCTGGAATATCCCTAATGATGTATTCAACGATGTTTTCGTGAGGGTCCGTTACACTACCAGAAATATCAAGATCAACAGGAGTATCCTCGATAGTAGTAGCGCTATTGACTGTTACCAATGGGATGTCTGCATCAGGTAAAACTTTAAATAAGAAGTCTGCACTTGCTGTATTCGTATCACTGTTGCTTATCTCAAGCGAATTGACTGTCAGTTCAAGGCGGACTTGATCTGGCAGATCTTGATTTAAACTGTCCGGCGTTCTGGCATTTTCCTCAGTGAGATGTATCGTCAGGTTTTGATATTCCTCCTTTGTCATCGTGTAGCTGCGCAAACCATTCCCATCCAAGCCGTTATCGCTACCTACATTTATAGAGAGGTAATCAGGTACTCCTGACAAGGTGATGGTATGGACCTCCGATCCATCCTGGTCGGGTGTAGTCACAGAAACCACGTCCTTAATGACGGCTGGTGTATCTTCTAAAGCAGTAATCAATGGCAGTTCATCGTTTACGTCAATTGCGGTCTGTAACGCAGGGTCAAAAGTGATTACACCGGCATCAGCGACAGCCTCAACAGAAAGGTTGAGGACAGTTGTCGTGGTTGCCGTGTCACCGTTTTCCTCCATTGATGTCGCGTTGATTGTGACGGGTATTTCACCATGGACATGAGCTGTGGGAATCAAAGCAAGCTCAGCGCCTGTACCGCTTATATTGTAAGTTAGCATTCCCCCAACTGAGCTGACCGGCACAAGAGGTATCCCATTCGTTGCATCTACCATAACGCCTTGACTTGCATCGACAACAACTTCAAAGGAGGCCCCTAAGGTTTCTCCGGGATCAACAAGACCAATAGATGCTTGAAAGAATATCGCTTCATCTTCCAAGCCGCCGTCTGAGTGCACTGTCACGGAGGGAGCATCTGCAACAGGTTCTACATAAACAGTTGTCACCTTTTCAACACTGTTAGAGAAACCGCAATGAGCATCTATGGAGAGGGCTGTGGTTGAGATACCACTCAAACCGTCATAGGCCGAGGTACTACTTGAGACATGCTCAGGGAACTGAACAAAGAACTGTGTCGCATTGTCTACTTGGTCAAAGTTTACAAAGTAGGTTCCAGTCACAGGGTTGTAGCTTACGGCATCAGCTGGTTCGGCTCTTAATGTTGATCCGACAGGAATACCGGTGAACTGTACTGAACCGCCATCAGGAATATTAGCAAAATCCCCGCCGTAGTTGTTTAGGGAAATTGTAAACTGGGCTTCTTGATCTTCTATACCCGTAATTGCAGAGATTGTGACATCCGGAGGCACTGGTAAATCAGCAATATCACAATTGTCCCCACCGCCGCCTCCTCCGCCTGCATCAGCTACGCTCACGTAAAAGTCAGCGGCTGCGATCGCAACACCATCCAGTTGTGAAAAGTCTGCTAGCGGTGTACCCACTGATATGCTCTCATCATCCTCGACTACAACGGCTGTCAATGTAAATTGATAGTCAGTCTGACCTGCTATATTCACCGGAATAAATTCAAGATCACCAATATCTGCAGCTGAAACGATAACCGCACCACCACCGGTATCAGTACCGTTCAAAAATGAAACAGAAGGCGTTCCTGTTACCAACCCACCGCCCGTGTTTACATCTGCAAGACTATCTCCGGTGATAATGAAGTAAAGATTTTCAGACCCGTCAAAGTTGATGCCATCCGGCATAATCTCTTGCATAGCGCCACCAAGGCGCGTTGCGTTTCCAGCAACTCCGCCTATCGCCGTATCCAGAAGGAATGCCCCGCTGTCATCACCAGTATATGCTTCGGATACACCACCGGCAGGGACACTTAAGGAAGGTGTATCTGCTACACCCTTCACATTGAATAGTAACCTACCACTTTCAGTTTTTGCAGGTATGCTTGGATCCGTTACCTCATTTACTGAATATTTAATGTCAATTATGAAGTCGTCATTGCTATCCTGCGCCGAGACAATGTAGAGATTGCCAATATCAGAGGAATCAATAATCAAATTCCCTGAGTTATTTGGAACAATTTCAGTACCTGTCCCCTCAGGGTCACCTAAATAGAAATGAGGCGCTCTATACATATTGGGATCAATTAGCAGAATGACATCCCCAGTTAGCTGCTCTGTCGATCCATCACTAATATCAATCAAGTTTCCATCAAGACCTAAATTAACAGGCACGTCTTCGAGAATATTGAAGGTTTGATTTGGACTTCCTCCATCAATCGAAGGTGTGATCTCTATAAGCAGCGTACCTGTATCTGTTTGACCAGCAGCAGTGTTGTTCGCTTCACTGCTTATGACGAGGGCCTGAATGGTGGAGGAACCATCTTCACTGCGTATCAGCTCACCAGTTACTTCATTAGCTGAAATAACACCAGAAAAATGCTCTGGAACACCGTACAGGCTTAGAGAAGACCATTGCCCATCTTCCAAGTTCCATGTTGTCATTCCCGTTGTTTGATCAATGGAGACGAGCTTGGCTGGAATGGCTTCTCCTTGAGCATCATGATAGAAAGCAATAAGGCCAGCAGGAATGCCTGAGACGATTACGGAGTGAACTTCTTCGGACCCATCAAGATCAGGTGTCACCGGGTTCAGTGGAATATCAGCCCATCCTCCACTTGCATCTACAACAGCTTCTGCAATGGGAGAGGGAGCATCCAACTGAACAATATCCTCAACAGCAGCAACATCTATGTTGAGCGTAGTCGAAACAGTTTTCGTATTGGTCGTTCCTCCATCACTGTCGCGCGCATCAATGACTTTCATCTCAACTGAGATATCACCAAAGAAACCTTCTGTGGTTTGTGAAGGCAAAGCATCTGCGCCATCTGCGTCGCGGTCATCGTGTTCGATAGGAGTCAATACCAAAGTACCGTCAAAGTCAGTAACTCCATCAACGAGTTTAATTTCCAGTTGACCAGTATTTTCATTATAACTGACAACATCAATCTTTATGCTGTCATCCCCAAAGATAGCAGGATCAACTTCTCCATGTTCTTGCTCGAGCCACTGGCTTGGAACGTTGTTGACATATATGTAACTGATCCCCTCAGAGCCATCAAGATCAGGAGTTGAGCCCTGAATTCTTAGAGAAATTGAGGTATCTTCAAATATTTCCACAGTCGGAATTGCGTCACCCGGCTGGACGGACACACTATCGTAGACATCCTGTAATGGTGTTTCACTGAAGCCCTCTTCTGACGGGATCAGAGTAACCGTGAGATCTGCTTCCGCTTTTGGTCTTACATTAATCGTCGTATTGAAGGTTTGAATAGACGTATTATCAGACGTATCGTATTCGTGATCTCCTAGGTAAGTCGTAGGTGTTTCAGTTTCCTCCACTATAAAGTGGGAGGTCACACCCAATTTACCACTGAAGTTCTCAGGATAGCTTACTTTCAACTTTTCAACGAAGTTTTCAAATTGAGCATTTGTAACGTCGCTGGGCTGTGTAATTGTATAGCTTAGATTATTATCGTCACCGAAAGTGCGAGTTATTGTTCCAAAATTAGCGTTTACAGTTGAAAATAAATTCACATCCTCAGATAAACTTATGCTTGTTGAAGCCGTTTCTTCTAGGGAAATGCTGATATGGATGGAATCATAGCTCTCAGACCCATCGGTATCACGAAGTTCTATATTGTTGATTTTCAGGCGTGTACTGCCAACAGAATCAAGGTCTTCAGTGACATTTCTATTTGAAATACTAATAATCGGCGCATCAACCACCGCGTCAACATCAATATCAACAACAACTTGATCAGATGTCTCTATGTTACTATTAAGATTGGTCGCAGTATCAATACTGCTTACTCTAGCTGTAAGCTCTCCTCCTGTTAGGGAGCTGATATCCAAATCGCTATTACTTGCGGGGGTGAGACGAAGGCTGCCATCCCAACTTGTCAGATCACTGTTGAAAGTTATCGTCAATTCTCCAGAAGCGCTGTCATAAAGTGCAGACTGTATATCGCTGGCGCCGTTTATAAACGATGACATATCTACTGTACTACCAGAGGATAATTGCACCCAGCCGTCGGGAAGATTGGAGATAACCAACTCTTTCAAGCTTTCCGAACCGTCTGTATCGGGTGTGTATGCCTGTAGGTTCACAGTAAACGCTGTGTCCTCCTTGACAATTTGAGCTGTCCCTTGAGCATCATATGCAAAGACACTCATAGTCAAATTCGGTTCAGCAATAGGAAGAACGCTAACTTTAAACGTGCTAGTTGTTTCACCTTCATTTGTTTTCGCAAGGACCTCGGCACCAATTATGCCTGAGAAATGGGGACTAACTTCGGTGATTAGTAGAGATTGGGCCTCGTCAACCGTACCTGTCCATATGCTGGTTTGACTATCAAAACTACCGGAATTAAAGGTAAGGGTACTTGGTAGTCCTGTGAAGTGAACCTCAATGGGTTCAATCAAGGTCTCGGATTGATCAGTATCAGTTACCGTTAATTCACTGATAAAGACAGGTATTACGACAGTGTCTTCAATAAGAAACTTGTCGAATGCCTTAATGTCCACATCGGCGGATGCTTGAACGGTTATTGTCGCAGTTTCAGAGGTGGTTCCTTCAGGACTGGTTATCGTTGCTGTGTAGGAGATAGGGGCGTTAACGATACCTGGTGCGGAGCTCGTCGTCGAAAAATCTTCCGGGAACGTAAGAGCCAGAGACGAAGCATCATTTGCAGAGCCTTTCCAACTCAGATTAGCTATGTCCAAAGTACCGGTGTTGGCCGTGGTACCATCAGGCAAACGGTTAAAGGTTATAGTGACAGTTTCTGGAGTATCGTCCGTTCCTTCCGACTCATCTACATCCGTAATTGCTGCGGACAAATTCAAGTCTACTGTAGTCCCACTTTCTACATTTCCATCCAGATCTTCTGTGGCAACTACATTGCTGGCGGTAAGGGATACATCAGATTCAGTAGCGATATCGATACTAATAGGGGTGGTTTCAGAGGTCCCTTCATTTGACGTAGCTCCGATTATTCCACTAAGCGCTGTCTGCGGGTTTTGGGTAGAATAATCTGCAGGAAATGTCAGTGTCAGCTCATTGAATTCCTCTGGAGTTCCATTAAAAACAAAATAACTGTGCCCAGGGCCTCCAATTACCTGGCCCGCACTGACTTCGGTTTCAAGCGGAACATTATTCAAGACAACCCGAATGTTAAGGATTTCTTCTGAGCCATCACTATCACTTTGAGATACTGTGACGTAATCGGACAAAGTGATCGGCAACGGTGCATCTGTTTCCGTAACCATGATGGCTTGTGCATTAATGGTAATGTCATGCTGCGGTGCAACCGTAATAGTCTGAACAGTACTCACACTGCCCTCAGGAGAGGTAAGTGTTATAGTCGCACTTAGGTTTCCTTCGCCGGTAGAATAATCAGCAGGTAACGAGAAAAGAACTTGCCGGGCTTCGAATGCTGAGCCGATCCACTGGTTGGCAACCAAATCCAGCTGACCAACATTGGCGGTTGTACCAGCAGGCAAACTACTAAAATCAACAGTTACAGTGTCTGGTGTTGCGCTATCTCCTTCCGAGCCATCACTATCGAAAATAGTTGCCGCAATATCGAGGGCGAAACTTGTTCCGCTTCCATACGCATCCTCTGCGGTATTGACATCTCCCGCGGTTAAACTCAGATCGGGACTTGCAATAACCTCGACACTTCCGGCAGCTGTTGTACTCCCCTCGCTCGAGGTCAGACTCGCCGTATAGGAGATAGGTTCACCGGGCTGCTGGGTAGTTGCATAAAGTTGCACATCATCGATAAGCGCACCTTGCTCCCCACCTTGCGAAAGTGTGGCAAATTCCAGCGTGTCGACACCGCCAGTGCCGGTGACCTTAAATTCATAGGGCGCCCATTCATTGCCGCCCAACCTGAGAGCCGTAATCTCTTTTCCGTTCCAAAGAACACTCATTGAATCACTGGTACGGCCATGGGCCGTCGCATAGAAGGAAAGCGTATAGTCAACACCATCTTCAGTCGTGATCTCTTGATAAATTCCCTGCGCCTTACCGCTACCTTCTTCCACTTCAAGGTATTGCTGTCCTTCAATAGCATCGATACCAAGGGCAGTATCATGGATGTTGATGGTTGTTCCGTTCCAGCCTTCTATGGAGCCTGAGAATTGCTGAATACTACCTTCAGCGATATCAGGTGTTTCAAAAGACCCATTCACAATGAGGTTGGCTCCTTGAACATCATAGGGGGTCTGTGTTGAATAGTCCTGCGGGAAGGTGAGGGCGAGGCTGGAGGCCTCTTTGGCAGAGCCGGTCCAGGTCAGCGCGTCCACATCCAAAGTGCCGCCGTTGGCGGTGGTGCCATCGGGCAGCCGGTCAAAGGTGAGCGTGACTGTATTTGGTGTGTCTCCCGTGCCTTCCGACAGGTCCTGATCGGTGATCGCCGCCGAAATCTGCAGATCAACGGTGGCTCCTCCCTCCTTACTATCATCTTGATCCTCAACCCCGGACACATCAGCGGCGGTGAGGATCAAGTCCTGTTCATGCTGCACGGTGATGGCAAACGGGATCTGATCACTACCACCCTCATCACTGGTGGCACTGAAGGTGCCGGTGATATTGCTGGCCGGGTTGGAGGTGGAATAATCTCCCGGCAAGGCAATCACCAGATCCGCCAGAGTGCTGGCCGCACCGGAGTAGGAGAGGGTGCCGTTGACAATACCGGCCTCACTATAGATTTCGCCCCCGTCAGTACTGAATAAGGTTCCCTCCGGTACGCCGGACAAGGTGAAGGCAATGGTTTCCAAGGATTCCGAACCATCCAGATCGGTGGCCTGCGCTGTAAAGTAGTCCTCCAACCTGATTTCCAGAGGGGCTCTGCCACTGTCGGTCTCACTCAGGGCAATGGTGGCAATATTGCCAGAGCTGTCCACCACATCGGTGACCCCCACCTCAACATCACCGGTAGCATGGAGCCTGAGTGTATAGGCGTTCGCAGTGCTTGTTCCCTCATTGGAGGTGGCTGTTATGGTCCCCCCAAGCGTCGTCTGCGGGTTGGTGGTGGAGTAGTCTGCCGGCAGCGTCAAAGTGAGGCTTGCCACTTCTGCTGGCGTGCCTGTCCAGCTGAATAATCCATTGACATCAATAGAGCCGCTGGAGGCAATGGCTCCCGGGGGCACATTCCCTAGGGTGATGGTAAAGCTCTCCATAACCTCCGATCCATCCCTGTCAACGACAAAGTGGCGGGCGTACTCGGAAAAGTGGATCACAACCGGGCTATCGGTCTCGGATCCAAGGGTATAGTTCCCTGCAAACTCGAAGATATCCACGCTCGGTTCAATGGTGATCGAGCCACTTTCGCTCAAGGTCCCTTCCGGTGAGGTAATCGTGGCTTGATAGGTTATGGGACCTTCGACCCTGCCTTCTTTCGAGCTTTCCGTCGAGAAGTCCATAGGGAATCTTAGGGCCAAGCTCGAGGCTTCATTGGCAGAGCCGGTCCAGGTCAGTGCGTCCACATCCAAAGTGCCGCCGTTGGCGGTAGTGCCATCGGGCAGCCGGTCAAAGGTGAGCGTGACTGTGTTTGGTGTGTCTCCCGTGCCTTCCGACAGGTCCTGATCGGTGATCGCCGCCGAAATCTGCAGATCAACGGTGGTGCCCATCTCCTTGCTGTCATCTTGGTCCTCAATACCGGACACAGCCGCTGCGGTAAGGCTTACATCGGCTTCCGGGCTGACAACGATCTGGAAGCTCTGGGTGTCGGTGCCGCCTTCATCGCTCTGGGCGGTGAAGGTGCCGGTGATGTCATTGGTGGTGGCAAAATCCTGCGGCAGCCGCAAGATCAAGCTTCCCAGGCCCGTGGCCGGACCGGAATAGGAAAGGACGTAGGTCGACCCACTTTGGGTGGCCGGTGTGAATGTTACGCCGTTGTCGGCAGACAGCTCTGCCCCTTCCGGCAGGTTGTCAAAATTCAGATCGATGGTGGTCAGATCCTCCGAACCATCTCTGTCGGTGGATTCCGCTGTGAGGTATTGTGCCAACCTCACATTCAGAACTGCATCGGTTTCACTGAGCTCAATCAGGTTGGTTTGGCCTTCACTGATTACCTCAGGGGTGAAGCCAACTAGGACATCACCACTGACGTCCAAGGTTATCGATCCCTGCGCCGTGATTGCCCCCTCGACCGAGGCCAGGGTCGCCGTATAGGTGATCGGTCCTTCCACCACGCCATGGGTGGAGCTTTGCGTCGCAAAATCCGGTCGGAACGTCAGCGCCAGAGCGGAGGCCTCATTGGTCGAGCCGGTCCAGGTGAGCGTCTCTACATCCAAAGTGCCAACATTGGCAGTGGTACCGCCCGGTACGCGGTCAAAAGTGAGGGTCACCGTATCAGGGGTATCCCCCGCTCCCTCCGACAGGTCCTGGTCGGTGATTATCGCAGACAATTGAAGATCAACAATAGCACCAGATCCGGATTGATCCTCAACACCGGACACATCCGTTGCCGTGAGACTTAGATCTTGTATCGGGTCAATCCGAATGGAACCGCTGTCCGTGACTGTACCTTCCGGGCTTTGCAAGGTGGCTGTATATGAAATGGGCCCGCTAACCTCAACCAACACACTTTGATACAGCTGGACATTATCAACAAACGCAGTTTCTGTATTGGGGCTCCCGTCTTGCAAGACAACGAAGGAAAGCGGTACAACTTCGCCAGTCCCTGTGACCGTAAACTCTACGCTCTGCCACTCGGATCCTTCAATTTCAATTGGATCCAGTTTCTTATTATCCCAGATAATAGCAAGCTCGTCGATCCCGTCCCCACGGGTGGAGACATCAAACTTCAGCGTGTACTGAACACCCAGTTCAGTGCTGATTTCCTGCGTGACAATTGAGGCAAAGCCGCCGTCACTTTCCAGCCCAAGGTATTGATCACCTTGTGATCCGGGTTGCCTAAAGGTATGATCATGGATGTTGATCACCCCGGCCGACCATCCCGGCACACTGCCATCTTGTATAAACTGCGTACGATCGCCAGCTGGAACGTCAGGGTTTTCAAAGGACCCGTTGACGATCAGGTTAGGCCCATCTTCACTCACAAACCCTTGTGTTGCATAATCCTGCGGGAAGCTTAAGGTCAGGCTTGAGGCCTCATGGGCCGAGCCGGTCCAGGTGCGCGCGTCCACATCCAAAGTGCCGCCGTTGGCGGTGGTGCCATCGGGTAGCCGGTCAAAGGTGAGCGTTACTGTATTTAGTGTGTCTCCCGTGCCTTCCGACAGATCCAGATCGGTGATCGCCGCAGACAACTGCAGATCAATGGTGGCTCCTCCTTCGTTACTATCATCTTGGTCCTCAATGCCGGACACATCAGCGGCGGTGAGGATCAAATCCTGTTCGTGCTGCACGGTGATGACAAACGGGATCTGGTCGCTGCCACTTTCATCACTAGTGGCGCTGAAGGTACCGTTGAGATTACCGGACGGATTGGTGGTGGAATAGTCGGCTGGCAAAGCAACCACCAGTTCGGCCAGAGTGCTAGCCGCACCGGAATAGGTGAGGGTGCCGTTGACAATACCGGCCTCACTATAGATTTCACCCCCGTCAGTACTGAATAAGGTTCCCTCCGGCACACCGGACAAGGTGAAGGCAATGGTCTCCAAGGATTCCGAACCATCCAGATCGGTGGCCTGCGCCGTAAAGTAATCTTCCAACCTGATTTCCAGAGGAGCTCTGCCACTGCCGGTCTCATCCAAGGCAATGGTGGCAATCTCGCCAGAGCTGTCCACCACATCGGTGACACCCACCTCAACATCACCGGTAGCATGGAGCCTGAGCGTATAGGCATTCGCAGGGCTTGTTCCCTCATTGGAGGTGGCAGTTATTGTTCCCCCAAGTATCGTCTGCGGGTTGGTGGTAGAGTAGTCTGCCGGCAGCGTCAAAGTGAGGCTTGTCACTTCTGCCGGTGTGCCTGTCCAGCTAAATAATCCATTTGCATCAATAGAGCCGCTGGAGGCAGTGGCTCCCGGGGGCACGTTCCCCAAGGTAATTGTAAAGCTCTCCATAACCTCCGATCCATCCCTGTCAACGACAAAGTGGCGGGCGTACTCGGAAAAGTGGATCACTACCGGGCTATCAGTCTCGGATCCAAGGATATAGTTCCCTGCAAATTCGAAGATATCTACACTTGGCTCAATGGTGATCTTGCCGTTGTCGGACAACGATCCTTCTGATGAGGTAATCGTGGCCGTATAGGTGATTGGTCCTTCGACTCTGCCTTCTTTCGAGCTTTCCGTCGAGAAGTCCATAGGAAATCTTAGCGCCAGGCTAGAAGCCTCATGGGTCGAGCCGGTCCAGGTGCGCGCGTCCACATCCAAAGTGCCGCCGTTGGCGGTGGTGCCATCGGGCAGCCGGTCAAAGGTGAGCGTTACTGTATTTGGTGTGTCTCCCGTGCCTTCCGACAGATCCTGATCGGTGATCGCTGCCGAGATCTGCAAGTCAACGGTGGCACCTCCTGCCTTGCTGTCATCTTGGTCCTCAATACCGGACACATCCGCTGCGCTCAGGCTCACATCGGCTTCAGGAGTGACAACGATCTGGAAGCTCTGGGTGTCGGTGCCGCCTTCATCGCTCTGGGCGGTGAAGGTGCCGGTGATGTCATTGGTGGTGGCAAAGTCCTGCGGCAGCCGCAAGATCAAGCTGCTCAAGGAGGAGGCCGCTCCGGAGTAGGTGAGGGTGTAGGTAGACCCACTTTGAGTGGCTGTCGTAAATGTTTCGCCGTTATCGTCCGACAGCTGCGCGCCTTCGGGCACGCCGTCAAGTCTCAGCTCGATGGTGGTCAACGCCTCGGACAGATCAACGTCGCTCACTTGCGCCGTGAGGTATTGATCAAGAGCAACATCCAGAACCGCATCGGTTTCACTGAGCTCAATCAGATTGGTCTGACCGTCAACGACCACCTCAGGGGTGAAGCCAACCTGCACATCGCCGCTGGCATCCAGGGTGATCGATCCCTGCGCGGTGGTTGCCCCCTCGCTCGAGGCCAGGGTCGCCGTATAGGTGATCGGCCCTTCCACCCCGCCAGGGGCGGAGCTTTGCGTCGAGAAGTCGGCCGGGAAGCTTAAGGTCAGGCTAGAAGCCTCATGGGTCGAGCCGGTCCAGGTGCGCGCGTCCACATCCAAAGTGCCGCCGTTTGCGGTGGTGCCATCGGGCAGCCGGTCAAAGGTGAGTGTTACTGTATTTGGTGTGTCTCCCGTGCCTTCCGACAGGTCCTGATCGGTGATCGCTGCCGAGATCTGCAAGTCAACGGTGGCACCTCCTGCCTTGCTGTCATCTTGGTCCTCAATACCGGACACATCCGCTGCGCTCAGGCTCACATCGGCTTCAGGAGTGACAACGATCTGGAAGCTCTGGGTGTCGGTGCCGCCTTCATCGCTCTGGGCGGTGAAGGTGCCGGTGATGTCATTGGTGGTGGCAAAGTCCTGCGGCAGCCGCAAGATCAAGCTGCTCAAGGAGGAGGCCGCTCCGGAGTAGGTGAGGGTGTAGGTAGACCCACTTTGAGTGGCTGTCGTAAATGTTTCGCCGTTATCGTCCGACAGCTGCGCGCCTTCGGGCACGCCGTCAAGTCTCAGCTCGATGGTGGTCAACGCCTCGGACAGATCAACGTCGCTCACTTGCGCCGTGAGGTATTGATCAAGAGCAACATCCAAAACCGCATCGGTTTCACTGAGCTCAATCAGATTGGTCTGACCGTCAACGACCACCTCAGGGGTGAAGCCAACCTGCACATCGCCGCTGGCATCCAGGGTGATCGATCCCTGCGCGGTGGTTGCCCCCTCGCTCGAGGCCAGGGTCGCCGTATAGGTGATCGGCCCTTCCACCCCGCCAGGGGCGGAGCTTTGCGTCGAGAAGTCGGCCGGGAAGCTTAAGGTCAGGCTTGAGGCCTCATGGGCCGAGCCGGTCCAGGTGCGCGCGTCCACATCCAAAGTGCCGCCGTTGGCGGTGGTGCCATCGGGCAGCCGGTCAAAGGTGAGTGTTACTGTATTTGGTGTGTCTCCCGTGCCTTCCGACAGGTCCTGATCGGTGATCGCCGCCGAGATCTGCAGATCAACGGTGGCGCCGGAGCCGGATTGGTCCTCAATACCGGACACATCCGCTGCGCTCAGGCTCACATCGGCTTCAGGAGTGACAACGATCTGGAAGCTCTGGGTGTCGGTGCCGCCTTCATCGCTCTGGGCGGTGAAGGTGCCGGTGATGTCATTGGTGGTGGCAAAGTCCTGCGGCAGCCGCAAGATCAAGCTGCTCAAGGAGGAGGCCGCTCCGGAGTAGGTGAGGGTGTAGGTAGACCCACTTTGAGTGGCTGCCGTAAATGTTTCGCCGTTATCGTCCGACAGCTGCGCGCCTTCGGGCACGCCGTCAAGTCTCAGCTCGATGGTGGTCAACGCCTCGGACAGATCAACGTCGCTCACTTGCGCCGTGAGGTATTGATCAAGAGCAACATCCAAAACCGCATCGGTTTCACTGAGCTCAATCAGATTGGTCTGACCGTCAACGACCACCTCAGGGGTGAAGCCAACCTGCACATCGCCGCTGGCATCCAGGGTGATCGATCCCTGCGCGGTGGTTGCCCCCTCGCTCGAGGCCAGGGTCGCCGTATAGGTGATCGGCCCTTCCACCCCGCCAGGGGCGGAGCTTTGCGTCGAGAAGTCGGCCGGGAAGCTTAAGGTCAGGCTAGAAGCCTCATGGGCCGAGCCGGTCCAGGTGCGCGCGTCCACATCCAAAGTGCCGCCGTTGGCGGTGGTGCCATCGGGCAGCCGGTCAAAGGTGAGTGTTACTGTATTTGGTGTGTCTCCCGTGCCTTCCGACAGGTCCTGATCGGTGATCGCCGCCGAGATCTGCAGATCAACGGTGGCGCCGGAGCCGGATTGGTCCTCAATACCGGACACATCCGCTGCGCTCAGGCTCACATCGGCTTCAGGAGTGACAACGATCTGGAAGCTCTGGGTGTCGGTGCCGCCTTCATCGCTCTGGGCGGTGAAGGTGCCGGTGATGTCATTGGTGGTGGCAAAGTCCTGCGGCAGTCGCAAGATCAAGCTGCTCAAGGAGGAGGCCGCTCCGGAGTAGGTGAGGGTGTAGGTAGACCCACTTTGAGTGGCTGCCGTAAATGTTTCGCCGTTATCGTCCGACAGCTGCGCGCCTTCGGGCACGCCGTCAAGTCTCAGCTCGATGGTGGTCAACGCCTCGGACAGATCAACGTCGCTCACTTGCGCCGTGAGGTATTGATCAAGAGCAACATCCAGAACCGCATCGGTTTCACTGAGCTCAATCAGATTGGTCTGACCGTCAACGACCACCTCAGGGGTGAAGCCAACCTGCACATCGCCGCTGGCATCCAGGGTGATCGATCCCTGCGCGGTGGTTGCCCCCTCGCTCGAGGCCAGGGTCGCCGTATAGGTGATCGGCCC
The DNA here is from genome assembly GCF_031501865.1 of Pseudovibrio sp. M1P-2-3. NCBI lineage: Bacteria > Pseudomonadati > Pseudomonadota > Alphaproteobacteria > Hyphomicrobiales > Stappiaceae > Flexibacterium > Flexibacterium corallicola. Next base: position 2,111,511 of record NZ_JARRCW010000001.1, read on the forward strand.
TTCCACCCCGCCAGGGGCGGAGCTTTGCGTCGAGAAGTCGGCCGGGAAGCTTAAGGTCAGGCTTGAGGCCTCATGGGCCGAGCCGGTCCAGGTGCGCGCGTCCACATCCAAAGTGCCGCCGTTGGCGGTGGTGCCATCGGGCAGCCGGTCAAAGGTGAGTGTTACTGTATTTGGTGTGTCTCCCGTGCCTTCCGACAGGTCCTGATCGGTGATCGCCGCCGAGATCTGCAGATCAACGGTGGCGCCGGAGCCGGATTGGTCCTCAATACCGGACACATCCGCTGCGCTCAGGCTCACATCGGCTTCAGGAGTGACAACGATCTGGAAGCTCTGGGTGTCGGTGCCGCCTTCATCGCTCTGGGCGGTGAAGGTGCCGGTGATGTCATTGGTGGTGGCAAAGTCCTGCGGCAGCCGCAAGATCAAGCTGCTCAAGGTGGAGGCCGCTCCGGAGTAGGTGAGGGTGTAGGTAGACCCACTTTGAGTGGCTGCCGTAAATGTTTCGCCGTTATCGTCCGACAGCTGCGCGCCTTCGGGCACGCCGTCAAGTCTCAGCTCGATGGTGGTCAACGCCTCGGACAGATCAACGTCGCTCACTTGCGCCGTGAGGTATTGATCAAGAGCAACATCCAAAACCGCATCGGTTTCACTGAGCTCAATCAGATTGGTCTGACCGTCAACGACCACCTCAGGGGTGAAGCCAACCTGCACATCGCCGCTGGCATCCAGGGTGATCGATCCCTGCGCGGTGGTTGCCCCCTCGCTCGAGGCCAGGGTCGCCGTATAGGTGATCGGCCCTTCCACCCCGCCAGGGGCGGAGCTTTGCGTCGAGAAGTCGGCCGGGAAGCTTAAGGTCAGGCTTGAGGCCTCATGGGCCGAGCCGGTCCAAGTGCGCGCGTCCACATCCAAAGTGCCGCCGTTGGCGGTGGTGCCATCGGGCAGCCGGTCAAAGGTGAGTGTTACTGTATTTGGTGTGTCTCCCGTGCCTTCCGACAGGTCCTGATCGGTGATCGCCGCCGAGATCTGCAGATCAACGGTGGCGCCGGAGCCGGATTGGTCCTCAATACCGGACACATCCGCTGCGCTCAGGCTCACATCGGCTTCAGGAGTGACAACGATCTGGAAGCTCTGGGTGTCGGTGCCGCCTTCATCGCTCTGGGCGGTGAAGGTGCCGGTGATGTCATTGGTGGTGGCAAAGTCCTGCGGCAGCCGCAAGATCAAGCTGCTCAAGGAGGAGGCCGCTCCGGAGTAGGTGAGGGTGTAGGTAGACCCACTTTGAGTGGCTGTCGTAAATGTTTCGCCGTTATCGTCCGACAGCTGCGCGCCTTCGGGCACGCCGTCAAGTCTCAGCTCGATGGTGGTCAACGCCTCGGACAGATCAACGTCGCTCACTTGCGCCGTGAGGTATTGATCAAGAGCAACATCCAAAACCGCATCGGTTTCACTGAGCTCAATCAGATTGGTCTGACCGTCAACGACCACCTCAGGGGTGAAGCCAACCTGCACATCGCCGCTGGCATCCAGGGTGATCGATCCCTGCGCCGAGGTTGCCCCCTCGCTCGAGGCCAGGGTCGCCGTATAGGTGATCGGCCCTTCCACCCCGCCAGGGGCGGAGCTTTGCGTCGAGAAGTCGGCCGGGAAGCTTAAGGTCAGGCTTGAGGCCTCATGGGCCGAGCCGGTCCAGGTGCGCGCGTCCACATCCAAAGTGCCGCCGTTTGCGGTGGTGCCATCGGGCAGCCGGTCAAAGGTGAGCGTTACTGTATTTGGTGTGTCTCCCGTGCCTTCCGACAGGTCCTGATCGGTGATCGCCGCCGAGATCTGCAGATCAACGGTGGCGCCGGAGCCGGATTGGTCCTCAATACCGGACACATCCGCTGCGCTCAGGCTCACATCGGCTTCAGGAGTGACAACGATCTGGAAGCTCTGGGTGTCGGTGCCGCCTTCATCGCTCTGGGCGGTGAAGGTGCCGGTGATGTCATTGGTGGTGGCAAAGTCCTGCGGCAGCCGCAAGATCAAGCTGCTCAAGGTGGAGGCCGCTCCGGAGTAGGTGAGGGTGTAGGTAGACCCACTTTGAGTGGCTGCCGTAAATGTTTCGCCGTTATCGTCCGACAGCTGCGCGCCTTCGGGCACGCCGTCAAGTCTCAGCTCGATGGTGGTCAACGCCTCGGACAGATCAACGTCGCTCACTTGCGCCGTGAGGTATTGATCAAGAGCAACATCCAAAACCGCATCGGTTTCACTGAGCTCAATCAGATTGGTCTGACCGTCAACGACCACCTCAGGGGTGAAGCCAACCTGCACATCGCCGCTGGCATCCAGGGTGATCGATCCCTGCGCGGTGGTTGCCCCCTCGCTCGAGGCCAGGGTCGCCGTATAGGTGATCGGCCCTTCCACCCCGCCAGGGGCGGAGCTTTGCGTCGAGAAGTCGGCCGGGAAGCTTAAGGTCAGGCTTGAGGCCTCATGGGCCGAGCCGGTCCAGGTGCGCGCGTCCACATCCAAAGTGCCGCCGTTGGCGGTGGTGCCATCGGGCAGCCGGTCAAAGGTGAGCGTTACTGTATTTGGTGTGTCTCCCGTGCCTTCCGACAGGTCCTGATCGGTGATCGCCGCCGAGATCTGCAGATCAACGGTGGCGCCGGAGCCGGATTGGTCCTCAATACCGGACACATCCGCTGCGCTCAGGCTCACATCGGTTTCAGGAGTGACAACGATCTGGAAGCTCTGGGTGTCGGTGCCGCCTTCATCGCTCTGGGCGGTGAAGGTGCCGGTGATGTCATTGGTGGTGGCAAAGTCCTGCGGCAGCCGCAAGATCAAGCTGCTCAAGGTGGAGGCCGCTCCGGAGTAGGTGAGGGTGTAGGTAGACCCACTTTGAGTGGCTGCCGTAAATGTTTCGCCGTTATCGTCCGACAGCTGCGCGCCTTCGGGCACGCCGTCAAGTCTCAGCTCGATGGTGGTCAACGCCTCGGACAGATCAACGTCGCTCACTTGCGCCGTGAGGTATTGATCAAGAGCAACATCCAAAACCGCATCGGTTTCACTGAGCTCAATCAGATTGGTCTGACCGTCAACGACCACCTCAGGGGTGAAGCCAACCTGCACATCGCCGCTGGCATCCAGGGTGATCGATCCCTGCGCGGTGGTTGCCCCCTCGCTCGAGGCCAGGGTCGCCGTATAGGTGATCGGCCCTTCCACCCCGCCAAGGGCGGAGCTTTGCGTCGAGAAGTCGGCCGGGAAGCTTAAGGTCAGGCTAGAAGCCTCATGGGCCGAGCCGGTCCAGGTGCGCGCGTCCACATCCAAAGTGCCGCCGTTGGCGGTGGTGCCATCGGGCAGCCGGTCAAAGGTGAGTGTTACTGTATTTGGTGTGTCTCCCGTGCCTTCCGACAGGTCCTGATCGGTGATCGCCGCCGAGATCTGCAGATCAACGGTGGCGCCGGAGCCGGATTGGTCCTCAATACCGGACACATCCGCTGCGCTCAGGCTCACATCGGCTTCTGGAGTGACAACGATCTGGAAGCTCTGGGTGTCGGTGCCGCCTTCATCGCTCTGGGCGGTGAAGGTGCCGGTGATGTCATTGGTGGTGGCAAAGTCCTGCGGCAGCCGCAAGATCAAGCTGCTCAAGGTGGAGGCCGCTCCGGAGTAGGTGAGGGTGTAGGTAGACCCACTTTGAGTGGCTGCCGTAAATGTTTCGCCGTTATCGTCCGACAGCTGCGCGCCTTCGGGCACGCCGTCAAGTCTCAGCTCGATGGTGGTCAACGCCTCGGACAGATCAACGTCGCTCACTTGCGCCGTGAGGTATTGATCAAGAGCAACATCCAAAACCGCATCGGTTTCACTGAGCTCAATCAGATTGGTCTGACCGTCAACGACCACCTCAGGGGTGAAGCCAACCTGCACATCGCCGCTGGCATCCAGGGTGATCGATCCCTGCGCCGAGGTTGCCCCCTCGCTCGAGGCCAGGGTCGCCGTATAGGTGATCGGCCCTTCCACCCCGCCAGGGGCGGAGCTTTGCGTCGAGAAGTCGGCCGGGAAGCTTAAGGTCAGGCTTGAGGCCTCATGGGCCGAGCCGGTCCAGGTGCGCGCGTCCACATCCAAAGTGCCGCCGTTGGCGGTGGTGCCATCGGGCAGCCGGTCAAAGGTGAGCGTTACTGTATTTGGTGTGTCTCCCGTGCCTTCCGACAGGTCCTGATCGGTGATCGCCGCCGAGATCTGCAGATCAACGGTGGCGCCGGAGCCGGATTGGTCCTCAATACCGGACACATCCGCTGCGCTCAGGCTCACATCGGCTTCAGGAGTGACAACGATCTGGAAGCTCTGGGTGTCGGTGCCGCCTTCATCGCTCTGGGCGGTGAAGGTGCCGGTGATGTCATTGGTGGTGGCAAAGTCCTGCGGCAGCCGCAAGATCAAGCTGCTCAAGGAGGAGGCCGCTCCGGAGTAGGTGAGGGTACCATTGACAATGCTAGCCTCACTATAGCTCTCGCCCCCGTCAGTACTGAATAAGGTTCCCTCCGGCACACCAGACAAGGTGAAGGCAATGGTCTCCAGGGATTCCGAATTATCCAGATCGGTGACCTGCGCCGTAAAGTAATCCTCCAACCTGACTTCCAACGGTGCCGGACCATTACCTGTCTCGTTTAGGGCAATAGTGGCAATCTCGCCAGAACTGTCCACCGCATGGGTGACCCCCACGTCCAGATCCCCCTCATAGGCAACCTGCAAACGAACCGGTACCGCTTGTGACGTACCTTCATTAGAGATCGCCGACACAGTTCCATTCAGAACTTTCTCCGGATTCTGGGTAGAAAAATCTGTAGGTAGGGTAAGTACCAGTGCATCAAACTGCTCTTGAGTGCCAGTAAACGTAAAAGTCCCTTCCTCAAAGGTACCGTGGCTGGCGTTTGCGCCTTCAGGCATATTATTCAGAGTGAAAGTGATACTTTCAATGGCTTCTGAACCATCGCCGTCATTCTGATAAACGGTAATAAAACTGGATGGCGACAGGCTTAAAGGAGCGTCCGTTTCTGTCCCAATCAGAGACTGCGCCTCAATGACTATGTCATGCTGGGGGGTAATCGAAATCGTACTGTCTTGTTGTGCAGTTCCCCCTTGCCCCGTTGCGATCAAACTTATCGAAAGTGGGGCCGCATGGTCTGCTGGAAGCTTGAGGATCAGAAATTGAGCCTCTTCCGGCCTCCCAATCCAGACACTTTCATTCAACTCACCGGTGTTCACGGTCGACCCAACCGGGAGGCCTGCAAAATTAATCTGAACAGAAGAAGCATTTTCAATTGAGGTAATGGAAGAACCAATATCTAGAGTTATTCCACTTTTGCCCGGACCATCAGCATCTTCAGCAAATATATAATTTTGTGTTTGACCAATAGTGATCGATGGCAACGTGTAATTAAATGGACTTTCTTCATCATTTAGAGAGTCTTCTAAAGGTTCAATTGTATTAACTGGAAACTCTAGCTCAGTAGGATCTAGCAGAGGACTTATTGGAAATGCAGGACTTATTTGTATTTCAATAGGTGAGAACGTTCCGCCGGAACTTTGTTGTTCCGGTTCATCTTTCGTTTGAATACTGCTAACAGTATTATCTGGAGACAGATTTTCTTTCGTATCCTCAGAAATGGTCACAAAATTTAAAGGCTGATCCCCAATTGAGTATTCATAGTCGGCCTGAGTAGCGTTCTTAATAATGAGAACAGTTCCATCAGGTTGCCGTAGTAATAAATCTTTACCAAGTGAAATGGCATCTCCGACGAATGCAGTTTGCGGAAAAGTGACTTTTCCTTCAACTGGTACTATTTCAACAGCCTCTTCAATTGGTAATACATACATATTCCCACTAGGAAATGTAATCTGCTTACCATTATTTTCAGATAGATTGCTGTCGTCGGTTTTACTTGATGTTGTCATCGTCATTTTCTTCTTTTTGGTTAGTTATAATGACGCCCTATGTATTACTATAATGAAATAAAATTCAAAAAAATGCAATTGCGCACTGTTTACCTAATGCTATATAGATAACAATAATAATCTACTTAATGTAACAAATATGTGATATAATTTTACTTCTAGTTTTAGTTATAATTAACATGACAATTAGAGTATTTACGTAATATAAACTATAACTAAAATCTCGCAACCGAGTCCGAGACCAAATGTGGGAGATCTTTGCTGTGCTACTCTTCGTCTTTAGACTTTGATGTCTGAAAAAGGAAAGTCTTAGAGTCTGTTCAAAAATAAGCTCTTGAATAAACGCCGGTATTCGAGTTTTTCTTGTTCTGCGAAAAACTTGGAGGCACAAATGGTATGGACGCCGTTCACTCGGAAACTTCATTGTCGCAAAGGGCTGCGATATGCAAGCGACTTGACAGATAAAGAGTGGTTTTTAGTTGAGCCTCATATGCCAAAGCAGCCTAAACGCGGTCGGCGACGCAGCACCGACCTACGGGCGGTCATTAATACCCTGTTCTATCTTTTACAAACGGGCTGCCAATGGGCCTTCTTGCCGAAGGACTTTCCCCCAAACAGTACAGTGCATTACTATTTTAAGCGATTTAGCCAAGAAGGGACTTTAGAGCGAATACATGAAGCACTGGAGTGGATCAGAAAAAGTGGAGAAACTTCTGTTAGGCTTGTGACAGGAGGACTTTATGGGACAGGCATATTACACAGAAGACTTTAAACGTGAAGCGGTGCGTTTGGTCGAAGTAAGCGGTAGGACAATTCCTGAAATTGCGGCTGATCTGGGCGTGAGCCGCTCTACTTTGAACCGTTGGAACAAGGACTTTCGAGAGCAGAATTTACTTTCCGGGCCAGATGAGGGTACAGACAAGGAGTTAGCCCGTCTGCGCAAGGAAATTAAGCTCTTGCGAGAAGAAAGAGAACTCTTAAAAAAGGCAGCTGCGTTCTTCGCCAAGGAGACAAGTCTTTGAAGTTTCAGTTCATTGATGCGGAAAGCGCCTATTATCCGATCACCCGGCTCAGTGCCTTTATGAATGTCAGTAGCAGCGGCTATTATGCATGGAAAAAACGGCCTGCATCCGCCAGACAACGAGAAGACATGGTTCTCCTTGCCCATATCAAGGACAAGTTTGCAGCTTCAAGAAAAACGTATGGTACACGACGTATTGCCGTCGAGCTTGCCGCGGTTGGCATGACTGTCGGTAGGCATCGTATTGCCCGCCTGATGCGTAACAACTCGTTGATCGTAGAGAGGAGAAAGAAATTCAAGAGAACTACAGACAGCCATCATAGCAAACCAGTAGTATCCAACTTGTTGAAGCAGGACTTTACCTGCACTAGCCCCAACCAGAAAAGGGGATCAGATATCAGTTACGTTTAGACTTCTGAAGGCTGGTTGTACCTGGCAATTGTCGTAGATCTATTTTCAAGGCGTATCATTGGGTAGGCAACCAGCAGCCATATGAAGACCAATCTGGTGACAACGGCATTAAAACGAGCTTTGGCGACACGACCTTCGTACAACCGTCTCATTCATCACAGCGACAAGGGTAGTCAGTACTGCGCTGATGCTTATCAGCGGCTCTTAATGAGGTACAGTATCACTTCGTCACTGAGCGGAAAGGGGAATTGTTTTGACAATGCCATGGTGGAAACGGTGTTCAAGACCATCAAAGCTGAAATGTTGTGGCGAACTGCCTTTCAAACACGACAGGAAGCTGGAAAGGCTCTTGGCGTTTACATTGAGGGCTTTTACAATCCAATTCGAAGACATTCGGCGTTAGGATATCAATCGCCAATTGTATTCGAGAGACAGCAAATAGATATTGAGACGAAGGCTCTCCACATTTCTTAAGCCAGTCCAGTCACCCGAATGCTTAAGCTCATGAACAGTAGTATTAATCGGAGACAAAGCGTGATGGTTGAGTTAAGAAATACTACCAAAGGTCTTGTGGATCATAGACGTATTGTCAGTGGAATGCGGTTTATGGAAAGTGCAGAACCCACCATGACTGTAGAGGCAAGTCAGCTAAGCCCTGAAGAATTTCAATGGTACGTGAATGGTAACCGTCCTTTGATAATAAAGGGGGCAGCCTCACACTGGCCAGCACTGAGGCAGTGGCCCCAAGACACCTACCTGATTGAGCGCACAAAAGGGCAAACAGTCAATATATGTCCCCATATAAACTATATGACAAAAGAACGAAATGATGTTGAACGGCACAAAGTAACATTTCAGAAGGCTTGGGAAACCCTGCATCAGACTTCAGAACAGCCAGCAGCAGTTCTATGGCCGATATCAAACATAAAGATTTTACCAGCACCTGCCCATGTCTATGAGAATTTAAAAGAAGATATTCGGGATTTTCAATTCCTACCTAACCCCCCCTCTCCATACCTTTATCCTAGGCTACGTGGTTTCATTTATAGAAATGCAGGAACTTGTTGGCATTACCACGAAACAGACTGCACACTGATGACACAAATAAAGGGGCGTAAAACAATTGGTATGTTACCCTCGGATAAAAAAACTTGGGACACAGTATTCGACCCGTTTATGAAAGACTTGTACTTTACTGATCTAAACTGCTTTGGTCCTCATACCCAAGATCTTAAACCTCAAATAGGTGTAGTTGAAACAGGGGATGCTGCTTTTTTGCCGCCGTTTTGGTGGCATGGTGTGGAGGCGATTGACGGGTTTGGCATAACAGTGCCCTACTGCTGGCGCCCTCCGCTTCATGTTGTTGGTAATCTAAATATACCAGCCAACTACAAGTTTCTAAAGTCAATCTTACTGGACCCTCGTCCGCTTAGTCTGATAAAATTGTTAATGGCAGCTGGAGTAGGTGCAAGTATAGCCAAGGCTATAGGTCTAATAGCCAAAAGAGATAAAAAGGGGGGCTTATAAGTCATACCTATTCCTCTATTAGGTTACCGTTTTTTTCTAGCATGAGGCTTTGAAACTGTTGGTTCTCTTAAACGGTCTTTTGTCCGGATAATCCCCCATTATTGGAGGAGTTTTGCAGTAGAACCATGCTGCCAGTCTTAGTTTTCTAGCGGGTGTGATGCCGCCGATGGCCATATTGGCCGCTTGTTGTTATATGTCCAGAGCCAGTTTGTGGCTTCTCTTTGAGCCTGTTCGATGGTCTCAAAGCAGTTTTGATCCAGCCACTCCTGCCTGACGGTTCTGTTATAGCGCTCGATATCGGCATTGGCATTTTGAGCCGGCTTTCCTAGCTGGATATGGCAGATCTGGATCCCTTGCGATTTATCCCATGACAACAGAGTTTCACTGATGTTATTCATGCCATTACCGACACGGATCACAAGTGGTTTGCTCCGCCATTCAATTACCTGCTTCAACGCGCGCACCACCTTGAGCGTGGGGAGAGAAAAGTCAACTTCGATACACAACCCTTCCCGGTTGAAGTCATCCAGAATATTGAGGGTACGCAACCGTCTGGTGTCTTCCAGTTGGTCTGACATGAAATCCATCTACCACACCTGATTAAGACCGGAGGGTACCGTCAGCTTTTCAGGCTTTGCTCGTTTCAGGCGCTTGCGCGGTTTCAGCTCCAATTCCCAGTCTATGCAATAGACACGCTTATGGTTCCAGCTAAAACCTTTGAGGTTGCGTAGATATAAAAACCACAACCCAAAACCCCAGGTCCTATTGATTGTCGTTAAACGCACCAGCCAGTCAGCTATGACGGCATTCTCGTCGCAAAGGCGCCGTCTATAACGGTAGCAGCGCTCACTCACACCAAAGGTGCGGCACGCCAGAGCAATTGAAATTCCTTTTGTCTCAATAGCAAACACAGCCATCTCCTTGCGCTGAGATGGCTTCTGGGATTTTTTGCCCGAGCCTCCTTCAAAAGCTCATTTTTGCAAAGACAGTTCGGCAGACATCTTTTTAAACCGGCGAAGTTCGTCTTGCGTAGACTTCATCTGCGAAATCATTGGAGTATCCAGACCACCGTATTTCGCCCGCCATTTATAAAAGCTCTGTGCGCTCACGCCATACTCGCGGCACAGCTGAGCAATCGGAACACCGCTTTCTCCTCGCTTCAATATGCCAATGATCTGTGCGTTACTGAAACGAGATTTCTTCATAAAATCAGTCCTCAATATGAGGCAATACTATCTCTACTTCTAAACTCGATCAATTTACGGGGGGATGACCTACTCTTTTCTAGACATTATCCATATAGAATAATGTCAGGTAAAATCTTTGGGACTACCTGCTGCCTCGTCAAAGCGTGATGAGCATTATCCATATAGTTCAACGAAATGCCGCATTAACGTTATAGTTTGATTGGTGTGGAGGAAAGATAACAAATATAGAATAGTTTCAGGATAACTAGCTGCAGTTGGTGGGGCTTCTCATTTTTTGTAAAGAGTGCCCTGATGAATGTACATTCGTTTTCGCTGGAAACCTTATCTCACTTGCTAGAAGTACGTGCACAAGAGGGACCGGACCAGCTTGCGTTTCGGTTCTCTCGGTTTCAAGGAGAAGAGGAAGTCCTCGCTACAGAACTGTCCTATGGGCAATTGTGGCAACAGGCTCGGGTGGTTGGCGCATTGCTGTCCCGGCGATTGGCTCAAGGAGATCGGGCCATCGTGGTGTGCCCCCCGGGTCTGGATTACATCATCGCTTTTTTTGCCTGTCAGCTGGCCGGTATCATTGCCGTTCCGGCCGCTCCGCCGTGTAACGTCAAATATGTAGAGCGGCTGGAAGCAGTAATCTCAGATGCCGAGGCCCGATGTGTATTGTGTCAATACGAGCAGTTGGACAGCCTAAGGCCCTGGGAACAGGCTGACCCTGCACTGTTCTGCCTCGCCATTAACGATAGCGAGCTAGAAGAATGGAAAGACTGGCAGCCTGTCAAGTACAATCCTAGTTCCATCTCTTATCTGCAATACCCATATGGTACTACAGGCCAGCTCAGAGGAGTGATAGCGACCCATCTACAGATATTAAAGAACTTGAGATATATTCAGGAGCTAATAACTAGTGGATACGGGTGGGCAGATGAGATAGTAGAGGGCATGTGCAGCTGGTTGCCCCCGTTTCATAATCTGGGGCTCATTGGCACCATCTTGCTGCCGCTGTATCTGGGGTGTCCGGCCAACCTGATGGCTCCACAGAGCTTCATACAGCGCCCCAAGCGCTGGCTGTATTTGATTAGCCAGACCCGTTCTACACTCACCGTGGCACCCGCCTACGCCTATCAATTGTGCTGTGATGAGCTCCAGAAGGAACAGCGGGCAGGCATTGAGTTGTCCAGCCTAAGATTTGCATTAGTCGGTATAGAACCGATACAGCCGGCGACACTCGAGGCGTTTGTCCGTACTTTTGCGGATCATGGCTTTCAAGCATCAGCATTTTGTTCTGCCTATGGGGTTGTAGAAGCTGGGGGGCTGGCCACTGCACGGCAACCGTGGCCACTGGATAATGCGGACAGCAAAGAAAGGGCAGGTCTTATTCATAGATCTTCCGGAGCTTTGGTTGCTCAATTAGCAACGGCTCAGGTTGGGGAGCGGGCCGTGATTTCGGTTGGGCAGGTGGTAAATACACAGCAGATCCTCATTGTCGACCCGCAGACCTGCGAGCAACAGCAGGAGGGAACTGCGGGCGAGGTCTGGCTCAGCAACCCATCCACTGCCAGCGGCTATTGGCGTAAGGCAGAACTGACCCAGCGAGTGTTTAGGGCACAGGTTCACGGAGAGAATAGCGGGCAGACATGGCTGCGCACCGGTGATCTGGGGGTGCTGCAGGAGGGCGTCCTGTATGTGCTGGGTCGGCTGAAGGACTGGGTGAGCTTCTGCGGCCAGACTTACTGTGTGGTAGATCTGGAGCCTTGGAGAGCTAATAGGGGGTCTCTTGTTGACAATGAGGACCGCTGCTTCGACACGGAGCGGTTCACGTTTTGCATGATTGGGCAGGCCTCTCAGCATGCAATTCCCCTTACACCATGCGAAAGCCGTGGTGAGCAACCCTTGTCTACTCAGCAAGAGAACCTGTTGTTTTTAAACTCAACGTGCACTGGCGGTTCTGGGCACAACAGCAGGGCAACAACTTTCGTACTCCGTGATGCTGTAGTGATAGAAGCACTGCAGCAAGCATTGGTCCGATTAGTTGAGCGCCATACGTGCCTGCGTAGCGCTTTAAATGTGCAGGCGGGAAAGTATATGCAGATGATCGGGGAAGTCCCACAATCCGCACTTTCTTTTAATTTTGAAGACCTCTCCAATGTGGGTGGGCAAGCCTTTTGCGAGCGGGCTAACGCTGTTCAACAGAGTATGTTTGATCATGAGCTAGGGAGTACCTTGCAGGCTCATCTGCTGCAACAAAAGCAAGACCGTATGTTGCTATTTTTAGCAGGGCCACTGGCGCTTTATGACAACTGGAGCTGCCGTTTATTGCTTGAAGACCTCAGTCGCCTTTATACGCAGGAGGTTGTGGGAACGCCAGTAGATCTTGCGGTCTTGCCACTGAGTTATGTTGACTATGCAGTTTGGCAGCAGGAGCTGCTTTCTTCCTCCCCTATGGTGGAGGGCGTGCAATGGTGGAGACAAGAGCTGTCTGGAGCACCGGGCGCGATCCCCTTACCCTATGACCATCCAAAGCCAATACAGTGGGACCTTTCCATTGGCTCGGTTGGCTTTAGTATTCCTGCTTCGAGTGTGCAGCAGCTGAAAGCGTTGGCCGAAGAACACGGTGCCAGCTTGTTTATGGTGCTGGAGACTGCTTTTGCCAGCTTGCTTTCACGTTTCGGTGCTGGTGAGGACGTGGTGATTGGGACTGGGGTGTCAGGGCGGTGTCGGCCAGAATTGACGCAGATGACGGGATGTTTCGAGAAGTACCTTCTCCTTCGTAACTCAATGGATCTTTCCCGCTCCTTTGCAGAGCAACTGCAGCACTCGAAACAAATGATTTATGGAGCTTTTGCTCATGAAACTTTGCCCTTTACGCAGGTCTTCGAGGGGCTGGAGCAATGGCAGAGCAACAGACAGTCCCCAGCGATCCAGATATGGCTGTTCTGGCAAGATTGGCTTGAAAGCCCCCATCAGACCACTTTGCGCACCAAATGGGCTGTCATGCAAAATAGTGAGACAGCTTATCCTGTTCCGTTTGAGTTGGCCCTGTTTTTACGTCACTCCGGAGAGGGCTTACACGCAGAGCTGCGCTTTTCAAAACTGCTTTTTGAAGAGGCAACGGTACACCGACTTCAGAAAGCGTTTGTCCACTTACTGAAAGGGGTAGGGCGTACGCCGGACACACGCCTGCATGATTTAGTGCTTCTGGGAGCTCAGGAATACAAACAATTGCTGCACGGCTTCAATAACACAGAGGTTGAGTATCCCACGGATGCAACGGTGGTGGATTTATTTGAGGCGCAGGCCCGCCAGCAGCCTGAAGCTGTTGCTGTGATCGAAGGCGACAATAAGCTCAGTTATGGCGAGTTGGATGCCACTTCCAACCGTCTGGCCCGCTACTTGATCACCCAAGGCGTGGGACCTGAGCAGGTGATCGGGGTATGTCTGGAACGCTCCGCCCAGCTGATTATCTCCTTGCTGGCCATTTGGAAGGCAGGTGGTGCCTATTTACCGTTGGATCCAGACTACCCGCAGCAACGTTTGACCTTCATGTTGAAAGATGCCGACGCAAGAGTGGTCCTCACACAAAGCAATGTCGTAGAGGCTGGTACTTTTAGAGATTCACAAGACGAGCTTTTCCTAATTGTTCTAGATAGACCGGCTCAGCAGCAGGAATTGGTGAGTGTTAGTAGCGAATCGCTTACCGCTGCTTTGTCCCATTGCTCATCCAGATCCCGCACTCTGGCCTATGTGATCTACACGTCCGGCTCCACCGGCGCCCCAAAAGGGGTGATGGTGACACATGAAGGGATCATGAACCGCCTAAGGTGGGTTCAGGCAATAGTTCCTCTGGGTCCGGAAGATGTACTTTTGCAAAAGACACCATTTACATTTGATGTGTCAGTAGGCGAGTTGTTTTGGTGGGCTTGTCATGGGGCAAGTGTAGTGATGTTGTCTCCTAAGGCCCATCGGGAGATTTCGGTAATCTGTCAGACTATAACGGATCACAAAGTCAGTGTTGTGCATTTTGTGCCAAGCATGTTTGATCCCTATTTGGCATATATGGAGGGTGGTGAGGAGGGGGCGAGCCTGACTTCAGTAAGGACTGTCTTTACAAGTGGTGAAGCCTTAAAAGCTAGTTCGGTGATGCGCTTCCACACCTTAACTTCCAAGATCGACAGTAAAGTCTGTTTGATCAACTTGTATGGACCGACAGAGGCAACTGTTGAAGTAACCGCTTATCTGACCACAGATGCCGAGGATGTGGTGCCTATTGGTGCTCCTGCGGCTAATACACAGGCCTATGTTGTCGACGGGCGGCTGGAGCCTGTTCCGATAGGAGTTTCAGGTGAACTGCTCATTGGCGGGTTACAGGTGAGCCGGGGCTATTTGGGGCGCTTTGGTTTAACCGCCGAAAAGTTCATTGCTGATCCGTTTTCCGGAAAAGCAGGCGGGCGGCTGTACCGTACAGGCGATATGGCCCGCTGGCGATCTGATGGAACACTGGAGTATCTGGGGCGTATCGATACACAAGTAAAAATCCGCGGTATGCGGGTGGAGCTAGGGGAGATTGAGGCAGCCCTTCAAACGCAACAGGGCATTGCTCTGGCGGTAGTGGAGGCAAGCACGCAACATAGCCTACAGACCCAACTTGTAGCCTATGTGGTTCCCGAACAGATTTCAAAGAATAGCAGTCTTGTTCCCCAAAAGGTTGCCACCCCACTGACTGCCGAGGCGCTGGACATCAAAGAGCTTATTAGCCTGACAGACCTTCGTGGCTCTCTCAGGCAAATCCTGCCAGAACATATGGTTCCGGCCTACTATGTGGCAATTTCACACCTGCCGGTTACTTCATCAGGTAAACTGGACCGGAAGGCGCTTCCCCGTGTTGCAGCTACTACTGCCCAAGCTGCTTATGTTTCACCCCGTACACAGGAAGAGACACTCATCTGCCAGATTATGCGTGATGTGATTGTTCATGATCGTCATACACTGGAGAAGGTTGGAATTGATGATAATTTCTTTGATATTGGCGGTCACTCAATCTTTGCGGCCCAATTTGCCATGCGACTGGAAAAGGCCTTGGGGCGACATGTTCCAATCCGCCTAGTGTTCCAAAGTCCTACGGCGCGCCTGTTGGCTGTTCGTCTGGAAGAGACTTTTGAACGCCTGCTTCCTCCGGTTACGCCGGTCGACCGTACCCAGCCCATCCCGGCGTCTTTTGAACAACAGCGTATGTGGCTGGCCAATGCCCGCTTTGAGGGTAAACCGGTATATAATGAGGGCCTGCCACTGGTGTTCAAGGGGGAGGTCAATACAGAGGCTCTGCTTCAGGCGGTGCAGGGGATACTTGATCGCTACGAGGTGCTACGTACCCGCCTTGTCAACCACGACGGCCATTTGTGGCAAGAGATCGACCCGCCTGCCAGTCTGGCGTCCCGCTTCGAGGACTGGTCGGATCGAAAAAAAAGCCCGCAGGCGCTGCTTTCAGATGCGGAGTATAAATGTGCTCAGCTGCTGGCAGCTCCTTATGATCTGAGCCGCGAGTATCCATGTCGATCCCTTGTTGTGAAGATCTGTGCCAATCTTCATGTTTGGTGTTTTGCAAACCACCACAGTGTGGGCGATAACTGGGCTCTCAATCATGTGATGCCTGCGGACTTTTCCAAACTGTATCATGCTGCAGTGCTGGGTGAGGCTGCGCAGTTACCAGACAGGGAGCTGCAGTATGCAGACTATGCCGCATGGCAACGTTCTCAAGCTCTAGCCCCTGTACTGACCAAAGAACTGAGCTGGTGGGCAAAGACCCTTGCAGGAGCGCCTGAAGCTCTTGAGTTGCCTTTTGACCGGGCGCCGCTGGTAACACGCACCCATATTGGCGGTAGTCTTGTTTTGGAAGGTCTGAGCCCTACACATTGGCGTGACATCGAGACTTACGCGGTCCATCAGGAAGGCTCCCCCTTTATGGTGTTTGTGGCTGCCCTGTGGGGGCTTTTATCCCAACTGTGCCAGAGCAATGATATCGTAATCGGGGCTCCGCATGTAATGAAACCGGATACCGCTTTGTGGGATGAGTTTGGTTATTTTGGCAATACACTTGCCCTGCGCAATCAAGTTGACGGGGCAGCAAACTTTACCGAGCTGTTTGCACAGGCAAAAGCGTGTGTCCGTGCAGCCTTTACCCATCAATATGTCCCTTTTGAGGAGGTCGTATCCGCATGTGCAAGCGCGCCTTCGAATACCTCTCCGCTTTTTCAGGTTCTAGTGGTGATGCATGCCTATGAAGAAGAAGGAGCCATATACTTTGATGGTCTAGATGTGGAAATGATGGAAGCGGCGCTACCGGCAGTGGCCAAGTATGATCTAGTCATTGATATTGCTCCAGGGTCCTCAGGGGTTGGCTTTTGTTTGCGCTACGCGACAGATGTATTTGACAAGGCCACAGTCGACCGAATTGGGGCTATGTTACAGCGTTTTTTATTAGGGGCGTTAAGCGCCCCGCAAACGCCCATCGCCTTTCTTCCGCTGTTAGATTTGGCAGAGCAGGATCAACTGTTGCACGGTTTCAATGATACCGCTGTCAGTTATCCGGAAGACCAAACAGTTGTGGACCTGTTTGAGGCGCAGGCCCGCCAGCAGCCTGAGGCGGTTGCAGTGATAGAAGGCGACAATGAGCTGAGCTATGGCGAGTTGGATGCTGCGTCCAACCGTCTGGCCCGCTACCTGGTTGCTCAAGGAGTGGGACCGGAGCAGGTGGTGGGAGTATGCTTGGAGCGCTCCAATTTGTTGGTCATTGTCTTGTTGGCCATCTGGAAGGCAGGCGGGGCCTATTTGCTGTTAGATCCGGACTACCCTCAAGAGCGCCTCACCTTTATGCTGAGGGATGCAGACATTAAAGTACTGGTAAGCACAGGTGAGTTTGTAGTAAACCCTACCGGTGGTTCAGCCTCCTTCGGCACAATCTTGTATAATGTACCGTCTACCCTTGAACACATCGAAAGCTATTCATCCTCTACCTTAAATACATGTAAGTATTCCCAGCCCATTCACCGGCATAGTTTAGCTTATATCCTATATACATCTGGTACTACAGGCCAGCCAAAAGGTGTTTCACTTGAACTCTTAAGTGTTACAAATTTTATCAGGGCGTGCCAGAAAGACTGTGGTCTTACCCCACAAGATCGCGTTCTATTTTCTTCAAGTCTATCATTTGATGTGACTATTGAGCAGGTTTTCCTACCGCTTTGCCATGGGGCTTCTATTATCATCTTAGATCCTAAAGAACTGGTGGACGCCAAACAACTAGAGCATATCTGCAAGCGTTATAAACCAAGTTTCATCCATGCCACACCAAGTCTGTGGTATTCCATGAAAGAAGCTGGCTTGCAGGCCAAAGAGCTCACTTGTGTAGTTAGTGGGGGAGAGGCGCTTGGATCTGACCTTGCGCACTATTTGACTGAATTGGCTCCCACGGCATGGAACACATATGGGCCAACTGAATGTACTGTTACAGTCACTACCAGTCGACTGACTTCAGAATATAGCAACTCCATCGGAGTTCCGGCACAAAATGTACAAGCCTTTGTGGTGGACCCATGGGGGCAGCCGGTCCCGATTGGAGTTTCTGGTGAACTGTTGATTGGCGGGGTTCAGGTGAGCCGCGGCTACCTAAGGCGTTCCGGTTTAACTGCTGAGAAGTTCATTGCCGATCCGTTTTCGGGCAAGAAAGGTGCACGCCTCTATCGTACCGGGGACTTGGCTCGCTGGCGATCTGATGGCA
Organism: Pseudovibrio sp. M1P-2-3; assembly: GCF_031501865.1. Taxonomy (NCBI): domain Bacteria; kingdom Pseudomonadati; phylum Pseudomonadota; class Alphaproteobacteria; order Hyphomicrobiales; family Stappiaceae; genus Flexibacterium; species Flexibacterium corallicola. The sequence goes on from NZ_JARRCW010000001.1 coordinate 2,129,356, forward strand.
CGCTGGAGTATCTGGGCCGCATCGATACTCAGGTCAAAATCCGCGGCATGCGGGTGGAGCTGGGTGAGATTGAGGCGGCGCTGCAAGCGCAAGCGGGCATTGTTCAGGCTGTTGTTGTGGCACGCAGTTTTGAAGGGACCTCAAGAGAGGATGTTTCTCTCGTGGCCTATGTGGTGCCGCAAGGTAGGACGGAAGATCTGGTGGCCTGTGCGCTTGACCATTCAGTTGAGAGTGATGGCGGCGCTAAGACAGACCAGCAGGCCATGCACATCTTGCGGCTGGAAGGGGTGCTGGATGTGGCGCAGGTGCGCTCGTGTCTGGCCTCTATCTTGCCCCGCCATATGATCCCTTCCCAGTTTGTCGGGTTGTCGTGCCTGCCACTCACGCCGTCAGGAAAAGTAGACCGCAAAGCCCTGCCGGATGTAGCGGGAACAACCGTTCAAGTGGGCTATGTGGCGCCGCGAACCCAGCATGAAGAGCTGATCTGCCAGATCATGCGCGATGTGATTGCCCATGATCGCCGTTCTCTGGAGCGGGTGGGACTTGATGATAACTTCTTCGAGATCGGGGGCCATTCTATTTTTGCCGCCCAGTTGGCGCTGCGGCTGGAAAAAGCCCTTGGTATGCACGTGCCGGTGCGCCTTGTGTTTGAAAGCCCCAGTGCCCGCCAGCTGGCTACACGGCTTGAGGAGCGTTTTGACAAGCCGTTGCCAGCTGTGGAGCCGGTGGATCGCAAGGCGCCCATTCCCGCCTCGTTCGAGCAAGAGCGCATGTGGCTGGCCAATGCCCGCTTTGAGGGGCAGCCAGTCTACAATGAAGGCATGCCGCTGATCCTGCGCGGGGCTGTGGACACACCGGCCCTTCGTCAGGCGGTGCAAGGGGTGTTGGAGCGCTATGAGGTGCTGCGTACTCGGCTGGTCAGCCGCGATACCGGCCTGTGGCAGGAGATTGATCCGCCCGAAAGCCTGCAGAACGTGTTTGAGGATTGGTCACAAGAGGGGCAGCCATTGGAGGCGTTGCAGGAGCGGGCACAGCAGCGCGGTGCCCGGCTGCTCGCCGCCGCCTATGATCTGAGTACTGATCACCCCTGTCGCTCGCTGGTGCTCAAGCTCTCGCCAACCGTTCATGTGTGGTGTCTGGCCACCCACCACAGTGTGGGGGACAATTGGTCGCTCAGCCATGTGCTGCCCGCCGATTTTGCCGCGCTTTATGAGGCAGCCACAGAGGGACGTCCGGTAGCTTTGCCTCCCTTACCGCTGCACTATGCAGACTATGCCGCCTGGCAGCGGTCCGAGGCGATGGCGTCGGTATTGGCTGAAGAGCTGCAGTGGTGGCAACAGACCCTGTCTGGCATACCACAAGCGTTGGACTTGCCGTTTGATCGGCCGCGGCCGCAGCAGCGCAGCTTTGCCGGACGCCGGATTATCACACCGGGACTGGACCCGGACCAGTGGCGGCAAGTGGAGGCGTTTGCCGCCCGTCATGAAGCCACGCCATTTATGGTGTTTGTGGCAGCGCTTTCCAGCTTTCTTGCCCGGGTCTGTGGTAATCAGAACATTGTTCTGGGCACGCCGCATGTGATGAAGCCCGATGCGGCCTTGTGGCCCGAGTTTGGCTACTTTGGTAATACATTAGCCCTGCGCCTGCCGGTTGATGGGCAAGAGAGTTTTGAGAGTTTGGTGACACAGGCCCGTACCTGCGTGCAGGATGCCTTTAGCCATCAGTATGTTCCCTTTGAACAGGTTGTTTCCGCTTTGGAGGACACAGCTGCCACCGTCACCCCGGTGTTTCAGGTGCTGTTGGTGATGCATGCGTTTCGCGATGAAGGAGCTGTGCTGCTGGACGGGGTTGAGGCGGAGTACCTTGAGGGCTCACATCCGCCGATCTCGAAATATGATCTGACGGTGGATATCAACCCCTGCACCTCAGGTGTGATCCTCTCCATGGAGTATGCCACAGATGTCTTTGACGAGAAAACTGTCCAACGCCTCGGGGCCATGCTGCAGCGGTTCTTAACTTCTGCGTTGCAAACACCTGACACACCCGTTGCGTTGCTTCAGCTTTTGGATGGGGCAGAGCGTGAGCAGCTGCTGCACGGCTTTAACGACACACACGTGAGTTACCCAGAGGATCAAACGGTTGTGGACCTGTTCGAAGCACAAGCCCGTCAGCAGCCTGAGGCGGTTGCGGTGGTGGATGGGGAACACCAGCTGAGTTATGGCGAGTTGGATGCGGCCTCCAACCGTCTGGCCCGTTATCTGATTAGCCAAGGGGTGGGATTAGAGCAGGTAGTCGGCGTGTGTCTGGAACGCTCCGCTGAGCTGATCATCACCTTGCTGGCCATCTGGAAGGCAGGCGGGGCCTATCTACCGCTTGATCCAGACTATCCGCCAGAGCGCCTCGCTTTCATGCTGGGAGACGCTGGGGTGAGGGTGGTTCTCACCCACCGTAATATGAGGGAAGCTGCTGCCCTGAATGCGAAAGCAGGCGAGATACGTCTGGTTGTTCTGGATGATATCGATATTCGACAATCGTTAACGGCGTTCAGCGGCAAAGTACTTACACAAAGTTACTTAGAGAGTTCACTGACACCCCGTTCCCTTGCCTATGTGATCTATACCTCTGGTTCTACTGGAATACCCAAGGGGGTAATGGTACCGCACCACAATGTGGTGCGGCTGCTCAAAGCTACACAAAGATGGTTCCAGTTTGGGCCTGCGGATGTGTGGTCCCTGTTCCACTCGTATGCCTTTGACTTTTCTCTCTGGGAGATGTGGGGGGCCTTATGTACAGGGGGGAGGGCGGTGGTTGTCCCGCTTTGGATTGCCCGCTCCCCACATGCCTTTGCAGATCTTGTGATTAAAAGAGGAGTGAGTGTTCTCAACCAGACCCCCACAGCCTTTGCTGGACTGCTTGAACATCTGCTGCATTCTGACTCGGATACCAGTTCGCTTCGGTTGGTGATTTTTGGTGGTGAAGCATTTGATCTTAGCCTGCTGGCACCTTTGCAACAGCAAGACAGTGGTTTGCGGCCAAGCTTTGTCAATATGTATGGCATTACAGAGACAACGGTGCATTCTACCTATTTCCCGGTGCTCCTTGATAGAGGTGCTGGAGGGGGAAGCTGCATTGGCAGGGCTCTGCCTGATTTGCAACTGTATGTGCTGGATGAGTGGCTGGGTTTAGCTCCTCTGGGTGTGTCTGGAGAGCTGCTTGTGGCAGGCGCGGGACTTGCCAGAGGTTATTTGGGTCGTTCGGGATTGACTGCTGAGAAGTTCATCGCGGATCCGTTTTCCGGCAAAGCGGGGGCGCGGCTGTACCGCACCGGGGATCTGGCCCACTGGCGGTCTGATGGCACGCTGGAGTATCTGGGCCGCATCGATACTCAGGTCAAAATCCGTGGCATGCGGGTGGAGCTGGGGGAGATCGAGGCGGTCTTGCAATCGCAAGAGGGCATCCGTCAAGCCATTGTCGTAGCCACCAGCTCGCAGGACCCACAGGGAACCCAAACACAGCTGGTGGCCTATGTGGTGCCCAGTGCTTTACAAAATGGGGAAGGTCCTTCTTCTTCACAGGCATCAAACACACAGGCAAGGGAAGGAAACGCACCCACCTCTGCCCAACTGAGTTTGGTGGGTTTGATTGATCTGGTTGCTCTACGTGCTGCCCTTAAACGGCACCTTCCTGACCACATGGTGCCAGCCCAGTTTATCGGGCTGTCTTGTGTGCCACTCACGCCGTCGGGCAAAGTGGACCGCAAGACCCTGCCGGATGTGAGTGGAGAGGTGGTGCAAAGCCGGTTTGTGGCGCCAGCCAACGCGACAGAACAGCTGGTTGCCGCAATCTTTAGTGAGCTACTTGGGGTGGAGCAAGTGGGACGGGAGGATAATTTCTTTGCCCTTGGCGGCCATTCGCTTCGTGCTGTCCAGCTGGTTACCCGGCTACAGGCGGCAACCGGTAAGAACGTTGCCATTCGCCATGTGTTTGAAGCGCCCACGGTTGTTGAACTGGCTGTCTATCTGGATCACACCCAATTGGCCTCTGAGTATGTCCCTCTGGTGCCAGCTGACCGGGCTCATCCGCTGCCGCTATCGTTCCAACAAGAACGCTTGTGGTTTTTGGATCAGTTGGATGAAGGGGCTGGCGCTGCCTATAGCATTACAGGTGCTTGGCAGATAGAGGGACACATCAACCGAGTTGCCCTTGATCGGGCAGTTTGGGATTTGCTGGCCCGCCATGAAGCTTTACGCACGGTGCTTGTCAGTGAAAGTCATGGGCAGCCATCGCAACGTATCTGCCCCGTAACAGGCTCTGAGATGGTTGTTAAGGATGTATCTAGTCTGGACAGACAGCGGCAGATGGAGTGGGTGCGAGAACTGGAATCGCAACGGTTTGCATTGGATAAAGGGCCGCTGTTCACTCTCACACTATTATTGTGTTCTCCAACCTCACAAATTTTAGTGTTCCGTGGACATCACAGTGTCTTAGACGGCTGGTCTCTTTCCATTTTATGGCAGGACCTTTCGATGTTTTATTTGCAGGCGTGTGAAGGTAGCTCCGCCCACTTACCTACACCTATTCAGTATGCCGATTATGCGGTCTGGCAACGCAAAGTATTGTCGCACGAAAGCTTGAAGGAAGAAGTTAATTGGTGGATGCAGGAGTTGTCGGGGATGCCTCAGGTGATTTCTCTGCCATTTGATTATCCTCGACCAAGGCAGATGAACTATGCTGGCGGCATGGTATCATTCTCTGTTTCTTCTCAGGTGACACAGGGACTGAAAGACTTGGGCAGGCGGCATAACGCCACCTTGTTTATGGTTCTGGAGACGGCTATGGCAGCTTTTTTGTGTCGTCTTGGTGCAGGAAACGATGTGGTAATTGCCACCTCGGTGGCAGGTCGATCCCTACCTGAACTGGAAGGGATGGTCGGCCTTTTTGTCAATACTCTGGCCGTGCGCAATCGGATTAATCTGAGTAGATCGTTTACTGAACAACTTAATGTGTGTCAGCAAGCAATACTGGCAGCGTTTGCCCATGATATGGTGCCGTTTGAAGCGATTGTGGATGCGGTGACACCGGTGCGCACCTTGAGACACCCTCCATTAACGCAGGTGTTGCTGGTATTGCAAAACACCCCGCTGGGGCCAGAGATGCTACATCTTGGCAACAGCGTAGCGCACCAGATTGAGAGTGAAGAACAAACCGCAAAGTTTGACCTGACGCTGGATTTGACCGAAGGCCCCCAAGGCTTGAGTGGTACGCTGAACTATGCCTCCCAGCTGTTTGAGCCAACGACATGCGCAAGAATTGCAGCCATGTTCCAACTGTTTTTGGAGGATGTTTCCCATGCTCCACAAAAGAGCCTGCATGAGATGTGCCTTCTGGACGGGAGCCAGCGGGATCATCTGCTGTATGACTACCAAAACCCTGTTTCGGATGAACCCATAGACCTAACGGTTATAGATCTGTTTGAGACGCAGGCTCGTTTATACCCGCAGTCGAGAGCTGTTATTCATGGTCAACTGGAGGTTTGCTATGGAGAACTGGATCAATCATCCAGCCGGCTGGCCCACTATCTACTGACCAAAGGGGTGGAACCTGAGCAAGTGGTAGGCGTGTGCATGGAGCGCTCAGCCGAGCTGATCATTATACTGCTGGCGATCTGGAAAGCAGGCGGGGTTTACTTGCCATTGGACCCGCAGGACCCGCCAGAACGCCTAGCCTTTTTGGTACAAGATGCTAATGCAGGACTAATGATCCTCTCGAAATCCAGTGGTTTGATGCAGCATGAGGGAATGGAGCGTCTGAATGTTCCTTTTGTATGCCTAGATAGTTTTTGTCTGCAAATGCACTCTGACCAAGTGGAGGTAACTTCTCTCCCCTCTTTAAACCTGCAGCCTAAGAGGCAGGCCTATGTGATCTATACCTCTGGTTCATCGGGACATCCCAAAGGAGTTGTTGGGAGCCATGACAACCTTGTGCACCTTGCTTGGGGGTACTGTCAGGGGCTACAGATTCAATCCCATTTACATGGTTTACAGCGTGCACCCCATATTTGGGTTGTTTTTTTTGAAGAAGTGTTGCCGATGCTTGTCACAGGAGGCTGTGTGGAGATTTACCACAAGCGTGGGCCCTTTGATGCACAAGACTTCTGGGCGTTTGTGAAAGAGAAATCCATTAATTATCTGGTTGGTCTCCCTTCTCTTCTGGGGTCTGCCTCCGAAGAATTTGACTTTGCACAGAAAGTGTTTGTGGTAACCGGAGAAGCCCCCAAGTGGCAAGATCTTGAGCCAGTAGCCACTCATGCACAGCTGCACAACTCTTTCGGCTCAACGGAAACGGGAGCAGTTTCGGCTATTAGCTCTCAGATTTTGTCTAGTGATAGCATGACGGAGCTGCGCCCCTTTGGCGTGGCCAAGATATACATTCTGGACACCTATCTTGGGTTGGCACCGGTGGGGGTAACCGGGCAGGTTCATGTGGGTGGACAGGCCGCAGCCCGTGGCTATGTGGGGCAGGCAAAACTGACAGCGCAAAAGTTTATCGCTGATCCGTTTTCGAATAAGGGGGGCGAACGTCTTTACTGCACCGGAGATCTTGCCCGGTGGCGCTCCGATGGCACGCTTGAGCTGATAGGCCGTATGGATCGTCAGGTGAAAGTTCTGGGTATGCGAGTGGAGCTGGGCGAGATAGAGATGGCACTTCAGAGGCAAGGGGCTATTGCTCAGGCCGCTGTGGTGGCACGCAAGGCAGAAGGGAGAGAGGTTCAGCTGACGGCTTATGTGGTACCTCAATCTGTACTTGAGGAACAAAAGGGGAAGGAAATCGATGTGGGACAGCCCCCATTGAAGACGAATTGCCCGCTGGTATTACCGTCCCCAATCCTGCCCGATCTCATGGAACTACGCCGGGCACTGCAGCAAACACTACCACAGCATATGATTCCTGTCCGTTTTGTAGGGCTCACATATCTACCTCTCACCGCTACGGGCAAACGTGATCGCCAAGCATTGCCCGATGTGGCGGGCAGCACTGTTCAAGTGGGGTATGCAGCACCGCAAAGCTCTCAGGAATGGCTGGTGGCAGAAACCTTCACCAACATTCTGGGAGTAGAACGGGTGGGCCGCAATGACAGTTTTTTTGATCTGGGAGGACACTCGCTCAGTGCAGTGCGACTGGTGTCACGGTTGTCTCAGTCTGTGGGCAAGACAGTTGCAGTGCGCGATGTGTTTGAAAATCCAACAGTTGCTGGGCTAGCACTGCAACTGCAGACCATGACCACCTTCTATGATCAGATGCCGCTGGTGCCCCAAGACCACAATCAGCTTCTGCCGCTCTCGTTACAGCAAGAGCGGCTGTGGTTTCTCGATCGTCTGGATGCCCGGGCGGGGGCGGCCTATCATACCTTTATGGCTGTCTACCTGACGGGTCCGTTGGATGTTGTGGCGCTTGATCAGGCTGTGGCCAAACTAGTTGCTCGCCATACTGTCTTGCGCACTACCTTCGTGGAAAGTGATTATGGTCGGCCCTATCAGCGTATTGCTTCTGCCGAAGGTCGGGGCTTGGTGCGGAAAGAGGAGGGGAAAGGATGGAGTAAAACACAACAGGAGGCATGGATTGAAGTTTGCCTGACCCGCTCCTTTGACTTGGCAAAAGGTCCTTTGTTTCGGGTAGAGTTGCTGCGATTGGGTCAGAACTATCATTTGATGGTGATTGGCGCACACCATAGTGTGATGGATGGTTGGTCCTTTGGTATTTTGCGCAAGGATCTGGCGGCTCTTTATAGGGAAGTTATGACTGGCAGCCCAGCCCCTCTGTCCCCCCTTACGATAGACTATGCAGATTATGCAGTGTGGCAGCGACAGGTACTGACATCAGAGCACTTAAAGTTAGATTTGGCATGGTGGGTTGAAGAGCTTTCAGGAGTGCCAGAGGCGATTACTCTGCCGTTTGATCGCCCTAGGCCTCCAATTATGGACTATAAGGGGAGCCGAGTGCCTCTTTCCGTTCCCGCGCAGCTTACCCAAGAGCTCAAACAGTTGGGACAAGCTCACACGGCCACCTTGTTTATGGTGCTGGAAACCGTGTTTGCGGTACTATTATCTCGCCTTGGAGCGGGGAGGGAAGTGGTGATTGCTACCCCGGTAGCTGGACGCAACAGAACCGAGCTGGAAGGTTTGATTGGCTTCTTTGTCAATACGGTGCCGATACGTAATAGATTAAACCTGAAACGGTCCTTTTCTGAACAGCTGCAGATATGTCAGGAGGCGGTTCTGGCGGCGCTTGCCCATGACACTGTGCCCTTTGGACAGGTGGTGGATGCGCTTTCGCCAGAACGATCCATGGGGCATGCGCCGATTACACAAGTTCTGTTGACATTGCAAAATGTTCCTGATTGGGAGAGCGAGCTGACCCTTGGTGAGGCTGTAGCTACCTCGGTTTCCATGAGCAAAGAGGTGAGCGCCAAATTTGAGCTGGAACTTGTCCTTTGGGAAACGCGACAGGGTTTGGAAGGCACCCTTGTTTTTGCCACTCAAGTATTTGACCAGCAAACCGCGGAGCACATTGCTGCCCAATACTGCCGATTACTACAGCGGGTCGTGCAGGCCCCGCATATAGCTCTTTATGATCTGCCGGTTTTGGATGGGGCAGAGCGTGAGCAGCTGCTGTATGGCTTTAACGACACACACGTGAGTTACCCAGAAAATCAAACGGTTGTGGACCTGTTTGAAGCGCAAGCCCGCCAGCGGCCTGAAGCTGTTGCGGTGGTGGATGGGGCACATCAGCTGAGCTATGGCGAACTGGATGCGGCCTCCAACCGACTGGCCCGCTATCTGATCTTTCAAGGCGTGGGACCGGAACAGGTGGTGGGGGTATGTCTGGAGCGCTCCGCCCAGCTGATCATCACCTTGCTGGCCATCTGGAAGGCAGGCGGCGCCTACCTGCCGCTGGATCCAGACTATCCGCCAGAGCGCCTCGCCTTTATGCTGAAAGATGCTAGGGCAAAGGTGGTTGCGACAGACAAGACGGCTTGTAGGTCCATAGGTGAACTGGAAAAGGATAAGTCTGTTCGCCGGCTTTTTGTGGATGGACAGATCACAAAGACGGCCATAGCTGGGCTTTCGGCACATCGACTGCTGCCGCAGGAGCGCCTTGCCCGCCTTTGGCCGAGTACACTCTGTTATACTTTATTTACGTCCGGTTCCAGTGGACGGCCCAAGGGGGTCTGTGTGGAACACCGGCAACTGACCAACTATCTTGGTTTTGTCAATAGCGCGTTTGCGAGAAAAAAAGTAGAGCGGGTACTTCATTATACGAGCCTTGGATTTGATTATTCAGCAGAAGAGTTATGGTGGCCACTGGCCTATGGACATACAGCGGTGATCTGGACAGGCTCGCGTCAAATGCTTGCCGAGACTCTGGGGCGCTGTTTACATCAAGCCCATGTAACCACCTTGGTCGTGGTCCCCTCACTCCTTGAAGTTTTGCAAGAACAAGACGACTTGAAAGGGAGTCTTGATTTGCAAGTGCTGTGCGGAGGGGAGGCTCTGCCCCTTCGTATGGCACAAAAGTTACTTAATGCAGAATTGGTGGGGCGTCTGGTCAATCACTACGGCCCTGTGGAGACCACCATCAATGTGTCCTATGCGGTGGTCGAAGAGATACACAGCTCTTCGATCCCTATTGGTTCGCCAGTATCTAACACGCAGACGTATGTGGTGGACCCATGGGGGCAGCCAGTTCCCATTGGTGTTGCAGGCGAACTGCTCATCGGTGGGATGCAGGTGAGCCGAGGGTATCTGGGTCGTTCTGGTTTAACTGCTGAGAAGTTCATCGCCGATCCGTTTTCCGGTAAATTGGGGGCGCGGCTGTACCGCACCGGGGACCTAGCTCGCTGGCGACCAGATGGTACGCTGGAGTATCTGGGCCGCATCGATACTCAGGTCAAAATCCGTGGCATGCGGGTGGAGCTGGGGGAGATCGAGGCGGTCTTGCAATCGCAAGAGGGCATCCGTCAAGCCATTGTCGTAGCCACCAGCTCGCAGGACCCACAGGGAACCCAAACACAGCTGGTGGCCTATGTGGTGCCCAGTGCTTTACAAAATGGGGAAGGTCCTTCTTCTTCACAGACATCAAACACACAGGCAAGGGAAGGAAACGCACCCACCTCTGCCCAACTGAGTTTGGTGGGTTTGATTGATCTGGTTGCTCTACGTGCTGCCCTTAAACGGCACCTTCCTGACCACATGGTGCCAACCCAGTTTATCGGGCTGTCTTGTGTGCCACTCACGCCGTCGGGCAAAGTGGACCGCAAGGCCCTGCCGGATGTGAGTGGAGAGGTGGTGCAAAGCCGGTTTGTGGCGCCAGCCAACGCGACAGAACAGCTGATTGCCGCAATCTTCAGTGAACTACTTGGGGTGGAGCAAGTGGGACGGGAGGATAATTTCTTTGCCCTTGGCGGTCATTCGCTTCGTGCTGTCCAGCTGGTTACCCGGCTACAGGCGGCAACCGGTAAGAACGTTGCCATTCGCCATGTGTTTGAAGCGCCCACGGTTGTTGAACTGGCTGTCTATCTGGATCACACCCAATTGGCCTCTGAGTATGTCCCTCTGGTGCCAGCTGACCGGGCTCATCCGCTGCCGCTATCGTTCCAACAAGAACGCTTGTGGTTTTTGGATCAGTTGGATGAACGGGCTGGCGCTGCCTACCATATTGAAGGGGCATTTCTATTGGAAGGTCGGCTGGACCTGGATGCACTGGACCAGGCCTTTGGAGCCTTGGTCAGTCGCCATGAAGCTTTACGCACGGTCTTTGAGACCGGTGAGAACGATCAGCCCTGTCAAGTTATCAAAGATGTGCCGGGAACTGGTGTTTTGGTCGTGGAGGATAGCCATGGGGTAAGCGAGGGTGCACTGGTTTCACAGGTTCAGGACCTGTTGGGACGTCCCTTTGATCTGATGAAGGGCCCCCTGTTCCGTGTGACCCTACTCCGTATTGCCTCCCACACGCATGTGTTGGTGATAGGCGGCCATCACAGTGTGTTGGATGGCTGGTCTTTGGGAATATTATGGCGCGAACTCTCTGCGCTTTACCGAGAAGCGATGACAGGGGAGGTGGCCCGTTTGCGCTCCCTTACGGTACAATACCCCGACTATGCGGAGTGGCAACGGCAGGTTTTAAGTCAGGGGCGATTGGAGAAGGAGCTCTCGTGGTGGCGTGAAGAGCTGTCTGGAGTACCGGAAGCCATCACACTGCCTTTTGACCATCCGCGGCCAAAGACCATGGACTATCAAGGGAGCGTGGTAACATTTACTGTGCCAGAAGAGCTGAACTCGAAGCTCAAGCAAATGGGACAGTCCCATTCCGCTACCTTGTTCATGGTGCTGGAAACAGTGTTTGCAGTGTTGCTGGCCCGCCTTGGGGCGGGCAGGGATGTGGTGGTGGCCAGTCCAGAGGCCGGACGTTACCGGCCTGAGCTCGAAGGCTTGATCGGGTTCTTTGTTAACACCTTGACGCTGCGCAACCGTGTGGACTTAACCAGTTCCTTTGAAGAGCATCTGCAGCGGACACGGGAAGTGGTGTTATCTGCCTTTGCTCATGCCCAAATTCCGTTTGAAGCGGTGGTACAGGCTCTGGAACCAGTGCGTTCCATGCAGCATGCGCCGGTGGCACAGGTGGCTTTTATTTTACAAAATACTCCTGAGGTGGAGTTTGAACCCCATTTAGGAGAAGTCGAGATCTCTGGTTTTACGCAGGCCCCGCCCCCGGCAGCAAAGTTTGAACTGGCCTTTGAGTGTGTGGAAACCGATGGTGGTCTTGAGGGCAATGTATTTTATGCCACACAAGTGTTTGACCAGCAAACGGTGGAGCGTATTGCTGCTCAATACTGCCGATTACTACAGCAGGTCGTGCAGGCCCCACAAGCTTGTCTTTATGATCACTCGCTTTTGGGTGAGGATGAGTTTGAGCATCTTCTGCACGGCTTTAACGACACACACGTAAGTTACCCAGAGGATCAAACGGTTGTGGAGTTGTTCGAAGCGCAAGCCCGCCTACGGCCTGACGCTGTTGCGGTGGTGGATGGGGCACACCAGCTGAGCTATGGCGAGTTGGATGCGGCCTCCAACCGTCTGGCCCGGTATCTGATCTGTCAAGGGGTGGGACCGGAACAGGTGGTGGGGGTGTGTCTGGAACGCTCCGCCCAGCTGATCATCACCTTGCTGGCCATTTGGAAATCAGGTGGGGCCTACCTGCCGCTGGACCCTGAACATCCGCCAGAGCGCCTTGCCTTTATGTTAAAAGATGCTGGGGTGAGACTAGGGGTGACAGATAAGTGGCACACAGGTTCTGTGATAACAGAGCATGTGGATAATAATAGACAGTCTTGGATCTTGCTGGATAAAATCGGTGTAAACGAATGCTTGAAGGAGTTTGCTAGTTGCAAGATATTATCTGATGAGGGGAGGTCAGAGTTTAGGACACATCACCTTGCCTATATAATCTATACATCGGGATCAACGGGAAAACCTAAAGCTGTTGCTGTGTCACACAGCAATACGGTTAATCTGGTAAGGCATCAGGCCACGTATGTTTCAAAGGGCCGATCACAACGGGTAGCCCAGTTCGCCGCCATTGGATTTGATGCATCTCTTTCTGAGGCTCTTATGAGTCTGTGTACTGGGGCAACGTTGTGTGTCGTTCCAGTACAGGCGCGTGCCTCAGGAACATTGCTTGCAAGAGAGATGGAACAGCAAGGCATTACTATGCTGACCCTCCCACCGGTTTTGCTGGGTGATTTTCTCAGAGCTTCGCCAAGTGGCTTGCAAACTTTGGTAACAGCGGGTGATAAACCGAATTCACGCTGGGTACATCAGGCTACCCAAAACTATTCTTATATCAATGGCTACGGCCCAACTGAAACTACCGTTTGCGTTGCCAATTTTATCGCCCGTAGTGATTTTACTGACACTGAGGTGCCCATTGGTTCTCCTGTGCCCAACACGCAGGCCTATGTGGTGGATCCAAGGCTCCAGCCTGTCCCGATTGGAGTTTCTGGCGAACTGCTGATTGGCGGGGTTCAGGTGAGCCGCGGCTACCTAAGGCGTTCCGGTTTAACTGCTGAGAAGTTCATCGCAGATCCGTTTTCCGGCAAAGCGGGGGCGCGGCTGTATCGCACCGGGGATCTGGCCCGCTGGCGATCTGATGGCACGCTGGAATTCCTTGGCCGTATGGATACTCAGGTCAAAATCCGCGGCATGCGGGTGGAGCTGGGGGAGATTGAGGCGGCGCTGCAAGCGCAAGCGGGCATTGTTCAGGCTGTTGTTGTGGCACGCAGTTTTGAAGGGACCTCAAGAGAGGATGTTTCTCTCGTGGCCTATGTGGTGCCGCAAGGTAGGACGGAAGATCTGGTGGCCTGTGCGCTTGACCATTCGGTTGAGAGTGATGGAGAGACGGACCATCAGGCCATGTATATTTTGAGACTGGAGAGCGTGCTGGATGCGGCGCAGGTGCGCTCGGGTCTGGCCTCTATCTTGCCCGGCCATATGATACCTTCCCAGTTTGTCGGGTTGTCGTGCCTGCCACTCACGCCGTCAGGAAAAGTGGACCGCAAAGGCCTGCCGGATGTAGCAGGAACAACCGTGCAAGTGGGCTTTGTGGCGCCGCGAACCCAGCATGAAGAGCTGATCTGCCAAATCATGCGCGATGTGGTTGCCCATGATCGCCGTTCTCTGGAGCGGGTGGGACTTGATGATAACTTCTTCGAGATCGGGGGGCATTCTATTTTTGCCGCCCAGTTGGCGCTGCGGCTGGAAAAAGCCCTTGGTATGCACGTGCCGGTACGTCTTGTGTTTGAAAGCCCCAGTGCCCGCCAGCTGGCTACACGGCTTGAGGAGCGTTTTGACAAGCCGTTACCAGCTGTGGAGCCGGTGGATCGCAAGGCGCCCATTTCCGCCTCGTTCGAGCAAGAACGCATGTGGCTGGCCAATGCCCGCTTTGAAGGGCAGCCGGTCTACAATGAGGGCCTGCCGTTGATCTTGCGCGGGGCTGTGGACACACAGGCCCTTCGTCAGGCGGTACAAGGGGTGTTGGAGCGCTATGAGGTGCTGCGCACCCGGCTGGTCAGCCGCGATACCCGCCTGTGGCAGGAGATTGATCCGCCCGAAAGTCTGCAGAACGTGTTTGAGGATTGGTCACAAGAGGGGCAGCCATTGGAGGCGTTGCAGGAGCGGGCACAGCAGCGCGGTGCCCGGCTGCTCGCCGCAGCCTATGATCTGAGTACTGATCACCCCTGTCGCTCGCTGGTGCTCAAGCTCTCGCCAACCGTTCATGTGTGGTGTCTGGCCACCCATCACAGTGTGGGGGACAATTGGTCGCTCAGTCATGTGCTGCCGACCGATTTTGCCGCGCTGTATCAGGCCGCCAAAGAGGGACGACCAGCTACCTTGCCCCCCTTACCGCTACACTATGCAGACTATGCCGCCTGGCAGCGGTCCGAGGCGATGGCACCGGTATTGGCTGAAGAGCTGCAGTGGTGGCAACAGGCCCTGTCTGGCATACCACAAGCGTTGGACTTGCCGTTTGATCGGCCGCGGCCGCAGCAGCGCAGCTTTGCCGGACGCCGGATTATCACACCGGGACTGGACCCGGACCAGTGGCGGCAAGTGGAGGCGTTTGCCGCCCGCCTTGAGGCCACGCCCTTCATGGTGTTTGTGGCGGCGCTTTCCAGCTTCCTTGCCAGGGTCTGTGGTAATCAGGACATTGTTCTGGGCACGCCGCATGTGATGAAGCCCGATGCGGCCTTGTGGCCCGAGTTTGGCTACTTTGGTAATACATTAGCCCTGCGCCTGCCGGTTGATGGGCAAGAGAGTTTTGAGAGTTTGGTGACACAGGCCCGTACCTGCGTGCAGGACGCCTTTACCCATCAGTATGTTCCGTTTGAACAGGTTGTTTCCGCTTTGGAGGACACAGCTGCCAACATCACCCCGGTGTTTCAGGTGCTGTTGGTGATGCATGCGTTTCGCGATGAAGGAGCAGTGCTGCTGGACGGGGTTGAGGCGGAGTACCTTGAGGGCTCACATCCGCCGATCTCGAAATATGATCTGACGGTGGATATCAACCCCTGCACCTCAGGTGTGATCCTCTCCATGGAGTATGCCACAGATGTCTTTGACGAGAAAACTGTCCATCGCCTCGGGGCCATGCTGCAGCGGTTCTTAACTTCTGCATTGCAAACACCTGACACACCCGTTGCGTTGCTTCAGCTTTTGGATGGGGCAGAGCGTGAGCAGCTGCTGCACGGCTTTAACGACACACACGTGAGTTACCCAGAGGATCAAACGGTTGTGGAGTTGTTTGAGGCGCAAGCCCGCCTACGGCCTGACGCTGTTGCGGTGGTGGATGGGGAACACCAGCTGAGCTATGGCGAATTGGATGCGGCCTCCAACCGTCTGGCCCGGTATCTGATCCGTCAAGGGGTGGGATTAGAGCAGGTAGTCGGCGTGTGTCTGGAGCGCTCAAGTGAGCTGATCATCACCTTGCTGGCCATCTGGAAGGCAGGCGGAGCCTACCTGCCGCTAGACCCCGACTATCCACACCAGCGCCTCGCCTTCATGCTGGGAGGGGCAAATAGTCAACTTCTGTTTTCACACTCCCGATATAGTTCAATTATTGAGATACTTAAGGCGAAATTAAATATTTCGTGCGTGATGGTTGATCAACAACCCATCAGTGGGCCACTAGCTTGTACTCCAAAAGATAGTGTTTCAGAGCCCAGTTATAAGTACAAATTGAAGCCTGATGATTTGGCTTATGTCATTTATACATCTGGCTCAACCGGACACCCAAAAGGGATATTTGTTGCCCACGACAGCCTTTATAACAATACAAGAGTTGCAATTGATAAGCGCAGTTTAAAATTCGGAGACAGGGTTCTGTCCAATACGCCCCTCTGTTTCGACGCTTCTTTATTTGAACTTCTGCCTGTCCTGAGTGTGGGCGGTGTTCTGGTTATCGACGGAGGGCAAAAACGAACTCCTGAAGCCTTAGTCAAAATTATGAAAGAGAACAGTGTAACGCATATTTTTCTTACTCCTTCACGGTTGGCAACATTTGAGAGTGTAGTGCTAACGGTGCCGTATATTGATGTAGGTGGAGAGAAATGTAGCCAGAACCTCATTGATCATTATAGTGAAACTGCGCATATGGTGAGTTATTATGGCCCTTCTGAAGTAACCATTTTTGTAATGGCTTGCCAGTTACAAAAACAGCAGCCTCCTCAGCTTGGCGCACCAGTATCTAACACGCAGACGTATGTGGTGGACCCATGGGGGCAGCCAGTTCCCATTGGTGTTGCAGGCGAACTGCTCATCGGTGGGATGCAGGTGAGCCGAGGGTATCTGGGTCGTTCTGGTTTAACTGCTGAGAAGTTCATCGCCGATCCGTTTTCCGGTAAATTGGGGGCGCGGCTGTACCGCACCGGGGACCTAGCTCGCTGGCGACCAGATGGTACGCTGGAGTATCTGGGCCGCATCGATACTCAGGTCAAAATCCGTGGCATGCGGGTGGAGCTGGGGGAGATCGAGGCGGTCTTGCAATCGCAAGAGGGCATCCGTCAAGCCATTGTCGTAGCCACCAGCTCGCAGGACCCACAGGGAACCCAAACACAGCTGGTGGCCTATGTGGTGCCCAGTGCTTTACAAAATGGGGAAGGTCCTTCTTCTTCACAGACATCAAACACACAGGCAAGGGAAGGAAACGCACCCACCTCTGCCCAACTGAGTTTGGTGGGTTTGATTGATCTGGTTGCTCTACGTGCTGCCCTTAAACGGCACCTTCCTGACCACATGGTGCCAACCCAGTTTATCGGGCTGTCTTGTGTGCCACTCACGCCGTCGGGCAAAGTGGACCGCAAGGCCCTGCCGGATGTGAGTGGAGAGGTGGTGCAAAGCCGGTTTGTGGCGCCAGCCAACGCGACAGAACAGCTGATTGCCGCAATCTTCAGTGAACTACTTGGGGTGGAGCAAGTGGGACGGGAGGATAATTTCTTTGCCCTTGGCGGTCATTCGCTTCGTGCTGTCCAGCTGGTTACCCGGCTACAGGCGGCAACCGGTAAGAACGTTGCCATTCGCCATGTGTTTGAAGCGCCCACGGTTGTTGAACTGGCTGTCTATCTGGATCACACCCAATTGGCCTCTGAGTATGTCCCTCTGGTGCCAGCTGACCGGGCTCATCCGCTGCCGCTATCGTTCCAACAAGAACGCTTGTGGTTTTTGGATCAGTTGGATGAACGGGCTGGCGCTGCCTACCATATTGAAGGGGCATTTCTATTGGAAGGTCGGCTGGACCTGGATGCACTGGACCAGGCCTTTGGAGCCTTGGTCAGTCGCCATGAAGCTTTACGCACGGTCTTTGAGACCGGTGAGAACGATCAGCCCTGTCAAGTTATCAAAGATGTGCCGGGAACTGGTGTTTTGGTCGTGGAGGATAGCCATGGGGTAAGCGAGGGTGCACTGGTTTCACAGGTTCAGGACCTGTTGGGACGTCCCTTTGATCTGATGAAGGGCCCCCTGTTCCGTGTGACCCTACTCCGTATTGCCTCCCACACGCATGTGTTGGTGATAGGCGGCCATCACAGTGTGTTGGATGGCTGGTCTTTGGGAATATTATGGCGCGAACTCTCTGCGCTTTACCGAGAAGCGATGACAGGGGAGGTGGCCCGTTTGCGCTCCCTTACGGTACAATACCCCGACTATGCGGAGTGGCAACGGCAGGTTTTAAGTCAGGGGCGATTGGAGAAGGAGCTCTCGTGGTGGCGTGAAGAGCTGTCTGGAGTACCGGAAGCCATCACACTGCCTTTTGACCATCCGCGGCCAAAGACCATGGACTATCAAGGGAGCGTGGTAACATTTACTGTGCCAGAAGAGCTGAACTCGAAGCTCAAGCAAATGGGACAGTCCCATTCCGCTACCTTGTTCATGGTGCTGGAAACAGTGTTTGCAGTGTTGCTGGCCCGCCTTGGGGCGGGCAGGGATGTGGTGGTGGCCAGTCCAGAGGCCGGACGTTACCGGCCTGAGCTCGAAGGCTTGATCGGGTTCTTTGTTAACACCTTGACGCTGCGCAACCGTGTGGACTTAACCAGTTCCTTTGAAGAGCATCTGCAGCGGACACGGGAAGTGGTGTTATCTGCCTTTGCTCATGCCCAAATTCCGTTTGAAGCGGTGGTACAGGCTCTGGAACCAGTGCGTTCCATGCAGCATGCGCCGGTGGCACAGGTGGCTTTTATTTTACAAAATACTCCTGAGGTGGAGTTTGAACCCCATTTAGGAGAAGTCGAGATCTCTGGTTTTACGCAGGCCCCGCCCCCGGCAGCAAAGTTTGAACTGGCCTTTGAGTGTGTGGAAACCGATGGTGGTCTTGAGGGCAATGTATTTTATGCCACACAAGTGTTTGACCAGCAAACGGTGGAGCGTATTGCTGCTCAATACTGCCGATTACTACAGCAGGTCGTGCAGGCCCCACAAGCTTGTCTTTATGATCACTCGCTTTTGGGTGAGGATGAGTTTGAGCATCTTCTGCACGGCTTTAACGACACACACGTGAGTTACCCAGAGGATCAAACGGTTGTGGAGTTGTTCGAAGCGCAAGCCCGCCTACGGCCTGACGCTGTTGCGGTGGTGGATGGGGAACACCAGCTGAGCTATGGCGAATTGGATGCGGCCTCCAACCGTCTGGCCCGGTATCTGATCTGTCAAGGGGTGGGACCGGAACAGGTGGTGGGGGTGTGTCTGGAACGCTCCGCCCAGCTGATCATCACCTTGCTGGCCATTTGGAAAGCAGGCGGCGCCTACCTGCCGCTGGATCCAGACTATCCGCCAGAGCGCCTCGCCTTTATGCTGAAAGATGCCAGGGTAAGGGTAGTCTTCACACAATGTAGCGTGATGAAGGTTAGTGCCCTGGGTGAGAAAGCAGGTGGGGGACATCTGGTCGTTCTGGATGATGTCGATGTTAGGCAAGAGTTATTGGCGTTCAACGGTAAAACGCCTACGCTGGATGGCCAACTCAACGCAAGTAGCTTCAGCTCTTTTGCCTATGTGATCTACACTTCCGGTTCCACTGGCACCCCAAAAGGGGTGATGGTCTGTCATAAAGGGCTTAGTAACCGCTTGGCATGGATGCAAGAAATGGTGCCGTTGGGGCCTGAGGATGTGCTTTTACAAAAGACACCTTACACCTTTGATGTCTCGGTCTGGGAGCTGTTCTGGGGAGTAACCTGCGGTGCGCGGGTGGTAATATTGGCGCCAAATGCTCACCGGCAGGTTGACCTAGTATGTCAGGCCATAGTGGACAACGGAGTGAGTGTAATTCACTTCGTGCCAAGCCTGTTTGAGCCCTACGTGGCGTCTTTAGAAGCCGGAGAGGAGCTTGAGAGCCTAACCTCATTACAGACGATATTTACAAGCGGAGAGGCCCTCAGTGCAACGTGCGTGAGACGGTTCCATGCGGTCGTTGCTAAAGCGGGGAAAGAGGCCGAGCTGATCAACCTATATGGGCCAACAGAGGCTACCATTGAGGTTTTATGTTATCCAACAACTGGCAGCGAAACGGTGATCCCTATTGGTGCTCCTGTAGCCAACACGCAGGCTTATGTGGTGGACCCATGGGGGCAGCCGGTCCCGATCGGAGTTTCTGGCGAACTGCTGATTGGCGGGGTTCAGGTGAGCCGCGGCTACCTAAGGCGTTCCGGTTTAACTGCTGAGAAGTTCATCGCAGATCCGTTTTCCGGCAAAGCGGGGGCGCGGCTGTATCGCACCGGGGATCTGGCCCGCTGGCGATCTGATGGCACGCTGGAATTCCTTGGCCGTATGGATACTCAGGTCAAAATCCGCGGCATGCGGGTGGAGCTGGGGGAGATTGAGGCGGCGCTGCAAGCGCAAGCGGGCATTGTTCAGGCTGTTGTTGTGGCACGCAGTTTTGAAGGGACCTCAAGAGAGGATGTTTCTCTCGTGGCCTATGTGGTGCCGCAAGGTAGGACGGAAGATCTGGTGGCCTGTGCGCTTGACCATTCGGTTGAGAGTGATGGAGAGACGGACCATCAGGCCATGTATATTTTGAGACTGGAGAGCGTGCTGGATGCGGCGCAGGTGCGCTCGGGTCTGGCCTCTACCTTGCCCGGCCATATGATACCTTCCCAGTTTGTCGGGTTGTCGTGCCTGCCACTCACGCCGTCAGGAAAAGTGGACCGCAAAGGCCTGCCGGATGTAGCAGGAACAACCGTGCAAGTGGGCTTTGTGGCGCCGCGAACCCAGCATGAAGAGCTGATCTGCCAAATCATGCGCGATGTGGTTGCCCATGATCGCCGTTCTCTGGAGCGGGTGGGACTTGATGATAACTTCTTCGAGATCGGGGGGCATTCTATTTTTGCCGCCCAGTTGGCGCTGCGGCTGGAAAAAGCCCTTGGTATGCACGTGCCGGTACGTCTTGTGTTTGAAAGCCCCAGTGCCCGCCAGCTGGCTACACGGCTTGAGGAGCGTTTTGACAAGCCGTTACCAGCTGTGGAGCCGGTGGATCGCAAGGCGCCCATTTCCGCCTCGTTCGAGCAAGAGCGCATGTGGCTGGCCAATGCCCGCTTTGAAGGGCAGCCGGTCTACAATGAGGGCCTGCCGTTGATCTTGCGCGGGGCTGTGGACACACAGGCCCTTCGTCAGGCGGTACAAGGGGTGTTGGAGCGCTATGAGGTGCTGCGCACCCGGCTGGTCAGCCGCGATACCCGCCTGTGGCAGGAGATTGATCCGCCCGAAAGTCTGCAGAACGTGTTTGAGGATTGGTCACAAGAGGGGCAGCCATTGGAGGCGTTGCAGGAGCGGGCACAGCAGCGCGGTGCCCGGCTGCTCGCCGCAGCCTATGATCTGAGTACTGATCACCCCTGTCGCTCGCTGGTGCTCAAGCTCTCGCCAACCGTTCATGTGTGGTGTCTGGCCACCCATCACAGTGTGGGGGACAATTGGTCGCTCAGTCATGTGCTGCCGACCGATTTTGCCGCGCTGTATCAGGCCGCCAAAGAGGGACGACCAGCTACCTTGCCCCCCTTACCGCTACACTATGCAGACTATGCCGCCTGGCAGCGGTCCGAGGCGATGGCGCCGGTATTGGCTGAAGAGCTGCAGTGGTGGCAACAGACCCTGTCTGGCATACCACAAGCGTTGGACTTACCGTTTGATCGGCCGCGGCCGCAACAGCGCAGCTTTGCCGGACGCCGGATTATCACACCGGGACTGGACCCGGACCAGTGGCGGCAAGTGGAGGCGTTTGCCGCCCGTCATGAAGCCACGCCATTTATGGTGTTTGTGGCAGCGCTTTCCAGCTTTCTTGCCCGGGTCTGTGGTAATCAGAACATTGTTCTGGGCACGCCGCATGTGATGAAGCCCGATGCGGCCTTGTGGCCCGAGTTTGGCTACTTTGGTAATACATTAGCCCTGCGCCTGCCGGTTGATGGGCAAGAGAGTTTTGAGGGGTTGGTGACACAAGCCCGTACCTGTGTGCAGGACGCCTTCGCCCATCAGTATGTGCCGTTTGAACAGGTTGTTTCCGCTTTGGAGGACACAGCTGCCAACATCACCCCGGTGTTTCAGGTGCTGTTGGTGATGCATGCGTTTCGCGATGAAGGAGCAGTGCTGCTGGACGGGGTTGAGGCGGAGTACCTTGAGGGCTCACATCCGCCGATCTCGAAATATGATCTGACGGTGGATATCAACCCCTGCACCTCAGGTGTGATCCTCTCCATGGAGTATGCCACAGATGTCTTTGACGAGAAAACTGTCCAACGCCTCGGGGCCATGCTGCAGCGGTTCTTAACTTCCGCGTTGCAAACACCTGACACACCCGTTGCGTTGCTTCAGCTTTTGGATGGGGCAGAGCGTGAGCAGCTGCTGCACGGCTTTAACGACACACACGTGAGTTACCCAGAGGATCAAACGGTTGTGGAGTTGTTTGAGGCGCAAGCCCGCCTACGGCCTGACGCTGTTGCGGTGGTGGATGGGGAACACCAGCTGAGCTATGGCGAATTGGATGCGGCCTCCAACCGTCTGGCCCGGTATCTGATCCGTCAAGGGGTGGGATTAGAGCAGGTAGTCGGCGTGTGTCTGGAGCGCTCAAGTGAGCTGATCATCACCTTGCTGGCGATCTGGAAGGCGGGCGGCGCCTACCTGCCGCTGGATCCAGAGTATCCGCCAGAGCGCCTCGCTTTCATGCTGGGAGACGCTGGGGTGAGGGTGGTTCTCACCCACCGTAATATGAGGGAAGCTGCTGCCCTGAATGCGAAAGCAGGCGAGATACGTCTGGTTGTTCTGGATGATATTGATGTTAGACAATTGTTAATGGCGTTCAGCGGCAAAGTGCTTACACAAAATTACTCAGAGAGTTTACTGAGGACCCGCTCCCTTGCCTATGTGATCTATACCTCTGGTTCCACCGGCAGCCCCAAAGGCGTGATGATCAGCCATAAAGGACTTTCTAACCGCCTGGCATGGATGCAGGAGATGCTGCCTTTGGGGCCTGAGGATGTCCTGTTACAAAAGACACCTTACACCTTTGATGTATCAGTCTGGGAGCTGTTCTGGTGGGCCTGCCATGGTGCACAAGTGGTGATGCTCCCCCCAGGGGGGCACCGGGACACTGATTTGGTGTGGCAGACAATGTGTTTGCACAAGGTGAGTGTCTTGCATTTTGTACCCAGCCTGTTTGCTAGTTATTTGGATGATTTGAAGGTTGGCAAAGATCGTGAGAGCCTTGCTACGCTGCGGGCGGTGGTGACTAGTGGCGAAGCGCTGCCACTTTCTTGTGTAAGGAGCTTTCATGAAATTTTAGTTCAAGAGCGATGCTCCACCGCACTGGTCAACCTTTACGGCCCCACCGAGACCACCATTGACGTGACGGCGTATCAGACCATAGGTACTGAGGACGTGGTGTCCATTGGTTCTCCTGTGCCCAACACGCAGGCCTATGTGGTGGACGCAAGGGTCCAGCCTGTCCCGATTGGAGTTTCTGGTGAACTGTTGATTGGCGGGGTTCAGGTGAGCCGCGGCTATCTGGTGCGGCCGGGGTTAACTGCTGAGAAGTTCATCGCAGATCCGTTTTCCGGCAAAGCGGGGGCGCGGCTGTATCGCACCGGGGATCTGGCCCGCTGGCGATCTGATGGCACGCTGGAATTCCTTGGCCGTATGGATACTCAGGTCAAGATCCGCGGCATGCGGGTGGAGCTGGGGGAGATCGAAGCGGCGCTGCAAGCGCAAGCGGGCATTGTTCAGGCTGTTGTTGTGGCACGCAGTTTTGAAGGGACCTCAATAGAGGATGTTTCTCTCGTGGCCTATGTGGTGCCGCAAGGTAGGACGGAAGATCTGGTGGCCTGTGCGCTTGACCATTCGGTTGAGAGTGGTGGAGAGACGGACCTGCAGGCCATGTATATTTTGAGACTGGAGAGCGTGCTGGATGCGGCGCAGGTGCGCTCGGGTCTGGCCTCTATCTTGCCCGGCCATATGATACCTTCCCAGTTTGTCGGGTTGTCGTGCCTGCCACTCACGCCGTCAGGAAAAGTAGACCGCAAAGGCCTGCCGGATGTGGCAGGAACAACCGTGCAAGTGGGCTTTGTGGCGCCGCGAACCCAGCATGAAGAGCTGATCTGCCAGATCATGCGCGATGTGGTTGCCCATGATCGCCGTTCTCTGGAGCGGGTGGGACTTGATGATAACTTCTTCGAGATCGGGGGCCATTCTATTTTTGCCGCCCAGTTGGCGCTGCGGCTGGAAAAAGCCCTTGGTATGCACGTGCCGGTGCGCCTTGTGTTTGAAAGCCCCAGTGCCCGCCAGCTGGCTACACGGCTTGAGGAGCGTTTTGACAAGCCGTTGCCAGCTGTGGAGCCGGTGGATCGCAAGGCGCCTATTCCGGCCTCGTTCGAGCAAGAGCGCATGTGGCTGGCCAATGCCCGCTTTGAGGGGCAGCCGGTCTACAATGAGGGCCTGCCGTTGATCGTGCGCGGGGCTGTGGACACACAGGCCCTTCGTCAGGCGGTACAAGGGGTGTTGGAGCGCTATGAGGTGCTGCGCACCCGGCTGGTCAGCCGCGATACCCGCCTGTGGCAGGAGATTGATCCGCCCGAAAGTCTGCAGAACGTGTTTGAGGATTGGTCACAAGAGGGGCAGCCATTGGAGGTGTTGCTGGAGAAAGCACAGCAGCGCGGTGCACGGCTGCTCGCCGCCGCCTATGATCTGAGCACTGATCACCCCTGTCGCTCGCTGGTGCTCAAGCTCTCGCCAACCGTTCATGTGTGGTGTCTGGCCACCCATCACAGTGTGGGGGACAACTGGTCGCTCAGTCATGTGCTGCCGACCGATTTTGCCGCGCTGTATCAGGCCGCCAAAGAGGGACGACCAGCTACCTTGCCCCCCTTACCGCTACACTATGCAGACTATGCCGCCTGGCAGCGGTCCGAGGCGATGGCGCCGGTATTGGCTGAAGAGCTGCAGTGGTGGCAACAGACCCTGTCTGGCATACCACAAGCGTTGGACTTACCGTTTGATCGGCCGCGGCCGCAGCAGCGCAGCTTTGCCGGACGCCGGATTATCACACCGGGACTGGACCCGGACCAGTGGCGGCAAGTGGAGGCGTTTGCCGCCCGCCTTGAGGCCACGCCCTTCATGGTGTTTGTGGCGGCGCTTTCCAGCTTCCTTGCCAGGGTCTGTGGTAATCAGGACATTGTTCTGGGCACGCCGCATGTGATGAAGCCCGATGCGGCCTTGTGGCCCGAGTTTGGCTACTTTGGTAATACATTAGCCCTGCGCCTGCCGGTTGATGGGCAAGAGAGTTTTGAGAGTTTGGTGACACAGGCCCGTACCTGCGTGCAGGATGCCTTTAGCCATCAGTATGTTCCCTTTGAACAGGTTGTTTCCGCTTTGGAGGACACAGCTGCCAACATCACCCCGGTGTTTCAGGTGCTGTTGGTGATGCATGCGTTTCGCGATGAAGGAGCTGAGCTGCTGGACGGGGTTGAGGCGGAGTACCTTGAGGGCTCACATCCGCCGATCTCGAAATATGATCTGACGATGGATATTAACCCCTGCACCTCAGGTGTGATCCTCTCCATGGAGTATGCCACAGATGTCTTTGACGAGGATACAGTCCAACGCCTCGGGGCCATGTTGCAGCGGTTCTTAACTTCCGCGTTGCAAACACCTGACACACCCGTTGCGTTGCTTCAGCTTTTGGATGGGGCAGAGCGTGAGCATCTTCTGCACGGCTTTAACGACACACACGTGAGTTACCCAGAGGATCAAACGGTTGTGGAGTTGTTCGAAGCGCAAGCCCGCCTACGGCCTGACGCTGTTGCGGTGGTGGATGGGGCACACCAGCTGAGCTATGGCGAGTTGGATGCGGCCTCCAACCGTCTGGCCCGGTATCTGATCTGTCAAGGGGTGGGACCGGAACAGGTGGTGGGGGTGTGTCTGGAACGCTCCGCCCAGCTGATCATCACCTTGCTGGCCATTTGGAAAGCAGGCGGCGCCTACCTGCCGCTGGACCCAGACTATCCGCCAGAGCGCCTCGCCTTTATGCTGAAAGATGCCAGGGTAAGGGTAGTCTTCACACAATGTAGCGTGATGAAGGTTAGTGCCCTGGGTGAGAAAGCAGGTGGGGGACATCTGGTCGTTCTGGATGATGTCGATGTTAGGCAAGAGTTATTGGCGTTCAACGGTAAAACGCCTACGCTGGATGGCCAACTCAACGCAAGTAGCTTCAGCTCTTTTGCCTATGTGATCTACACTTCCGGTTCCACTGGCACCCCAAAAGGGGTGATGGTCTGTCATAAAGGGCTTAGTAACCGCTTGGCATGGATGCAAGAAATGGTGCCGTTGGGGCCTGAGGATGTGCTTTTACAAAAGACACCTTACACCTTTGATGTCTCGGTCTGGGAGCTGTTCTGGGGAGTAACCTGCGGTGCGCGGGTGGTAATATTGGCGCCAAATGCTCACCGGCAGGTTGACCTAGTATGTCAGGCCATAGTGGACAACGGAGTGAGTGTAATTCACTTCGTGCCAAGCCTGTTTGAGCCCTACGTGGCGTCTTTAGAAGCCGGAGAGGAGCTTGAGAGCCTAACCTCATTACAGACGATATTTACAAGCGGAGAGGCCCTCAGTGCAACGTGCGTGAGACGGTTCCATGCGGTCGTTGCTAAAGCGGGGAAAGAGGCCGAGCTGATCAACCTATATGGGCCAACAGAGGCTACCATTGAGGTTTTATGTTATCCAACAACTGGCAGCGAAACGGTGATCCCTATTGGTGCTCCTGTAGCCAACACGCAGGCTTATGTGGTGGACCCATGGGGGCAGCCGGTCCCGATCGGAGTTTCTGGCGAACTTCTGATTGGCGGGGTTCAGGTGAGCCGCGGCTATCTGGTGCGGCCGGGGTTAACTGCGGAGAAGTTCATTGCCGATCCGTTTTCCGGTAAAGCGGGGGCGCGGCTGTATCGCACCGGGGATCTGGCCTGTTGGCGATCTGATGGCACGCTGGAATTCCTTGGCCGCATCGATACTCAGGTCAAGATCCGCGGCATGCGGGTAGAGCTGGGTGAGATTGAGGCGGCGCTGCAAGCGCAAGCGAGCATTATGCAGGCTGTCGTTGTGGCTAAAACGTTTGATAAGCATAATCAATCAGATATTGATTTGATCGCTTATATTGTGCCGCAAATACTAAAGAACACGACCAGCGCTGTTGATGTACGAACGAACGATAAACATGATTTGGTGCTAGGTTTAGACATGATTCCGGATCTGGGTTCTGTGCGAAACTCCCTCAGAAGTGTTCTTCCCGAACATATGGTGCCCGCACAGTTTGTGGGGCTGTCTTGTCTGCCATTGACCTCTTCAGGTAAAGTGGATCGTAAAGCCCTACCTGAAGTGAGTGTAGAGGTGGTGCAAAGTCAGTTTGTGGCTCCAGCCAATGCTACAGAACAGCTGGTTGCCTCAACCTTTAGTGAATTGCTTGGGGTAGAACAGGTAGGACGAGAAGATAGCTTCTTTAATCTCGGGGGACATTCTCTTCGCGCTGTTCAGCTAGTTATGCGCCTGACAGCCGCGATCGGTAAGGCTGTCGCCATTCGCACTGTATTTGAAGCGCCAACGGTGAGAGCCTTGGCCCAGTGTATTGATAATGCACAGACCGGGTACTCCCCTCTTGTTCCTTTCAGGAAGACTGGGCCTTCTTCTAGAGCAATTGTGTGTTTTCCCCCTTTGCTAGGAATAGCGACTCCCTACAACAAAGATGTCATAGTGAACCAGTGGGGAGAGTTTGGGGATGTAATTGGTATACAAGCCAGAGGTCTTGGACAAGATGAAGTGCCGTTTGAGACCTATGAGGAAATGATTTCCTGCTACTTTGAAGCATTGGAGAAGGAAAAATATGACGCGCTGGTATTTGTTGGCTGGTCAATGGGGGGAAAAGTTGCTCTTGATGTAGGCTTGAGATTTCAGAGTGTAAACCGGCCAATTGACGCACTCATCATATTGGATACCGATCCATTCAATGAACCAAGACAAAGCCCAAAGGATATCCTAGATGTTTTGGTTAAGGAATTTTGTGGGGATTTGTCGGAGGAATTTATAGAAGGTTTGAGCGAAGGTGAGAAAAGAGACTACCTTAAACGAGATCTTATAAGCTCTGAAATTGAGGAGACCGGAGACTCTATTCTGGGAGAGAAAGAGCTTGAAATGTTGGTTGATATGTCGCTTGCGCACGGGGAAATATGGCTTCAGCGACCTGATCCAACGCCACTGGAATGCATAGGGTATATAATCCGAGCACAAGAAAATATCAGAAGTGAAAAAAAGCCTGATTTGGGTTGGTCTAATATATGCTTCGAAGTTCATACCATGGATATTCACTTGGCACATACTGAGTTGTTTGACTTGAATAAGGCCGCGAAAACTGCAGCTCTCGTTAGAGAATGTATCACAGACCTCACATAAATACATACTGGATATAGCCATAAGCATATAATTTAATTATATATTAACCATGATTTATTGTAACCGTTGGTCTAGTCCCACCTAGGTCCCGTTTACAAATAGGGTTCACAAACCCAATAATTTGTGATTCAAAGTAATTGTATAGTCCCGCAGAGACATGGAATCACAAATTGCTGGTTTAGGGAATCCCGAAACCAATCTGTATCGACACGCTCTAAAGCGTACCTTGGCGACACTGCCTTCACACGACAGTCTCATTCCTTACAGTTATAGGGGAAGTCAGGGTGAATTCAACTGATCGTCGCAACAGTTCGACACTAGAGATTGCGATGATAATACCAACGGCACCTGTTTTTGACTCGGGATGAGGATTCCCAAATCACTTGAATTGTGATTCAACATTGGGAAAGGAGATTCCCAATGTCAGCGATCCCATTGCGCCGAGACTATGATGCTTCTTCGTTACGAACTCTTGCTTGTCAAAGTAAGGATGTCAGGCAGAGCCGCCGCCTTCTTGCTCTTGCTGCTGTTTATGATGGGTTGTCGCGCTTGGAGGCGGCACGCATGGGCGGCATGGACCGCCAAACACTGCGAGACTGGGTGCATCGGTTTAACGCAGAAGGGCCGCACGGCCTGTACAATCGTAAGAGCCCGGGCCGTGTCCGGTGGTTAAATAAAGAGCAAATGGCTGAATTTGCAGATCTGGTTGAGGCTGGGCCTGATT
Organism: Pseudovibrio sp. M1P-2-3; assembly: GCF_031501865.1. NCBI lineage: Bacteria > Pseudomonadati > Pseudomonadota > Alphaproteobacteria > Hyphomicrobiales > Stappiaceae > Flexibacterium > Flexibacterium corallicola. The sequence continues at coordinate 2,158,093 of NZ_JARRCW010000001.1, forward strand.
TACAACAACACGGCGTAATTCGCTGGCGTCGGCGGGATCTGCAAGGTGTGATCGAGCAGAAGTTTGGGGTCAGCTATAGCGAAAGGGCTATTTCAAGCCTCCTCAGAGTTCTGGGATTTTCTCGGGTCAGCGTTCGGCCACAGCACCCGGCACAGGACGAGCAAGTTATGGAGACATATAAAAAAACTTCCATGCCCGGCTTAAAGAAATAAAAGCGCGCTTGCCCTCACAAACATCCATGGAAATCTGGTGGCAGGACGAAGCCCGCATTGGTCAAAAAAATGGGCTCACCAGAAGGTGGGCAAAAAAAGGAACGAGACCACGGGCTCCCAGCGACGGGCGCTATCAATCAACTTATGTATTCGGGGCCATCTGCCCCGCCCACGGCAAAGGGGCAGCACTTGTTTTGCCCAAAGCCAATACCAATTCCATGCAGCTTCACCTTAAAGAAATCAGCCGAACCGTCGCCAAAGGGGCGCACGCAGTGGTCCTGATGGATCAAGCGGGTTGGCATACAACGGCAAAACTGAAGTTGCCTGATAATATAACCATCTTGCTGCTCCCACCCCGTTCTCCGGAGCTCAACCCGGTTGAAAATGTTTGGCAGTACTTACGGCAAAACTGGCTCTCTAACCGAACCTTTCAAGACTACCAGGAAATTGTCGATGCCGCCTGTTCCGCTTGGAATAAGCTTATTCAACAACCCCACACAATCACATCAATCGGTAGACGAAATTGGGCGCATACAGGTCAATTATAAGTGCCGTTGGTATAACTCGAAAGAGAGGCTTGGATAAAGCCGCGTGTGCTAAGCTACACTCACTCGGCCGTACTTAACTGTTGCATCATTTGAACCCAATCAATGGCGTATTAACGGTATATCGTCTTTGATATATGTGAACATTAAATAATGCGGGATAGTTTATATATTCATATGCCTTCTGGTGGGATCTTTTAGTTAGCAAAGAGCACCCAAATGGATGTAAAACCGTTTCAAGTAAACAGCCTTGTCGATCTTTTAGCGAATGCGGCACAGTCCACACCGGGTCACCTTGCTTTTCAGTTTTACCGGTTTACTGCTGCCCAAACAGGCAGCCAGTTGCAGGTGTCCTATGGGCAGCTTTGGCAACAGGCAAGGGCTTTGGGCGCGCAGTTGGCGCGGCGACTAGAGCCAGGGGAACGAGCGCTGATCGTTTGCCCACCGGGCCTAGATTACATTATCGCCTTTTTTGCCTGTCAACTAGCCGGTATTATTGCAGTCCCAGCTTACCCACCGCGCAACAGCAAGCACATGGAACGGCTGGGGGCGATCCTTCAGGATGCCAAGGCCCACAGTGTCTTATGCCTAAGCAGTCAATTGAGACAGCTTCACAACTGGGAGCAAAAGCTACAATTGGCATGTTTGCCGGTTGATCAATGTTTGCTTCAGAGCCATGCACACTGGGTACCTGTAACATCTGAAGCGGATGTTATTTCCTACCTGCAATACACCTCAGGAACCACAGGCCTTCCCAAAGGGGTGATGGCCAGTCACCAGCAAATTCTGGAGAATTTGAATCTTATTCAAAAGCTGATGAGCGGTGGTTACAGTACCGGGACACAGGTTGTTGATGCCATGTGCAGCTGGTTACCACCGTTCCATGATCTGGGCCTCATTGGTACGATATTGCTACCGCTTTACATGGGGGTGCCCGCCCATCTGATGGCTCCAGCCAGCTTTGTACAATAGCCAAGACGTTGGCTGGAGATTATCAGCCAAACCCGCTCCACTCTGACCATGGCTCCTAACTTTGCCTATCAACTGTGCTGTGACCAGATTTCCGAAGAACAAAGGTTCGGGCTTGACCTGTCCAGCCTGCGCTTTGCGCTTAATGCTGCAGAGTCGGTGCAACTAACAACTATGGAGACGTTTAGCTCCATTTTTTGCACAAATGGCTTTAGGGCTTCAGTATTTTGCCCTGCCTATGGATTGGCCGAATCGGTGTTATTGGCCACAGCTCGCCAACCTTGGAAATACAAGGGAAGCGGCGACCATGCAACCGAGGAATGCTTTCAAAGCTACCCGGGCACAGCGTTTGAGCAAAGGGCAGGTGGGCAGACGGGCGGTGGTGGCGTGCGGGCAGGTGCTGGACACGCAGCGACTTTGTATCGTGGATCCGGATAGTTGTATGGAGCTACCGCAAGGATCCGTCGGCGAAATCTGGTTGTCCGGCCCGTCTACAACCAGTGGCTATTGGAACAAGCCAGAGCTAACATCTCAGGTGTTTCAGGTGCGGAAGCATGATGATGACAACGGCTGCACATGGCTGCGTACCGGAGATTTGGGAGCTTTGCGGAACGGTCAGCTTTATGTGTTGGGCCGATTGAAGGAAATGGTGATCATTCGCGGGCAGAACTATTTTGCAGCAGATCTGGAGATTACAGCCAATAGCAGCGATAGTCTTCTGGGCCATGACCACACCATCGCTTTCGGGGTGGAGCGGGAAGAACGGGAAGAACTTGTGTTTGTGCATGAGCTGAGCCGTTCTAGTATGAAGCGTTTCCAGCCGTCCATGCCGCCGATCTCGCCAACAGCAACAATCATCGCCTTATGGCTGCCAGCCAGCAGAGCGACCTGATGCTCCAAAACTGCAATGCGCTGTTTGGCCTTTGCAAGAGCAACGCTCAGGTCTTTCCCACTTTTGCGCTGCTTGGTTTCTATCACTCGCGCACTTTCCTGAATGGCAGCGCATTTATTGATTTGTGCTTTCGTTATCCGATTGCGCGATAAGGTAGTGTGCGCAACACCAAGTACCCGTGCGATGCTGCGGATCGTAATGGTTTCGTCCTCCAGAAGCCGTGATCGACAGGCGCTGCCAATCCGCTCATCGGGTCCGGTGAAAGGGTCATCGTTATGAGGTTGGGTCACGTAAGGGTCCTTTATACGTCCCATCGATCAGTCTGCTCAGGTCTTTGCCGTCTGGAAAGACACGGTCACCCGGCGCCGTTCCTTTGGCTTTCTGGATGCCTTTGAGACGGCGCTCTGCGTGTTCGCGCGCATTTTGTTTTGAAGCATCGGACCCGGGATGTTTATGGAGGGCTTTGAGCAGATCGAGATATCGCTTTTCCAGCTTCACGAGGGCTCGTTGCTCTCTTGGAAGGCCGATTCGATAGAGATGGACACAGCCAGCAAGACACTCGAGATGGTGAGGGCAGGGCTCGGCCACAAACGAGTTTAGACAAGCTCCGTACGGTGTGATGTGATATCCGTCGGCTTCTGCCGCTAAAAAGACGATCGCTGCTCACTTCTTCTCCCTCGTTTTTTTGAATTTTCATGAATTGGTCCGCGATTTTGCCTTTGCCGCGCCCTGTCATGATCAGCTTATAGACGTCGCGCGCTTTGCCCAGCAGCAGAGGATCAAGCTCAGCTGGAACGGTGATGACATCAAGCTCTTCCGCCAAACTTCGATGATCGTATTCATAGCTTTGTGCGACGCTCTTCCGATTAAACCGCTTGCTGAGGATTGTGTCGGCCAGTCCGGCCCGAAACATCTCTGTGTTCCACAAATGCCGGAAATCGTGGGTTTCGATCAGGTGCTCGCAATCCTCAGCGGTTTCACCGTACTTTTGGAACAAAGACAGTGATCCATCTTGCTGGCCAAAACGATCCCAGGATGCCTTTTGACTTAAGCCATTTATAACATCGACGATCGTCATGTTGCCGACAAACGGATATTTCCTGACATCACAGGGAATCCCGTCTCGTTCCTCAATCATAACCCGTTTCGGGCCGAGCAACAGCAGTTCATCGGGATAGAGCTTTTGTCCTCTGTCGAGGTTTAGTGGTTCCACATCGCTGAGCTTTGTTGGCATAGCCTTGGCCGCCCAGGCTTCCAGATCGGATATACGGACGTGGAGTTTCCTGAAACCATGACCCGTTTCGCAGCCATCGGCAAGCCTGAAAACAAGAGGGATACCGTGCTTTCTGGCCTCGCCACACTTCTTGGAAAAATAATTCCGGACTGCTTTTCGAAAGCCGCCGTTGCCTTTGCGACGGAATTTGTCCGCAGCTGCATTGCGTAATATTTGCCGGCTTTCGATCTTGTCTAAAATTATAACAGCATGACCGCTCCCATTGTAGTCCGCGGACAAGCGTGTGTAGACCTCAAGCAGGGAAACGAGACTGTCAGGAGTGAACTCTGGAAAGATCCGGCCGGTTTGCCGTTGCTGCCTGAGACGTTCCCGCAATGGTTTTGTCAAGATTTTTATCCGTTCGACGGAGCTCAAGACAGTTTGCTCGAACTCCGGATCAATGTTGATCGTTGTTTCATAAAGAGCCAGGCCGCTTTCGGATTTCAACGCCTGTTTGAGCGCAAAAATGCGCAACCACAGCGACTTGCCGATCCCGCCACGGGTATCGGCGCGATTGCCCTTGGGATCGAAATATTCACGCCACCTTATACAATCTTCCGGTATCGACGCGATTTCGGTGCCGCGTAGTCCCAGCAGCAGCAGCAGCCTAGCCATTTCAAAGCGCAGACGGTCATAAAAAGTTGCCGGTTTTTCTTCCCAAAGAATACGGACCAATTCCCAAAAAGCTTTTGCGTTCGGCAGCTGTTCTGCCCGTTTTCGCTCTTCCAACTCCTTTCGGATTTGCAAGGGGGATCGATTGGATTTATTTTGCGTCAAAAATCGTTCAATGAGAAGGGGAGAGCAATCAGATAGATGTTCAACATCAATGTAGTGCTTTACAATATAGCTGATTTGGTTCGTTACAGCTGTGTTGATTTGTTTGGCAAATTCCAGTGTTGAACAGACATCGTCTGCCGTCAGGTTCCATAAGTCTTTCCCGTAAGCGCAGGTCCCCAGAATACGGATATACCGAACTGTCTGCCTGGAAATATGACTCGGGCTTGTTTTATCCCGAAATGCCCCCTTCACCGCGACGGCCTTGATGAACTCGCGCCAGCTTTGCGGTAAAATTGTATGCGGTAAAAGTGATTGTCCGGCTGTTGCGCGTCTTTCATTGATCAATAAAAGCGCCCGATCATCGCAGCCGAAATCCCCAATGTAGTTTTTCGGGCCACTGGCGCCGGTCATCTCGTTAAGGTCCCATCTCTGCGATTTGTCTATTTTACCAAGTGGATTGCACGGCAGCGCCCACGTGAGACCGTGGTCTTCCGCAATTTGGCGGTGGAGACGCACAAACCTTTGAAGATTTTCCTGAGCGACGCTGCTCATGTTCCGACCTCGGGATCTACATCATCGAGCACTTGATCGATTGCTTCCAGTGTTCGACGCAACTGCATGAAAGCAGGGTTTCCCTTGTCAAATCTGGCGGCTGCAATGAACTCCCGCACGGTAGCTTCAACCGCATTGCGGGCCTCCTCATGAACGTCGCGTTCGTTCAGTGGCATAAATTTCTGGCAGGTATAGCACGAAAGGCCAGGATTTTTTGTGCAGCTTTTCTGGCCAATGCCGCAGCCGCCAATGCCGATAATAAGACGTCCGTGCGGCGCGGCGACAATTTGTTGATCGTTAGGCAACCCCAGAAGTTTTGCCTTGTCAATTTTTCCGGTTTTGATGACTTCGGAAAGGGCACTGTAAACAGGTGACAGCCCCAAGGCCTTATTGATGCGATCGGCTTGCGTCGGGGAAAAGTCGAAGTAGACTAGGCCTGTGGTAATCTGGGCGTGCAGCATAAATTCGGCCAGTTCCAACGAGAAACACCCGGCATCGACCTGACGTTGCGCCGCCGTGTGGTGTAATTCTGTTGGGGTTCGACGACGCCCCGTGATTTTTTCAGTCAACCGACAGATCGCATCGGCGATTTCGACATTTGGCATGCCAAAAAGGGAGTTTGGGCGATCCAACTCCAGTGACTCTGGACGTTGTTTTCGGCGCTCGAGCCATATAGAGAGCATCCAGACCCAGTCACGGTTCATTGTCCGATTCTGCGCTGGATTATATCGGCTCGCTCCGGTCCTTTGCTTGGCGTACTCAAAGGTCACATGGATCGTCGGCGGACCGTCTTCCCACGGAAGTTGGCGTACATCATTCAAATTTATCAAGGATAACTGTACCGATCGGAACCCATGTTGATAATTCCAATACAAAAGACACGCGTCTCTGAGTTCGTCGTCGGCAATCGATTGGGGACCCGTTCTGATTGCTTCATTTAAAGTATCGAAATATTCTACAATCAGCGCCTCTTCCTGGGTTGAGAGAAAGACTTCACCGTCTCGGACTGCCCGATACTTGTCTCGTTTTCCTCCATGTAAAAACTCACTAACAAATATGGCATATTCATTAGACCATGGACCAACTGCCTGATTGCACAAATAACTTAATAATGATTTTAGTGCGATAGTGAGTTCATTATTAGTACACTTAGAAAGCACGTAAGTTTCCCAGTAGTACTTTACTTTTATAGGTTCAAGAAATAGAAACGGCATGACTTCGTGTATTAAATCTGCATTGGAATGCAATCGATAATAATAAGCAATACTGGTGTATGGTTCTAAATTCATAAGCATCCACACGACCCAGCCTTGCAAAAGCGGCTTGACTGAAGGGTCAATTCGCTCAAAACCAATCGAAGACAAAACCCCATTTTGCCAGATGGGCCAGCGCATTGATGTTGCCGGCGCTTCGATACTGCGGACTGTTTCAAAGTAAGTGTCGTAGTAGCGAATGACGGAGGGCAGGGGCGGTAACCTGCTCACGGCCTCCGCCAAAGCCATTTTGCTTTCAATCACCTCTTTCGGATCGGCTTGGAAAGCATTGCTCATGACCTTACTCCCGACCAAACTTCCTGCTCAGTATCAAGAGAGCGAAGGGTCTGGAGATTGGCATCGAAGGTCTGGTGCCAGACGGCCGCCAGTCGGGTTTCGTAATACGCCCGCGCATAATGGCGCGGCATTTGCGAGGTGTAGGACCAACCGAAAAAGGCTTTGAGCCTCTGTTGGGCTTCAACATCATCAATGCCGCTTTTGCGGAAACGGGTGAGCATCAGGACCGCGCAGGTGTGGCGAAGGTCATGGGCGCGAATAACGGGATCCCGCATGTTGGCGATCAGCGCTTTTCGGGCGGGCTCACTCAACACTTTCGATACGGCCGCAAAAATATCGAGAACGGCTTGACCGGAGAGAGGGGCGCCAGCCGGATTGACGAACAGCATTGGATGGGCGTGACGGCCGCGGAACGAGCTTTCATAATATTGAAAGTACTCTGCCAGTTCAGCCGTAACGGGAATCTGGCGAATACTGTTATTGGTTTTTATCCTAGGTGGCCGTGACCAGCGGGGGTCGTTGTCTTCATATCGTGTGTCGACATTGAGCCAGTACGTGGGCTTGCCCGTTTGAGGATGGATCTGATGCTTGATGGCACTCACCGGTTGCAACAGCACTTCAGCGCTCCGTAGTCCCTGATGCCGCATGGCAAGAATAATACAGAAATTTCGCCACCGGGCGCTTTCGGTCCGGAACGGGTTTCTCGTGCTTTCCGGGTTCGCCAGATCATAGAGCTCCTCAACGACGATGGCCGGCAATGCACGCAATGCACGGGTTTTCTTTCTATGGGGCGCCGGAGACAGGTTTTTCAGTTGCACGCCAAGACGCCCCAGTGACGCCTGCAGCGCGCTAACGCGTGAAGTGTCGTTTACAGACCCGACAGCCAGACGCAAGGTATCGAGTAAAAACCGATGCACGCTGTTCCACCGAGACGAGGTATCGACCCTATATTGCAGGGCACGATTGTGTTCTTCGGTGTAAAAGCCGGAGGCGACGGTCTCGAGTTTAGCCAGATCCAGATCGAACAGAAGCTGGTCAAGGCAGTCGGCGCCGCATTGCCGGTGGGCGCAGCGGTAGAGAGCGTGACAGATGTTTTCTTATGGTGGCGGCTTGCAAATGCGCGCCGCAGCACGCTGTCCAAACCGTGGCCCAATAGCGTGGCAGGCCGGTTTGATCCTCCAGGCAACTCACTTCACTTAGACGCGCTGCCAGTTCACTGGTTCTTAGGACGGTCACAGTCATAGCCAAGACCATGGAACCGCGAGGCGACTTGGTCAAGCGCAAACGGGATTTGGATTAGAGGCTTTCTTAAGCCGCTGGTGCGTGGAAACACAAAAATACGCACCACATTTCAAACCTTGGTCGTGTCGGATAATATATATTATGGAACTTATTGGCTAAATTTATAGTTCAGTGAGATGTGCTCTTACTAAAGGACTTGCAGCTTCAGTCATATCACTAAGTACTGTGAAGTGGTTTTGGAACTGAGCTTCCTGATATTGAATATGGCAATCGGAGTTCTTCCAACTTCTATAGAGATCTCTGCTCTGTTTCAAAAACTCTGGTAGCTCTTGCGCTCCAACCCAGCAAGCCATCTTCTTGCCACTTGCAGGGTCTTTCAAAGATGGACTTTCAACTCTTGCTTCTTTTTCATCTATTAGGAGCTCTTGATTCATACTTGTGTTTATTATGGGTCTAAGATCATAGACACCGCTAATGCCAACTACATTTTGAATGCGTCCCAAAATGTAATCAGGAAGTTGTGTATCTGCACAGATCATCCGGGCAACCAGTTGAGCTCCAGCAGAATGGCCTGACAAAATAATTGGGCCATCAATACGTTCAGCAGCGCACTCAATTGATTTCGCTATTTGATTTCTAATATCTGATATACTCACTTGAGGACAAAGACTATAGCTTGGCACAGCCACGGAATACCCATGACTATTAAGCCCACCAGCTATAAAACTCGAAGAATTTTTATCAAAGGCTTTCCAATATCCGCCATGAACATAAACAACTAATCCTTTTGGTGGTTTATTTGCAGAATGGAAAATATCGAAGCGTTCTCTTTGCCCGCCGCCGTATGCGATATCAAGCTCGCATGGCATCTCTTGACGGTAGCGCTCCGACAAGGCTGCCCACGACTGGAATATTTGATGGGCCTCAGGAACAGCACGGCTATTACTATAAGCGGTATCCCAATCCTTTATAGATGTATAATTTCCCATTGCCCCTCAAATGTAAAGTTCAGAATTAAAATATTATAAGTTATCCATATATATACCCAACCCATCATAAGCGGGAGTAATGTGCTTGGGCAACTGTCGTGCAACCTTGTTATAATCAATGTCTGAATGCATGTTAGTCAAGATAACTCTTTTGGGTTGAAGGATTCCATCCCACTTTAAAACATCATCTAAACAAAAATGGCTAGGGTGGGGTCGATACCGCAATGCGTCAACAATCCATAAATCCAGTGACTTCAAATAATTAATGGAGCTTTTCGGAATATCATTCAGATCAGGAGTATATGCCACATCACCAAAGCGAAAACCAAGAGAATCTATACGTCCATGTTTCAACGGGATCGGAATTAATGGTAACGCGCCCCCTGCTCCACTTATTACAAATTCTTGTTTACTAATAATTCTACACTCTTCCATGATTGGAGGATATCCAGACCCAGATGGTGTCTGAAAACAATAGTCAAACGCTTGGCGAAGCCTCTGTGAAGTCTCTAAATCCATGAAAACCGGCAGAAGTTTCTTTTGTACGATAGAGAAGAACCGGAGATCATCAATGCCATGAATATGATCAGCATGCGCATGTGTGTAGACAATCGCATCCAAACTCTGGACATTCGCCGAAAGAAATTGTTCCCGAATATCCGGCCCAGTGTCGATAACAATAGTTGTCGTACCAGTTTTACCTTGTTTTTCCAGCAATATTGAACTGCGTCTACGCCAATTTCTAGGCTCATTTGGGTCACATGCTCCCCAGTCACCATTAATTCTCGGCACGCCAGTTGAGGAACCGCAGCCCAGTATTGTTATTTTCAGTTGACTGTCACTCACTATGCCTGTTCTTCCCAAAGGTGTTTAGGAACCTTAGAAAATAGACGAAAAAAGTTCTCGGTTGTTACACGCGCCATTTCCTTCTCGTCAATTCTGTGCGCTTCCGCCAAAACTTTATTTGTGTGTGTGACATAGGACGGTTCATTTCGTTTACCCCTCCAAGGTTGAGGGGCGAGGTAAGGCGCATCAGTTTCTACTAGTAACCGGTCAATGGGCAGCTGAGCTGCGATGCTCCGAAGTTCAGATGAGCGTTTAAATGTCAAAATGCCAGAAAAGGAAATATATAGTCCCAAGTCTATAGCCTCTTGTGCAAGTTCTAGGCTAGAAGAGAAGCAATGTAGTAAAGCAGGAAAAGTACCCTTCCCCATTTCTTCCCTTAATATTGCTGCCGTATCTCCATCAGCATCCCTGGTATGAATAACTAGTGGCAGCCCAGTTTCTCTAGAGGCCGCGATATGCGCACGGAAGCAGTCCTGCTGCATAGCTCTCGGAGAATTATTATAGAAATAGTCAAGGCCACTTTCCCCGATGGCGACAACTTTGGGGTGGTTGGTTCGGAGCACAATTTCCTCCGCTAAAATTCCATGCTCCTCCTCCGCATTATGTGGATGGGTTCCTACAGAGCAAAAAACACTAGGATACTCTTCGGTGATTGCCCGGACCGCGTCGAACTGACGGATACGGGTATTAATGGAAACCATAAGTTTGACTCCAGCTTCATGAGCACGAGCAATGATCGTATCTCGTTCCTCTTCGAAGTCAGGAAAGTCCAAATGGCAATGGCTATCTATAAGCATGGGATTATGACATCACCTTTCTCAAGTTAAACAGATGGCAGCCATAGCGGAGAATAAGGGAGAGAGCAAATGGCATTTTCCTCCTCTCACGCAGCAATTTCAAATATTAATACCAACGGCATTTATGATGACCTACACTAGCCCAGGTTCTGCTGCCGATTGATGGGCTGTAGAAAAGCATGAGAATTTGACCCACCTGGTGGGTTAATTTGCATTGAAAACTGACCCACCTTCTGTGTTTAAATTTTCGTGTCTTTTCGGGCACGGAGAAGCAGTCAGGTGTTATGCATGGAAACAGTTGCTAAGATCCGTCGTTGGGTTCTGGTGGATGGAGTGTCAATTCGGGAGGCAAGCCGGCGCACCGGCATTTCCCGTAATACCATCCGCAAGTATTTGCGCAATGATATCGTCGAGCCAAAGTATAAACTGAGTTCAGCGCGTCCGCTGCGCAGCTTGCTGGACTATGAAGTTTACCTCAAGTCTCTTTTTGAGGCTGACCTTTTACGTCCTTCCAGAGAGCGCCGAAGTATGCGTGGTCTTTATGAGGCCTTAGTTTTACAAGGCTTTGAAGGGTCCTATGATACGGTACGGCGGTATATTTTACGCCTCAAAACCAAAGGCGGTCCGTTAAAGGGGTATGTTCCGCTCGAGTTTGACGCTGGCGATGCGGTGCAGTTTGACTGGAGCCATGAGGTGGTGTGCCTTGGTGGGGTGGATCAACGGATATATGTGGCTCATTTTCGCCTGTGTCATTCACGCAAACCATTTCTGATTGCTTATTTGCGTGAGTCCCAGGAGATGGTTCTGGATGCCTTTAATGAGGCTTTTGCCTTTTATGACGGGATCCCCGAGCGGGTCATTATCGACAATCCCAAAACCATGGTGCTTCAGATCGGCAAAGGCAAGGAACGGGTATTTCATCCCCGTTTTCAAGCACTGATGAGCCATTACGCCACAGAGCCTGTTGCCTGTAGCCCGGCCAGCGGCTGGGAAAAGGGGCAGGTTGAAAATCAGGTCAAAGTGATGCGCGGACAAGTGTTTTGTCCCAAACTGTCGTTTGCAACGCTTGAGGACCTCAATGCCCATCTGCGATTGCGCTGTGAGGCGTTGGCGCAAAAGGGTCACCCGGAAGACAAGAGCCAGACGATTGCTGAGGTTTTCCAGAGGGAGCATGCTTGTTTGCGTTCCAAAGGCCGGGCTTTCGATGGCTATCGGGAGCGGACAGCTCGTGTCAGCGGCACCTGTTTGGTCCAGTATGATACAACAGCTATTCCGTTCCTTGCGCGTACAGCTTTAAAACGGTCTCGTTGCGCAGTTATGCGCAGTACATTACCATTACCGATGGCCAGCGGGTTCTGGCTACGCACAAACGCTGCTTTGGCCGCCATCAAAAGTGTTTTCAGATCTGGCATTACCTGCCGCTGCTTAAGCAGCGCCCCGGGGCTTTACGCAATGGAGCGCCGTTCCGGCACTGGGAAGCCCCTGAGGCTCTGGCCATGATCTGGAAGCACTATCGCAACCAGCGTGGTGGGGACCGAGACTTTGTTGAACTACTGAGCCTGACCCAAAAACATGGACAAGAGGCCGTGGAAATGGCCTGTGAGTTGGCGTTGGACTATAAAACCACGCAGCTGTCTGCAATCCTTGCTCTTCTTTATGACCTCACAGAGCCAGCATTGCCAAAACAGATCCCGCTTGAGGGGCAAGATACGCCAGCCCTCCAGATGCCTCCGGTTGCCAATTGCGGGCAATATGACCTGCTCCTCCAGTCCCCGGGAGAGCACCTATGAATGGCCTGATTGAGGAGCTGAGTGAGCTACGTTTACATGGGATGGCGCAGGCGGCCAAAGAGTTGCTGGCAAGCCAGAGGGCGGTGAGCCTGCCAGAGGCGCTGCGCCAACTCATCCACTGTGAGCGCAGTGAACGACACAAGCGTATTATTCAAAATCGTATGAAAGCTGCCCGCTTTCCCCATCACAAGGACTTTGCCAGCTTTGACTATGCACTGTGTCCTGTGGAGCAGGCAAAGCTACAAGAGTTGGCCAGTGGGGAGTTTACCGCCAAAGCTCAGAATCTGATCCTGATTGGCGGACCTGGAACCGGCAAAACCCACGTGGCTTCAGCCCTTGGAACCAGCCTCATTGAGGCGGAGAAGAAAGTGCGGTTCTTTAATACAGTTGACCTTGTCAATGCGCTGATAAAGGAAGAAAAAGAGGGCAAGGCCGGACGGCTGCAAAAACAACTGCTCGCTGCAGATTGCGTGATCCTGGATGAGCTGGGTTATATTCCGTTTCCAAAGTCTGGCGGCGCACTGCTGTTCCATTTGATTGGTAAGCTCTATGAGACAACCTCAATTATCCTGACCACCAACCTCGTCTTCAAAGAGTGGGTCAGTGTATTTGGCAACGCCAAAATGACAGCGGCGCTGATAGACCGCGTCACCCATCACTGCATAATTCTGGAGACAGGAAACTCCTCCTACCGATTTGCACAGTCCAAGACTGGAAACCAAAAATAAGGTGAGGCCCAGAGCAGCCTGGCTACACAGACTTACCTATTCAAACGGCCTCTGCAGCCAGGCTGCTCTGGGCCCAAAGGTGGGTCAACTTTAAGTGCTGAAGGTGGGTCAAATTTGAATGCTTATTGACAGATGGGATTGTGTGGGGTTCTTGAACAAGCTTGTTCCAAGCGTGACAGGTAGCATCGACAATTTCCTGATAGTTTTTAAAGCTTCGAGTAGAAAGCCATTTTTACTGTTGTGTGCCAACCCGCCTGATCCATCAGGACCACCGCGTGTGCCCATTTGCCCACCTTCTGGTGAGCCCATTTTTTTGACCAATGCGGGCTTCGTCCTGTCACCAGATTTCCATGGATGTTTGTGAGGGCAAGCGCGCTTTTATTTCTTTAAGCCGGGCATGGAAGTCTTTTTATATGTCTCCATAACTTGCTCGTCCTGTGCCGGGTGCTGTGGCCGAACGCTGACCCGAGAAAACCCCAGAACTCTGAGGAGGTTTGAATTAGCCTTCTCGCTATAACTGGCCCCAAACTTCTGCTCGATCACACCTTGCAGATCTCGCCGCCGCCAGCGAATTACGCCGTGCTGTTGTAAATCAGGTCCAGCCTCAACCAGATCTGCAAATTCAGCCATTTGCTCTTTATTTAACCACCGGGCACGGCCTGGGATCTTACGATTGTACAGGCCCTGCGGCCCTTCTGCGTTAAACCGATGCACCCAGTCTCGCAGTCCATGCCGCCCATGCGTGCCGCCTTCAAGCGCGACACCCCATCATAAACAGCAGCAAGAGCAAGAAGGCGGCGGCTCTGCCTGCATCCTTACTTTGGCAAGCAAGAGTTCGTAACGAAGAAGCATCATAGTCTCGGCGCAATGGGATCACTGACATTGGGAATCTCCTTTCCCAATGTTGAATCATAATTCAAGTGATTTTGGAATCCTCATCCCAAGTCAAAAACAGGTGCTGTTGGTATAAGCAGTAGCATATCGGGAGTTCGGCTGAGGGATGGTTCCATGGAGCGAGGCTCACGGGAACCATATCGCACAAATGATCTTGAGAAAGGCAAATTTACGGTGACCAGTGTTTCCCGAAATACCAGTCTGGCACTGAGCAATTAAACCAATGTCCTGCCGGATATAAAAATTTGCTTACGACTTCACCCGAAACCTCCTCAGGCTAGATTCTGGTCGCATCTATGGCCGGCCGCATCATTTTTTCGCCAAGACGCGCACTCATTGCCATGGAACTTAACTTTGCCGTGCCAACAAGAAACTTGTTCCGCACCCCGGAGACCACGCATAGGCGCTTGCCCAGTCCGTCCAAGCCGCGTTTTGCCACCTCTGTCGGGTTCATGATCTTCAGCGAAACTTTGTCCCAGTCGACGCCATTGTCCGTGACCATAGGCGTGTCAGTCAGCCCCGGTGAGAGTACACACACATCGACCCCTTTCCGCTGCAACTCGCCATAAAGAGAGGCCGCAAAGTTAACCACATAGGACTTGGTTCCAGCATAGCTGGTAAAATAAGGATTTGGCATATGCCCGGCGATGCTTGCCACCAAAAGAATGCCACCGCGCCCGCGCGAAACCATGGGGCGGCAGAAATGATGGCACAGCTGCATAACAGACATGACGTTCACCATGATCATCCGCTCTTCTTCCGCCAGCGCTGTTTTCGCAAACGCCCCGTTGACCTCAAGGCCAGCGGCATGAACAAGGAGTCCGATATCCTGCTTAATGGCCCGCAGCGTTTCAATCCCCTCAGGCAAGGAAAGATCTGCGGGAACAACATGGGTTTTGACCCCGTAGTTGCGCGAGATTTCAGTTGCCATTTTCTTTAATAGGCCAGCTCTGCGTGCTGTTAAGACAACATGTAATCCCCGCTCAGCAACTTGTTCGGCGAGCTTGGCCCCGATCCCAGATGTTGCCCCGGTCACCAACGCCCATTCCCCATACTCTGTCCTAAATTGCTTGACCATTTCGCGTCCCCCCTCAAAAACCATGAAATTTTATCTCCCTGCTAGTAATTGCCGCTCAAGCACATCCGGCAAGCTCTGAAATCCAATGGGCTTGGACAGCGAACAAGTGGGAGATATTTATAGACACGGCGGCGCTTAGTGCTACCAAGGTCGCCTTTAACTCCTCTACGGCATAACCGCCTATGAACAGGTGGGGTTAAAACACCGGTTACGCTAATTCTCGGCTCCTGAGACAATCATGGCTAATAAACTTGATTGTCCGGAATCCGGGATGGACTTCAACCATCACTAATACAAAAACGGATACACTTATTAACAAGAGCTGCCGTCTTTCTAACATTTTTCATATTAAACAACTCAGTATGTGCAAGGTGAATATCCATAGTGTGAACTTCTTCGCATATCTTAGACCAACCCAGCTCTGAATGCTTATTAGTGCCTATACTTTCTTTTGCTCGAATAAGATACGCTTCACATTCAAGCGACATAGGGTCTGGTCGTTGATGCAATATTTTACTGTGTGCGAGTAACATATCAACTAACGCCTCCAGTTCCTCCCCTTCTGGCGTCGAGACCCCACTTTCCTCAACGGCATAGCTTTCAATATTTTTTTTAAGATACTCTCTTTTCTCGTCTTCACTAAGCCTTTGTATAAAGCCTTCCGTTAAATCATCATACAATGACAAAACCAAATCATTCAAGACTGTCTCAGGAGTACTTTTGGATTCATTAAATGGGCCTGTATCCAATATTATGAGCCCATCAATCGACCGATGCATCCTTTGAAATCTTAAGGCAACATCAAGAGCAACCTTCCCCCCCATTGACCACCCCACGAATATCAGCGACTCATATTTTTCCTGCTTCAATGAGTTAAAGTAGCATGACAGCATCTGCTCATAGGTTTCAAAAGGAACTTCATCTGGGCCAAGACCTCGTGCTTGTATTCCAATAACATCCCCAAACTCTCCCCACTGCTTCACTATGACATCTTGGTTGTAGGGGATCGCCATTCCCAATAATGGGGGGAAACACACAATTGCTCGAGAGGATGCCCTAGACTTCCATAAAGGAACAAGAGGTAAATACCCAGTTGGTGTGTTATCAACGCACTGGGCCAAGGCTCTCACAGTTGACGTTTCAAACACATTCCGAATGGAAACCGCCTTGCCGGTTGCCGCCTGCAGCCGTATCACCAGCTGGACAGCACGAAGCGAGTGGCCGCCAAGGACGAAGAAATCATCCTCTCGTCCCACCTGCTCCACTCCAAGCAACTCACTGAAGATTGAGGCAACCAGTTGTTCTGTCGCGTTGGCTGGCGCTATAAACCGGCTTTGCACCACCTCTCCACTCACATCCGGCAGGGCCTTACGGTTCACTTTGCCCGACGGCATCAGTGGCAGATGGGTCAGTCCGATAAACTGGGTTGGCACCATATGAACTGGTAGGTGACGTTTAAGGGCGGCACATAGCGCAATCAAATCAATTAGCCCCTCCAAACTCAGTTGGACAGAGGCGAGGGCAAATCCTTTCCTTGCCTGTGTGTCTGGTGCTGATGACGAAGAAGACTCTTCCCCATATTGTAAAGTACTGGGCACCACATAGGCTACCAGCTGTGCTTGGGCTGCCTGTGAAGCCTCTGAGTAGGTGGCGACGACAACCGCTTGACGAATCCCGTCTTGCGCTTGCAACACCGCTTCTACCTCACCCAACTCCACACGCATGCCACGTACCTTCACCTGAGTATCCATACGGTCAAGAAACTCTAGCGTGCCATCAGCTAGCCAGCGGGCTAAGTCCCCGGTGCGGTAGAGACGTGCGCCCAATTTGCCGGAAAACGGATCGGCGATGAATTTCGCAGCAGTCAACCCCGGCCGCCCCAAATACCCCCGGCTCACCTGAACCCCACCAACAAGCAATTCTCCAGAAACCCCCATGGGAACTGGCTGCCCCCATGGGTCCACTACATAGGCCTGCGTGTTGGACACAGGAGAACCTATAGGTATCGAAGTACTGTTTATCTCTTCGATCACAGCATAAGATACATTGATGGTGGTCTCCACAGGACCATAGTGATTGACCAGACGCCCCACGGATTCTGCATTTAGTAGCTTTTGGGCCATCAACGGGGGGAGTGCCTCACCCCCGCACAGCACTTGTAAATCAAGTCTCCCCGTCCAGCTAACTTGTTCTTGCAAGGTCCCAAGAAGTGAAGGCACCGCGACCAGAGTAGTTATGCCGTTTTGATGTATACAGCGCCCCAAAGTCTCCCCGAGAGTCTGGCGTGCGCTTGTCAAGATTACAACTGTGTGTCCATAAGCTAGGGGCCACCATATCTCTTCTGCCGAATAATCAAATCCAAGGCTCGTATAATGAAGTACCCGCTCGATTTTTTTTCTCGCAAATGCGCGATTGGAAAAAACAAGATAGTTAGTCAACTGCCGGTGTTCTACACAAACTCCCTTGGGCCGCCCGCTAGAGCCGGACGTAAATAGAGTATAACAAAGTGTGCTCGGCGAGAGACAGGCAAGGCGCTCCTGCGGTAGCAGCTGCTTAGCAGAAAGCCCGGCTATTTCAGTATCTGTGTTCTGTCCATCCACAGAGAGCAAGTAAACAGACTTACCTATTACCAGTTCACCGATGAATACACAGGTCGTCTTGCTGGTCACCACCAGGTTTACCCCGGCATCTTTCAGCATAAAGGCGAGGCGCTCTGGCGGATAGTCTGGATCCAGCGGCAGGTAAGCCCCGCCGGCCTTCCAGATGGCCAGCAAGGTGATGATCAGCTGGGCGGAGCGTTCCAGACACACCCCCACCACCTGTTCCGGTCCCACGCCTTGGGTGACCAGATAGCGCGCCAAACGGTTGGACGCGGCATCCAATTCACCATAACTCAGCTGGTGTTCCCCATCCACCACCGCAACAGCCTCAGGCTGCTGAAGGGCTTGCGCCTCAAACAGATCCACAACCGTTTGATCTTCTGGATAACTCACGTGTGTGTCGTTAAAGCCGTGCAGCAGCTGCTCACGCTCTACCCCATCCAAAAGCTGAAGCAACGCAACGGGTGTGTCAGGTGTTTGCAACGCAGAAGTTAAGAACCGCTGCAGCATGGCCCCGAGGCGATGGACTGTATCCTCGTCAAAGACATCTGTGGCATACTCCATGGAGAGGATCACACCTGAGGTGCAGGGGTTGATATCCACCGTCAGATCATATTTCGAGATCGGCGGATGTGAGCCCTCAAGATATTCCGTCTCAACCCCGTCCAGCAGCACAGCTCCTTCATCGCGAAACGCATGCATCACCAACAGCACCTGAAACACCGGGGTGATGTTGGCAGCTGTGTCCTCCAAAGCGGAAACAACCTGTTCAAACGGCACATACTGATGGGCGAAGGCATCCTGCACGCAGGTACGGGCCTGTGTCACCAAACTCTCAAAACTCTCTTGCCCATCAACCGGCAGGCGCAGGGCTAATGTATTACCAAAGTAGCCAAACTCGGGCCACAAGGCCGCATCGGGCTTCATCACATGCGGCGTGCCCAGAACAATGTCCTGATTACCACAGACCCTGGCAAGGAAGCTGGAAAGCGCTGCCACAAACACCATGAATGGCGTGGCCTCATGACGGGCGGCAAACGTCTCTACTTGCCGCCACTGATCGCGGTCCAATCCCGGTGTGATAATCCGGCGTCCGGCAAAGCTGCGCTGCGGTGGCCGCGGCCGATCAAACGGCAAGTCCAACGCTTGTGGTATGCCAGACAGGGTCTGTTGCCACCACTGCAGCTCTTCAGCCAATACCGGCGCCATCGCCTCGGACCGCTGCCAGGCGGCATAGTCTGCATAGTGTAGCGGTAAGGGGGGCAAGGTAGCTGGTCGTCCCTCTGTGGCTGCCTCATAAAGCGCGGCAAAATCGGCGGGCAGCACATGGCTGAGCGACCAATTGTCCCCCACACTGTGGTGGGTGGCCAGACACCACACATGAACGGTTGGCGAGAGCTTGAGCACCAGCGAGCGACAGGGGTGATCAGTACTCAGATCATAGGCGGCGGCGAGCAGCCGGGCACCGCGCTGCTGTGCCCGCTCCTGCAACGCCTCCAATGGCTGCCCCTCTTGTGACCAATCCTCAAACACGTTCTGCAGGCTTTCGGGCGGATCAATCTCCTGCCACAGGCCGGTATCGCGGCTGACCAGCCGAGTACGCAGCACCTCATAGCGCTCCAACACCCCTTGCACCGTCTGACGAAGGGCCGGTGTGTCCACAGCCCCGCGCAGGATCAGCGGCATGCCTTCATTGTAGACTGGCTGCCCCTCAAAGCGGGCATTGGCCAGCCACATGCGCTCTTGCTCGAACGAGGCGGGAATGGGCGCCTTGCGATCCACCGGCTCCACAGCTGGCAACGGCTTGTCAAAACGCTCCTCAAGCCGTGTAGCCAGCTGGCGGGCACTGGGGCTTTCAAACACAAGGCGCACCGGCACGTGCATACCAAGGGCTTTTTCCAGCCGCAGCGCCAACTGGGCGGCAAAAATAGAATGGCCCCCGATCTCGAAGAAGTTATCATCAAGTCCCACCCGCTCCAGAGAACGGCGATCATGGGCAATCACATCGCGCATGATCTGGCAGATCAGCTCTTCATGCTGGGTTCGCGGCGCCACATAGCCCACTTGAACGGTTGTTCCCGCTACATCCGGCAGGCCTTTGCGGTCCACTTTTCCTGACGGCGTGAGTGGCAGGCACGACAACCCGACAAACTGGGAAGGTATCATATGGCCGGGCAAGGTAGAGGCCAGACCCGAGCGCACCTGCGCCACATCCAGCACGCTCTCCAGCCTCAAAATATGCATGGCCTGATGGTCCGTATCTCCATCACTCTTAACCGAATGGTCAAGCGTACAGGTCAACAGGCCCTCCGCATCTAGTCGTGGCACCACATAGGCCACCAACGTGGTCTCAGCTGTTGAGGTGTCATTTAGGTTTCGCACTACCACAACGGCCTGAGCAATGTTCTCTTGCCTTTGCAAGGCAGTTTCAATCTCCCCCAGCTCCACCCGCATGCCACGGATTTTGACCTGAGTGTCCATACGGCCCAGATACTCCAGCGTGCCATCAGATCGCCAGCGGGCCAGATCCCCGGTGCGATACAGCCGTGCCCCCGCTTTGCCGGAAAACGGATCGGCAATGAACTTTTCCGCAGTTAACCCCGGCCGCCCCAGATAGCCGCGGCTCACCTGAACCCCGCCAATCAGCAGTTCACCAGAAACTCCAATCGGGACAGGCTGGAGCCTTGGGTCCACCACAAAGGCTTGTACATTTTGTGCCGGAACTCCGATGGAGTTGCGATATTCTGAAGTCAGTCGACTGGTAATGACTGCAACAGTACATTCAGTTGGCCCATATGTGTTCCATGCCGTGGGAGCCAATTCAGTCAAATAGTGCGCAAGGTCAGATCCAAGCGCCTCTCCTCCACTAACTACACAAGTGAGCTCTTTGGCCTGCAAGCCAGCTTCTTTCATGGAATACCACAGACTTGGTGTGGCATCGATAAAACTTGGTTTATAACGCTTGCAGATATGCTCTAGTTGTTTGGCGTCCACCAGCTCTTTAGGATCTAAGATGATAATAGAAGCCCCATGGCAAAGCGGTAGGAAAACCTGCTCAATAGTCACATCAAATGATAGACTTGAAGAAAATAGAACGCGATCTTGTGGGGTAAGACCACAGTCTTTCTGGCACGCCCTGATAAAATTTGTAACACTTAAGAGTTCAATTGAAACACCTTTTGGCTGGCCTGTAGTACCAGATGTATATAGGATATAAGCTAAACTATGCCGGTGAATGGACTGGGAATACTTACATGTAATTAAGGTAGAGGATGAATAGCTTTCGATGTGCTCAAGGGTAGACGGTACATTATACAAGATTGTGCCGAAGGAGGCTGAATCACCGGTAGGGTTTACTACAAATTCACCTGTGCTTATCAGTATTTTAGTGTCTGCGTCCCTCAGCATAAAGGCGAGCCGCTCTTGAGGATAGTCTGGATCAAGCGGCAGGTAGGCGCCGCCCGCCTTCCAGATGGCCAGCAAGGTGATGATCAGCTCAGCGGAGCGCACCAGACACACCCCCACCACCTGCTCCGGTCCCACGCCTTGGGTGATTAGGAAGCGGGCCAGACGGTTGGATGCGGCATCCAACTCGCCATAGCTCAGCTGGTGTTCCCCATCGACCACCGCAACTGCCTCAGGCTGCTGGCGGGCTTGTGCTTCAAACAGGTCCACAACCGTTTGATCTTCTGGATAACTCACGTGTGTGTCGTTAAAGCCGTGCAGCAGCTGCTCACGCTCTACCCCATCCAAAAGCGGCAGCAACGCAACGGATGTGTCAGGTGTTTGCAATGCAGAAGTTAAGAACCGCTGCAGCATGGCCCCGAGGCAATGGACTGTATCCTCGTCAAAGACATCTGTGGCATACTCCATGGAGAGGATCACACCTGAGGTGCAGGGGTTGATGTCCACCGTCAGATCATATTTCGAGATCGGCGGATGTGAGCCCTCAAGGTACTCCGCCTCAACCCCGTCCAGCAGCACTGCTCCTTCATCGCGAAACGCATGCATCACCAACAGCACCTGAAACACCGGGGTGATGTTGGCAGCTGTGTCCCCCAAAGCGGAAACAACCTGTTCAAACGGAACATACTGATGGCTAAAGGCATCCTGTACACAGGTACGGGCTTGTATCACCAAACTCTCAAAACTCTCTTGCCCATCAACCGGCAGGCGCAGGGCTAATGTATTACCAAAGTAGCCAAACTCGGGCCACAAGGCCGCATCGGGCTTCATCACATGCGGCGTGCCCAGAACAATGTCCTGATTACCACAGACCCTGGCAAGGAAGCTGGAAAGCGCCGCCACAAACACCATGAAGGGCGTGGCCTCAAGGCGGGCGGCAAACGCCTCCACTTGCCGCCACTGGTCCGGGTCCAGTCCCGGTGTGATAATCCGGCGTCCGGCAAAGCTGCGCTGCTGCGGCCGCGGCCGATCAAACGGTAAGTCCAACGCTTGTGGTATGCCAGACAGGGTCTGTTGCCACCACTGCAGCTCTTCAGCCAATACCGGCGCCATCGCCTCGGACCGCTGCCAGGCGGCATAGTCTGCATAGTGTAGCGGTAAGGGGGGCAAGGTAGCTGGTCGTCCCTCTTTGGCGGCCTGATACAGCGCGGCAAAATCGGTCGGCAGCACATGACTGAGCGACCAGTTGTCCCCCACACTGTGATGGGTGGCCAGACACCACACATGAACGGTTGGCGAGAGCTTGAGCACCAGCGAGCGACAGGGGTGATCAGTGCTCAGATCATAGGCGGCGGCGAGCAGCCGTGCACCGCGCTGCTGTGCTTTCTCCAGCAACACCTCCAATGGCTGCCCCTCTTGTGACCAATCCTCAAACACGTTCTGCAGACTTTCGGGCGGATCAATCTCCTGCCACAGGCGGGTATCGCGGCTGACCAGCCGGGTGCGCAGCACCTCATAGCGCTCCAACACCCCTTGTACCGCCTGACGAAGGGCCTGTGTGTCCACAGCCCCGCGCACGATCAACGGCAGGCCCTCATTGTAGACCGGCTGCCCCTCAAAGCGGGCATTGGCCAGCCACATGCGCTCTTGCTCGAACGAGGCCGGAATAGGCGCCTTGCGATCCACCGGCTCCACAGCTGGCAACGGCTTGTCAAAACGCTCCTCAAGCCGTGTAGCCAGCTGGCGGGCACTGGGGCTTTCAAACACAAGGCGCACCGGCACGTGCATACCAAGGGCTTTTTCCAGCCGCAGCGCCAACTGGGCGGCAAAAATAGAATGGCCCCCGATCTCGAAGAAGTTATCATCAAGTCCCACCCGCTCCAGAGAACGGCGATCATGGGCAACCACATCGCGCATGATCTGGCAGATCAGCTCTTCATGCTGGGTTCGCGGCGCCACAAAGCCCACTTGCACGGTTGTTCCTGCCACATCCGGCAGGCCTTTGCGGTCTACTTTTCCTGACGGCGTGAGTGGCAGGCACGACAACCCGACAAACTGGGAAGGTATCATATGGCCGGGCAAGATAGAGGCCAGACCCGAGCGCACCTGCGCCGCATCCAGCACGCTCTCCAGTCTCAAAATATACATGGCCTGCAGGTCCGTCTCTCCACCACTCTCAACCGAATGGTCAAGCGCACAGGCCACCAGATCTTCCGTCCTACCTTGCGGCACCACATAGGCCACGAGAGAAACATCCTCTATTGAGGTCCCTTCAAAACTGCGTGCCACAACAACAGCCTGAACAATGCCCGCTTGCGCTTGCAGCGCCGCTTCGATCTCCCCCAGCTCCACCCGCATGCCGCGGATTTTGACCTGAGTATCCATACGGCCAAGGAATTCCAGCGTGCCATCAGATCGCCAGCGGGCCAGATCCCCGGTGCGATACAGCCGCGCCCCCGCTTTGCCGGAAAACGGATCTGCGATGAACTTCTCAGCAGTTAACCCCGGCCGCACCAGATAGCCGCGGCTCACCTGAACCCCGCCAATCAACAGTTCACCAGAAACTCCAATCGGGACAGGCTGGACCCTTGCGTCCACCACATAGGCCTGCGTATTAGACATAGGAAAACCAATAGAAATTACTGAATCAGTAAAATCACCATGGAAAATAAAGTTGGTAGCGCCCACGGTGGTTTCAGTCAGACCATAACCGTTGATATAAAAATATTTTCGGGCGGCCTGAAGCACCAAATCCGCATTCACTTGTTCTCCTGCTGTCACTAAAGTCTGTAAACAGCTTGGCGGTGCTGTTAGAAAATCACCCAGCAAAACCGGAGGGAGGGTCAGTACAGTAATGCCTTGCCGTTCCACTTCTCTTGCAAGCAGTGTCCCTGCACCACGCGCTTGATCCGATATTACACACAAGACTGACCCAGAGCAAAGCCCCATAAAGATCTCAGAGAGGCAAGCATCGAATCCTATAGCCGCGAACTGAGCCACTCGCTGCTTTTTATCCTTTGAAAGATACGTAGCCTGATGCATTGCTAGGTTCACCGCATTGCCGTGTGAAATGGAAACGGCTTTAGGTCTTCCCGTCGATCCGGAAGTGTAGATTATATAAGCTAAACCCTGAGCCCTGAGCCCTGCTCCCCGTTCTTCAGGAAATATCCTGCTTTGCGTACCCCCCTTTAGGCAGTTTTTGACGGAGGCCTCATCCAGCAAGATCCAAGCGTATTCTTTATTATTAAAGTACTCTGTCATCACTGAGTTGGCGTGTTTATTATCTGTCACACCCATGATCACACCGGCGTCTTCCAACATAAAGGCGAGCCGCTCTGGCGGATACTCAGGATCAAGCGGCAGATAAGCCCCGCCCGCCTTCCAGATGGCCAGCAGGGTGATGATCAGCTCAGCGGAGCGTTCCAGACACACGCCGACTACCTGCTCTAATCCCACCCCTTGGCTAATCAGATAACGGGCCAGACGGTTGGAGGCCGCATCCAACTCGCCATAACTCAGCTGGTGTTCCCCATCCACCACCGCAACAGCCTCAGGCTGCTGAAGGGCTTGCGCCTCAAACAGATCCACAACCGTTTGATCTTCTGGATAACTCACGTGTGTGTCGTTAAAGCCGTGCAGCAGCTGCTCACGCTCTGCCCCATCCAAAAGCTGAAGCAACGCAACGGGTGTGTCAGGTGTTTGCAACGCAGAAGTTAAGAACCGCTGCAGCATGGCCCCGAGGCGATGGACTGTATCCTCGTCAAAGACATCTGTGGCATACTCCATGGAGAGGATCACACCTGAGGTGCAGGGGTTGATATCCACCGTCAGATCATATTTCGAGATCGGCGGATGTGAGCCCTCAAGATATTCCGTCTCAACCCCGTCCAGCAGCACAGCTCCTTCATCGCGAAACGCATGCATCACCAACAGCACCTGAAACACCGGGGTGACGGTGGCAGCTGTGTCCTCCAAAGCGGAAACAACCTGTTCAAACGGAACATACTGATGGGCGAAGGCGTCCTGCACACAGGTACGGGCTTGTGTCACCAACCCCTCAAAACTCTCTTGCCCATCAACCGGCAGGCGCAGGGCTAATGTATTACCAAAGTAGCCAAACTCGGGCCACAAGGCCGCATCGGGCTTCAT
The DNA here is from genome assembly GCF_031501865.1 of Pseudovibrio sp. M1P-2-3. Lineage (NCBI taxonomy): Bacteria > Pseudomonadati > Pseudomonadota > Alphaproteobacteria > Hyphomicrobiales > Stappiaceae > Flexibacterium > Flexibacterium corallicola. The sequence goes on from NZ_JARRCW010000001.1 coordinate 2,183,381, forward strand.
CACATGCGGCGTGCCCAGAACAATGTCCTGATTACCACAGACCCTGGCAAGGAAGCTGGAAAGCGCCGCCACAAACACCATAAATGGCGTGGCCTCAAGGCGGGCGGCAAACGCCTCCACTTGCCGCCACTGGTCCGGGTCCAGTCCCGGTGTGATAATCCGGCGTCCGGCAAAGCTGCGCTGCTGCGGCCGCGGCCGATCAAACGGCAAGTCCAACGCTTGTGGTATGCCAGACAGGGTCTGTTGCCACCACTGCAGCTCTTCAGCCAATACCGACGCCATCGCCTCGGACCGCTGCCAGGCGGCATAGTCTGCATAGTGCAGCGGTAAGGGAGGCAAAGCTACCGGACGTCCCTCTGTGGCTGCCTCATAAAGCGCGGCAAAATCGGCGGGCAGCACATGGCTGAGCGACCAATTGTCCCCCACACTGTGGTGGGTGGCCAGACACCACACATGAACGGTTGGCGAGAGCTTGAGCACCAGCGAGCGACAGGGGTGATCAGTACTCAGATCATAGGCGGCGGCGAGCAGCCGGGCACCGCGCTGCTGTGCCCGCTCCTGCAACGCCTCCAATGGCTGCCCCTCTTGTGACCAATCCTCAAACACGTTCTGCAGGCTTTCGGGCGGATCAATCTCCTGCCACAGGCCGGTATCGCGGCTGACCAGCCGAGTACGCAGCACCTCATAGCGCTCCAACACCCCTTGCACCGTCTGACGAAGGGCCGGTGTGTCCACAGCCCCGCGCAGGATCAGCGGCATGCCTTCATTGTAGACTGGCTGCCCCTCAAAGCGGGCATTGGCCAGCCACATGCGCTCTTGCTCGAACGAGGCGGGAATGGGCGCCTTGCGATCCACCGGCTCCACAGCTGGCAACGGCTTGTCAAAACGCTCCTCAAGCCGTGTAGCCAGCTGGCGGGCACTGGGGCTTTCAAACACAAGGCGCACCGGCACGTGCATACCAAGGGCTTTTTCCAGCCGCAGCGCCAACTGGGCGGCAAAAATAGAATGGCCCCCGATCTCGAAGAAGTTATCATCAAGTCCCACCCGCTCCAGAGAACGGCGATCATGGGCAATCACATCGCGCATGATCTGGCAGATCAGCTCTTCATGCTGGGTTCGCGGCGCCACATAGCCCACTTGAACGGTTGTTCCCGCTACATCCGGCAGGGCTTTGCGGTCTACTTTTCCTGACGGCGTGAGTGGCAGGCACGACAACCCGACAAACTGGGAAGGGATCATATGGCGGGGCAAGATAGAGGCCAGACCCGAGCGCACCTGCGCCACATCCAGCACCCCTTCCAGCCGCAAGATGTGCATGGCCTGCTGGTCTGTCTTAGCGCCGCCATCACTCTCAACTGAATGGTCAAGCGCACAGGCCACCAGATCTTCCGTCCTACCTTGCGGCACCACATAGGCCACGAGAGAAACATCCTCTCTTGAGGTCCCTTCAAAACTGCGTGCCACAACAACAGCCTGAACAATGCCCGCTTGCGCTTGCAGCGCCGCCTCAATCTCACCCAGCTCCACCCGCATGCCGCGGATTTTGACCTGAGTATCGATGCGGCCCAGATACTCCAGCGTGCCATCAGATCGCCAGCGAGCCAAGTCCCCGGTACGATAGAGGCGTGCACCTTTCTTGCCCGAAAACGGATCTGCAATAAACTTCTCGGCTGTTAACCCCGGTCGCCCCAGATAGCCGCGGCTCACCTGAACCCCGCCAATCAACAGTTCACCAGAAACTCCAATCGGGACCGGTTGCCCCCATGGGTCCACCACAAAGGCTTGTACATTTTGTGCCGGGACTCCGATGGAGTTGCGATATTCTGAAGTCAGTCGACTGGTAGTGACTGTAACAGTACATTCAGTTGGCCCATATGTGTTCCATGCCGTGGGAGCCAATTCAGTCAAATAGTGTGCAAGGTCAGATCCAAGCGCCTCTCCCCCACTAACTACACAAGTGAGCTCTTTGGCCTGCAAGCCAGCTTCTTTCATGGAATACCACAGACTTGGTGTGGCATGGATGAAACTTGGTTTATAACGCTTGCAGATATGCTCTAGTTGTTTGGCGTCCACCAGCTCTTTAGGATCTAAGATGATAATAGAAGCCCCATGGCAAAGCGGTAGGAAAACCTGCTCAATAGTCACATCAAATGATAGACTTGAAGAAAATAGAACGCGATCTTGTGGGGTAAGACCACAGTCTTTCTGGCACGCCCTGATAAAATTTGTAACACTTAAGAGTTCAAGTGAAACACCTTTTGGCTGACCTATAGTACCAGATGTATATAGGATATAAGCTAAACTATGCCGGTGAATGGACTGGGAATACTTACATGTATTTAAGGTAGAGGATGAATAGCTTTCGATGAGTTCAAGGGTAGACGGTACATTATACAAGATTGTGCCAAAAGGGGCTGAACCACCAGTAAGACTTAAGACAAACTCACCTGTGCTTATCAGTATTTTAGTGTCTGCGTCCCTCAGCATAAAGGCGAGCCGCTCTTGAGGATAGTCTGGATCCAGCAGCAGACAGGCCCCGCCAGCTTTCCAGATGGCCAGTAGGGTAATGATCAGTTCTCTTGAGCGTTCCAAGCATACCCCTACCACCTGCTCCGGCCCCACGCCTTGAGCAACCAGGTAGCGGGCCAGACGGTTGGACGCAGCATCCAACTCGCCATAGCTCAGCTGATGTTCCCCATCGACCACCGCAACAGCGTCGGATTGCAGGCGGACTTGCGCCTCAAACAGGTCCACAACTGTTTGGTCTTCCGGATAACTGACAGCGGTATCATTGAAACCGTGTAACAGTTGAGTGCGTTCGGCATCATCAAGAAGTGGTAGGTCATAAAGACAAGTCTGCGGGCTCTGTGTTACCAGCTTGAGTAACCGGCCGTATTGAGCGACAATACACGCCACACTCTCCCGCTCAAACAGCTGGGTGGCATAAATGACGTTGCCTTCAAGGCCAGCATCGGTTTCCAAGCACTCAAAAGCCAATTCAAACTTTGCAGCTGGGGGCGGGGCGTGTGGAAACCCGGAGATCTCGACTTCTCCTAAGTGAGGTGCAAAGCCTACCTCAGGCATGTTTTGCAAAATAAAAGCCACCTGTGCCACCGGCGCATGCTGCATAGAACGCACCGGTTCCAAAGCCTGCACCACTACCTCAAACGGCGCTTCGGCATGGGCAAAGGCGGACAGCACCATTTCCTGTGTGCGCTGTAGCTGCTCTTCAAAGGAACCGTTTAAATCCACACGGTTGCGCAGTGTCAGAGTATTGACAAAGAACCCAATCAAACTTTCAAGCTCTGGTCGCGGGCGTCCGGCCACTGGACTGGCAACCACCACATCTTTGCCCGCCCCAAGACGGGACAGTAACACCGCAAACACGGTTTCCAGCACCATAAACAAGGTGGCCGAATGCGCCAGCCCCAGTTGTTTGAGCCTCAAGGTCAGGTCTGCCGGCACTGTGAATGTCACCGCTCCCCCGTGATAGTCCATGATCTGAGGCCTGGGCCGGTCAAACGGCAACGTGATCGCTTCCGGCACGCCTGATAACTCTTCCCGCCACCACGTGAGTTCCTGTTCCAGACGCCCCTGACTCAGGACCTGCCGTTGCCACACCGCATAGTCAGGGTATTGCACGGTAAGGGAAGGTAAACCGGCCTCCTCCCCTGTGACAGCTTCCCGGTAAAGGGTAGAGAGCTCTTGCCATAATATCCCCAAAGACCAACCATCCACCACACTGTGATGGCCGCCCACCACCAACACATGTGTGTGGGAGGCGACACGGATGAGGGTCACCCGGAACAAAGGACCTGCCGCCAGATCAAAAGGACGGGCCAGTAGATCTCGAACCAGAGAGGCCAGTACACGCTCGCTGACATCATGGCCATCCTCCAGCACCAAGATGCCAGTTTCCCGAACCTCTTTGATCACTTGATAGGGCAGATCGTTCTCACCCGCCTCAAAGACCGTTCGCAACGCTTCATGACGGCAGACCAAGGTGCAAAGCGCCTGATCCAAAGCTTCCAGCTCCAATCTGCCGTTTAGAAGAAATGCCCCTTCAATGTGGTAGGCGGCACCGGCCCGCGAATCCAGTCGGTCCAAAAACCACAGGCGTTCCTGTTGGAACGACAGTGGCAGCGGCTGAGACCGGTCCGCTTTTACCAAAAGCACCTGCTCTGTGGCCAACAGGGTGTGATCGAGATAGGCAGACAGATCAATAACCGTGGGCGCTTCAAACACATCACGTACTGTGACCGCCTTACCGGTTGCCGCCTGTAGCCGTGTCACCAGCTGAACAGCCCGAAGCGAGTGGCCGCCAAGGGCGAAGAAGTTATCCTCTCGTCCCACCTGCTCCACCCCAAGCAGCTCACTGAAGATTGAGGCAACCAGTTGTTCTGTCGCGTTGGCTGGCGCTATAAACCGGCTTTGCACCACCTCTCCACTCACATCCGGCAAGGCCTTGCGGTCGACTTTGCCTGACAGCATAAGTGGCAGACAGGACAACCCGACAAACTGGCTTGGCACCATATAATCGGGAAGGCTTCGTTTGAGAGACGTACGCAAGGCTACCAGATCAATCAAGCCATCCAATTGCAGCTGGACAGAGGCCGGTGCATTCGCTCCCCTTTCCTGTACGTCTGGTGTTGGTGACGAAGAAGGATCTTCCCTATCTTGTAAAGTACTGGGCACCACATAGGCCACCAGCTGTGTTTGGGCTGCCTGTGAAGCCTCTGAGCAGGTAGCGACGACAACCGCTTGACGAATCCCTTCTTGAGCTTGCAATACCGCTTCTATCTCCCCCAGCTCTACCCGCATGCCGCGGATTTTGACCTGAGTATCCATACGGCCAAGGAATTCCAGCGTGCCATCAGATCGCCAGCGGGCCAGATCCCCGGTGCGATACAGCCGCGCGCCCGCTTTGCCGGAAAACGGATCGGCAATGAACTTCTCCGCAGTTAACCCGGAACGCCTTAAGTAGCCGCGGCTCACCTGAACCCCGCCAATCAACAGTTCACCAGAAACTCCAATCGGGACAGGCTGGACCCTTGCGTCCACCACATAGGCCTGCGTATTAGACATAGGAAAACCAATAGAAATTACTGAATCAGTAAAATCACCATGGAAAATAAAGTTGGTAGCGCCCACGGTGGTTTCAGTCAGACCATAACCGTTGATATAAAAATATTTTCGGGCGGCCTGAAGCACCAAATCCGCATTCACTTGTTCTCCTGCTGTCACTAAAGTCTGTAAACAGCTTGGCGGTGCTGTTAGAAAATCACCCAGCAAAACCGGAGGGAGGGTCAGTACAGTAATGCCTTGCCGTTCCACTTCTCTTGCAAGCAGTGTCCCTGCACCACGCGCTTGATCCGATATTACACACAAGACTGACCCAGAGCAAAGCCCCATAAAGATCTCAGAGAGGCAAGCATCGAATCCTATAGCCGCGAACTGAGCCACTCGCTGCTTTTTATCCTTTGAAAGATACGTAGCCTGATGCATTGCTAGGTTCACCGCATTGCCGTGTGAAATGGAAACGGCTTTGGGGCGCCCTGTCGAACCCGATGTATAAAGAATGTAAGCAAGGTCATGTGTTCTGAGAACGCAGTCCACCTTCTCAGGTAGGATCCTAGTATTCGCAAGCTCTTGCAAGCAGTCTTTGACGTTGGAGTCATCCAGAAGGAGCCAAGACACTTCCTTTTTATCAACGAATTCTGTAACCACAAAACCTGTATGCCGGTTGTCTGTCACCACCAGCTTTACCCCTGCATCTTCCAGCATGAAGGCGAGCCGTTCTTGAGGATAGTCTGGATCCAGCGGCAGGTAGGCCCCGCCCGCCTTCCAGATGGCCAGCAAGGTGATGACCAGCTGGGCGGAGCGCTCCAGACATACCCCCACCACCTGCTCCGGCCCTACTCCTTGGGTGACTAGATAACGGGCCAGACGGTTGGATGCGGCATCCAACTCGCCATAACTCAGCTGATGTTCCCCATCGACCACCGCAACAGCGTCGGATTGCAGGCGGACTTGCGCCTCAAACAGGTCCACAACCGTTTGATCTTCTGGATAGCTCACATGTGTATCATTGAAACCGTGTAACAGTTGAGTGCGTTCGGCATCATCAAGAAGTGGTAGGTCATAAAGACAAGTCTGCGGACTCTGTGTTACCAGCTTGAGTAACCGGCCGTATTGAGCAGCAATGCGCGCCACACTCTCCCGCTCAAACAGCTGGGTGGCATAAATGACGTTGCCTTCAAGGCCAGCATCGGTTTCCAAGCACTCAAAAGCCAATTCAAACTTTGCAGCTGGGGGCGGGGCGTGTGGAAACCCGGAGATCTCGACTTCTCCTAAGTGAGGTGCAAAGCCTACCTCAGGCATGTTTTGCAAAATAAAAGCCACCTGTGCCACCGGCGCATGCTGCATAGAACGCACCGGTTCCAAAGCCTGCACCACTACCTCAAACGGCGCTTCGGCATGGGCAAAGGCGGACAGCACCATTTCCTGTGTGCGCTGTAGCTGCTCTTCAAAGGAACCGTTTAAATCCACACGGTTGCGCAGTGTCAGAGTATTGACAAAGAACCCAATCAAACTTTCAAGCTCTGGTCGCGGGCGTCCGGCCACTGGACTGGCAACCACCACATCTTTGCCCGCCCCAAGACGGGACAGTAACACCGCAAACACGGTTTCCAGCACCATAAACAAGGTGGCCGAATGCGCCAGCCCCAGTTGTTTGAGCCTCAAGGTCAGGTCTGCCGGCACTGTGAATGTCACCGCTCCCCCGTGATAGTCCATGATCTGAGGCCTGGGCCGGTCAAACGGCAACGTGATCGCTTCCGGCACGCCTGATAACTCTTCCCGCCACCACGTGAGTTCCTGTTCCAGACGCCCCTGACTCAGGACCTGCCGTTGCCACACCGCATAGTCAGGGTATTGCACGGTAAGGGAAGGTAAACCGGCCTCCTCCCCTGTGACAGCTTCCCGGTAAAGGGTAGAGAGCTCTTGCCATAATATCCCCAAAGACCAACCATCCACCACACTGTGATGGCCGCCCACCACCAACACATGTGTGTGGGAGGCGACACGGATGAGGGTCACCCGGAACAAAGGACCTGCCGCCAGATCAAAAGGACGGGCCAGTAGATCTCGAACCAGAGAGGCCAGTACACGCTCGCTGACATCATGGCCATCCTCCAGCACCAAGATGCCAGTTTCCCGAACCTCTTTGATCACTTGATAGGGCAGATCGTTCTCACCCGCCTCAAAGACCGTTCGCAACGCTTCATGACGGCAGACCAAGATGCAAAGCGCCTGATCCAAAGCTTCCAGCTCCAATCTGCCGTTTAGAAGAAACGCCCCTTCAATGTGGTAGGCGGCACCGGCCCGCGAATCCAGTCGGTCCAAAAACCACAGGCGTTCCTGTTGGAACGACAGTGGCAGCGGCTGAGACCGGTCCGCTTGTACCAAAAACACCTGCTCTGTGGCCAACAGGGTGTGATCGAGATAGGCAGACAGATCAATAACCGTGGGCGCTTCAAACACATCACGTACTGTGACCGCCTTACCGGTTGCCGCCTGTAGCCGTGTCACCAGCTGAACAGCCCGAAGCGAGTGGCCGCCAAGGGCGAAGAAGTTATCCTCTCGTCCCACCTGCTCCACCCCAAGCAGCTCACTGAAGATTGAGGCAACCAGTTGTTCTGTCGCGTTGGCTGGCGCTATAAACCGGCTTTGCACCACCTCTCCACTCACATCCGGCAAGGCCTTGCGGTCGACTTTGCCTGACAGCATAAGTGGCAGACAGGACAACCCGACAAACTGGCTTGGCACCATATAATCGGGAAGGCTTCGTTTGAGAGACGTACGCAAGGCTACCAGATCAATCAAGCCATCCAATTGCAGCTGGACAGAGGCCGGTGCATTCGCTCCCCTTTCCTGTACGTCTGGTGTTGGTGACGAAGAAGGATCTTCCCTATCTTGTAAAGTACTGGGCACCACATAGGCCACCAGCTGTGTTTGGGCTGCCTGTGAAGCCTCTGAGCAGGTAGCGACGACAACCGCTTGACGAATCCCTTCTTGAGCTTGCAATACCGCTTCTATCTCCCCCAGCTCTACCCGCATGCCGCGGATTTTGACCTGAGTATCCATACGGCCAAGGAATTCCAGCGTGCCATCAGATCGCCAGCGGGCCAGATCCCCGGTGCGATACAGCCGCGCGCCCGCTTTGCCGGAAAACGGATCGGCAATGAACTTCTCCGCAGTTAACCCGGAACGCCTTAAGTAGCCGCGGCTCACCTGAACCCCGCCAATCAACAGTTCACCAGAAACTCCAATCGGGACAGGCTGGACCCTTGCGTCCACCACATAGGCCTGCGTATTAGACATAGGAAAACCAATGGGCACCACTTCCTCAGTGCCTGTGGTCTGATACGCCGTCACATCAATGGTGGTCTCGGTGGGACCGTAAAGGTTGACCAGTGCGGTGGAGCATTGCTCTTGAACTAAAAATTCATAAAAACTCCTTACAAAAGAAAGTGGCAGCGCTTCGCCACTAGTCACCACCGCCCGCAGCGTAGCAAGGCTCTCACGATCTTTGCCAACCTTCAAATCATCCAAATAACTAGCAAACATGCTGGGTACAAAATACAAGACACTCACCTTGTGCAAACGCATTGCCTGCCACACCAAATCAATGTCCCGGTGCCCCCCTGGGGGGAGCATCACCACTTGTGCACCATGGCAGGCCCACCAGAACAACTCCCAGACTGATACATCAAAGGTGTAAGGTGTCTTTTGTAACAGGACATCCTCAGGCCCCAAAGGCAGCACCTCCTGCATCCATGCCAGGCGGTTACTAAGCCCTTTATGACTGATCATCACCCCTTTTGGGGTGCCAGTGGAACCAGAGGTATAGATCACATAGGCAAGGGAACGGGGTCTCAGTGAACTCTCTGTGTCATCTTGCGCTAGTGCTGTGCCGCTGAACGCCGTTAACGATTGTCGAATATCGATATCATCCAGAACAACCAGACGTATCTCGCCTGCTTTCGCATTCAGGGCAGCAGCTTCCCTCATATTACGGTGGGTGAGAACCACCCTCACCCCGGCATCTTTCAGCATAAAGGCGAGGCGCTCTGGCGGATAGTCTGGATCCAGCGGCAGGTAAGCGCCGCCGGCCTTCCAGATGGCCAGCAAGGTGATGATCAGCTGGGCGGAGCGTTCCAGACACACGCCGACTACCTGCTCTAATCCCACCCCTTGGCTAATCAGATAGCGCGCCAAACGGTTGGACGCGGCATCCAATTCACCATAACTCAGCTGGTGTTCCCCATCCACCACCGCAACAGCGTCAGGCCGTAGGCGGGCTTGCGCTTCGAACAACTCCACAACCGTTTGATCCTCTGGGTAACTCACGTGTGTGTCGTTAAAGCCGTGCAGCAGCTGCACACGCTCTGCCCCACCCAAAAGCTGAAGCAACGCAACGGGTGTGTCAGGTGTTTGCAATGCAGAAGTTAAGAACCGCTGCAGCATGGCCCCGAGGCGATGGACTGTATCCTCATCAAAGACATCTGTGGCATACTCCATGGAGAGGATCACACCTGAGGTGCAGGGGTTGATATCCACCGTCAGATCATATTTCGAGATCGGCGGATGTGAGCCCTCAAGATCACCCACCTCAACATTCTCCAGCAGCTCATCCGCCTCATCGCGATACGCATGCATCACCAACAGCACCTGAAACACTGGGGTGACGGTGGCAGCTGTGTCCCCCAAAGCGGAAACAACCTGTTCAAACGGCACATACTGATGGGCGAAGGCGTCCTGCACGCAGGTACGGGCCTGTGTCACCAAACTCTCAAAGCTGTCCTGTCCATCCACCGGCAGGCGCAGGGCTAATGTATTGCCAAAGTAGCCAAACTCGGGCCACAAGGCCGCATCGGGCTTCATCACATGCGGCGTACCCAGAACAATGTCCTGATTACCACAGACCCGGGCAAGGAAGCAGGAAAGCGCTGCCACAAACACCATGAATGGCGTGGCCTCATGACGGGCGGCAAACGTCTCTACTTGCCGCCACTGATCGCGGTCCAATCCCGGTGTGATAATCCGGCGTCCGGCAAAGCTGCGCTGCGGTGGCCGCGGCCGATCAAACGGCAAGTCCAACGCTTGTGGTATGCCAGACAGGGTCTGTTGCCACCACTGCAGCTCTTCAGCCAATACCGGCGCCATCGCCTCGGACCGCTGCCAGGCGGCATAGTCTGCATAGTGTAGCGGTAAGGGGGGCAAGGTAGCTGGTCGTCCCTCTTTGGCGGCCTGATACAGCGCGGCAAAATCGGCCGGCAGCACATGGCTGAGCGACCAGTTGTCCCCCACACTGTGATGGGTGGCCAGACACCACACATGAACAGTTGGCGAGAGCTTGAGCACCAGCGAGCGACAGGGGTGATCAGTGCTCAGATCATAGGCGGCGGCGAGCAGCCGGGCACCGCGCTGCTGTGCCCGTTCTTGCAACGCCTCCAATGGCTGCCCCTCTTGTGACCAATCCTCAAACACGTTCTGCAGGCTTTCAGGCGGGTCGATCTCCTGCCACAGGCGGGTATCGCGGCTGACCAACCGGGTGCGCAGCACCTCATAGCGCTCCAACACCCCTTGCACCGCCTGACGAAGGGCCGGTGTGTCCACTACCCCGCACAGGATCAGCGGCATGCCTTCATTGTAGACTGGCTGCCCCTCAAAGCGGGCATTGGCCAGCCACATGCGCTCTTGCTCGAACGAGGCCGGAATGGGCGCCTTGCGATCCACCGGCTCCACAGCTGGCAACGGCTTGTCAAAACGCTCCTCAAGCCGTGTAGCCAGCTGGCGGGCACTGGGGCTTTCAAACACAAGGCGCACCGGCACGTGCATACCAAGGGCTTTTTCCAGCCGCAGCGCCAACTGGGCGGCAAAAATAGAATGGCCCCCGATCTCGAAGAAGTTATCATCAAGTCCCACCCGCTCCAGAGAACGGCGATCATGGGCAATCACATCGCGCATGATCTGGCAGATCAGCTCTTCATGCTGGGTTCGCGGCGCCACATAGCCCACTTGCACGGTTGTTCCCGCTACATCCGGCATGCCTTTGCGGTCTACTTTTCCTGACGGAGTGAGTGGCAGGCACGACAACCCAACAAATTCGGAGGGGATCATATGGCCGGGCAAGATAGAGGCCAGACACGAGCGCACCTGTGCCACATCCAGCACGCTCTCCAGTCTCAAAATATGCATGGCCTGATGGTCCGTATCTCCATCACTCTTAACCGAATGGTCAAGCGTACAGGTCAACAGGCCCTCCGCATCTAGTCGTGGCACCACATAGGCCACCAACGTGGTCTCAGCTGTTGAGGTGTCATTTAGGTTTCGCACTACCACAACGGCCTGAGCAATGTTCTCTTGCGCTTGCAGCGCCGCTTCAATCTCCCCCAGCTCCACCCGCATGCCACGGATTTTGACCTGAGTGTCCATACGGCCCAGATACTCCAGCGTGCCATCAGATCGCCAGCGGGCCAGATCCCCGGTGCGATACAGCCGTGCCCCCGCTTTGCCGGAAAACGGATCGGCAATGAACTTCTCAGCGGTTAAACCGGAACGCCTTAGATAGCCGCGGCTCACCTGAACCCCGCCAATCAACAGTTCACCAGAAACTCCAATCGGGACCGGCTGCCCCCATGGGTCCACCACAAAGGCTTGTACATTTTGTGCCGGAACTCCGATGGAGTTGCTATATTCTGAAGTCAGTCGACTGGTAGTGACTGTAACAGTACATTCAGTTGGCCCATATGTGTTCCATGCCGTGGGAGCCAATTCAGTCAAATAGTGCGCAAGGTCAGATCCAAGCGCCTCTCCCCCACTAACTACACAAGTGAGCTCTTTGGCCTGCAAGCCAGCTTCTTTCATGGAATACCACAGACTTGGTGTGGCATGGATGAAACTTGGTTTATAACGCTTGCAGATATGCTCTAGTTGTTTGGCGTCCACCAGCTCTTTAGGATCTAAGATGATAATAGAAGCCCCATGGCAAAGCGGTAGGAAAACCTGCTCAATAGTCACATCAAATGATAGACTTGAAGAAAATAGAACGCGATCTTGTGGGGTAAGACCACAGTCTTTCTGGCACGCCCTGATAAAATTTGTAACACTTAAGAGTTCAAGTGAAACACCTTTTGGCTGGCCTGTAGTACCAGATGTATATAGGATATAAGCTAAACTATGCCGGTGAATGGGCTGGGAATACTTACATGTATTTAAGGTAGAGGATGAATAGCTTTCGATGTGTTCAAGGGTAGACGGTACATTATACAAGATTGTGCCGAAGGAGGCTGAACCACCAGTAAGACTTAAGACAAACTCACCTGTGCTTATCAGTATTTTAGTGTCTGCGTCCCTCAGCATAAAGGCGAGCCGCTCTTGAGGATAGTCTGGATCCAGCAGCAGACAGGCCCCGCCAGCTTTCCAGATGGCCAGTAGGGTAATGATCAGTTCTCTTGAGCGTTCCAAGCATACCCCTACCACCTGCTCCGGCCCCACGCCTTGAGCAACCAGGTAGCGGGCCAGACGGTTGGACGCAGCATCCAACTCGCCATAGCTCAGCTGATGTTTACCATCGACCACAGCAACCGCCTCTGGCCATTGGCGGACTTGCGCCTCAAACAGGTCCACAACCGTTTGATATTCTGGATAGCTCACATGTGTATCGTTAAAGCCGTGTAGCAGTTGAGTGCGTTCGGCTTCATCAAGCAGTGGTAGGTCATAAAGACAAGTCTGCGGGCTCTGTGTTACCAGCTTGAGTAACCGGCCGTATTGAGCGACAATACGCTTCGCCGTCTGCTGATCGAATACTTGAGTTGCAAAGACAAGTGTACCTTCCAGACCCTGCTGGGTTTCCCAAAGGACAAGCTCCAGCTCAAACTTCGCGCTCAGCCCCTTGGTTACGGGCACCGAAGTCACAACAGCCTCACCAAGAGTAAATTCCACATCCCAATCGGGCACGTTTTGTAAAGCCAACAATATCTGGGTGACCGGTGCATGCCCCATGGAGCGGTCAGGTGCCACAGCGTCCACAACCTGACCAAAAGGCACTGTATCATGGGCAAGTGTGGTTAGAATCGCTTCCTGACACACACGCAGCTGTTCAGAAAAAGACCGATTCAGGTCCAAACGATTGCGAAGCGGCACCGTATTAACAAAAAACCCGATCAAACCTTCCAGCTCTGTTCTGGTTCTTCCGGCCACCGGCGTGGCAATCACCACATCCCCCCCCGCCCCCAGACGGGACAGCAACACCGCGAACGCCGTTTCCAGCACCATGAACAAAGTAGCTTTATGGTCCTGTCCCAGTTGTTTGAGCTCTTGAGTAAGCTGTGCCGACACGGTTAGGTCTACCGTACCTCCTTGATAGTCCATAACTTGAGGTCTTGGGCGATCAAACGGCAGGATGATCGCCTCAGGGACGCCTGACAGCTCTTCACACCACCACGCCAACTTCTGCTTTATGCGATCTGCTGTCAACGCCTGCCGTTGCCACACCGCATAATCAGCATAATCTACAGAAAGGGGTGGCAGATGGGCTATATCCCCCGCCACGGCTTCATGATAAAATGCAGCTAACTCCTTGCGTATGATCCCAAAGGACCAGCCATCCAATACACTGTGATGACCAACAATGACCATCAAGTGGCATTCCTGAGCCAACTGCAAAATATTCACCCGAAACAAGGGGCCTTTTGCCAAGTCAAAAGGACAGGTGAGACAGCCATGTACCCATTCATCCTGCTCCGTTTCGCTTAAGTTGTCTCCCCCCTCCACGCGCAGAAGCCCACCTTCTGCTGCTGGGGCAATACACTGATAGACTTGACCTTGGCCGCGTTCCTCAAAAGTGGTACGCAAGACACTGTGTCGGGCAATCAATTTGGCAACAGCTAAATCCAAAGCCGCAATATTCAATGGACCGGTCAGACAGACAGCCATCAGCGTGTGATAGGCCGCCCCGGCCCGAGCATCAAGACGGTCCAGAAACCACAGCCGCTCTTGCTGTAACGACAAAGGCAGGGGCTGCTCATGGTTTTGAGGCACCAGCGGCACCTGATCGTACAAGGGCGTTATGGTCTGCAGGCGTTGAGCCATCCCTGAAACAGTCGGATCTTCAAATACATCACGCACCGCGACGGCCTTGCCCATGGCCTGAGACAACCGTGACACTAATCGTACTGCACTGAGAGAATGGCCGCCTAGATCAAAAAAACTGTCATGCCGCCCCACCTGCTCCACATCTAAAATGGCGGAGAAGTTTTCTGCAACCAACCACTCCATAGAACTAATCGGTGGGAGATACTGTTTGTGGATTGTGAAATCTGTATATTGCGACAAAGCCTTACGGTAAACTTTACCCGACGATGTCAATGGCAAATGGGAAAGCCCCACAAAATATGCTGGCACCATATGCTGTGGCAGTGTTCTTTGCAAATCCCGACGAAATTGCATCAGGTCAGGCAGAACATCCAGTGACAAAACTTGAGGGCTAACCTGATCGAACAGAGTTTCAGCACTCATATCCTTGTGATCATGAGGCACCTCCCCGTTCTGAGCGTGAACATATTGCGGCACCACGTATGCAACGAGCTGAGCGCCCATATCTTCGCTCTCGTGCACTTCCACAGCAGCCTGTACAATCTCTCTTTGTTCTCGAAGTACAGATTCAATCTCGCCCAACTCTACCCGCATTCCTCGGATCTTCACTTGGCGGTCCATGCGGCATAGGTAATCCAGAGTCCCATCTGCACACCAGTGAGCCAGATCTCCCGTACGATAAAGACGTTGTCCGGGTTTACCTGAAAAGGGATCTCCAATAAACTTCTCGGCTGTTAAGCTAGGACGTCCCAAATAGCCGCGGCAGACATGTGGACCACCTACAAGGATTTCCCCTTTGACGCCAACAGGACAAAGCTCCAAATGGGTATCCACAATGTATATCTGGATATTTGATAGAGGCCGCCCAATAGAGACCTTTCCACAGTGATGAACTCCAATATTTCGCGTGACCACATGCGTTTCTGCAGGCCCGTATGCATTGATTAAAATTGGGTTTCCTATCGCCTGCAAATAGGCCTGCATAGCTTCATCTATGTGCAGCGGTTCACCCGCAAATGTAATTGTATCAAGTGCAATACCAGTCCCGAATTCTGCTCGGGGAAGCCTGCTCCAGAACGCAAACTGCGTTGGAGTAACATATAAATTTCTAACGGCAGTTTCGGGTGTTTTATGCAGGGACTGGGGAGAAAAAATATCGAATTTCGACCAGGGCACCAAACAGCCGCCAAAGCACAGAGGAAAAATCACTTGTTGAATAGAGGCATCAAAACCAATTGTCGTTGAAACCGCTGTTGCAGATCGCTCACGGCCAGCTTCATCACCTGCCATTGAGAAAACCAAATTGGTTAACATTGCATGTGTTTGGCAAACCCCTTTTGGTTGTCCCGTCGAGCCTGACGTGTAAATGACATAAGCGAGGGAACTTGGACAGATAGCAGAGAGGCGCTCTTCGTTGGTGATGGGGGTTAGTGATAGGGCTGAAAGAGCTTGTCTTGTTTTCCAATCATCCAATAAAATACATGGTAGAGTTCCCATCGTAGAGCGCTGAGCCACAACCAGCTTTGCACCAGCGTTCTTGACCATAAACGCCAGCCGCTTTGGCGGATCATCTGGCACCAGCGGCAGGTAGGCCCCGCCGGCTTTCCAGATGGCCAAAAGGGTGACGATCAGCTTAGCGGAGCGCTCCAGACACACGCCTACCACCTGCTCCGGCCCCACCCCTTGTGCCATCAAGTAGCGGGCCAAGCGGTTGGCAGTGGCCTCCAGTTCACCGTAGCTGAACTGGTGTTCCCCATCGATCACCGCGACAGCGCCGGGCTGCTGGCGGGCTTGCGCCTCAAACAGATCCACTACCGTTTGCTGTTCTGGGTAGTCAACCACAGTGTCATTGAAGCCGTGCAACAGTTGAGTGCGCTCGGCTTCATCCAGAAGCCGAAGGTCATTGAGACAGGCTTGCGGGTGGTTCAGAACTCCTTCCAGTAGACGTAAAAACATAGCAGCAATGCGCTCTGCAGTGTCAGGCTCAAAGACTTGCTTGGCATAGATAAGAGAACCGGAGAGCCCCTCTTCGCGCTCCATCAGTTCAAGCGTCAATTCAAACTTCGCCGATGGTGCGCTTGCCTGAGAAAAGGGTGAGACTTCCACCGCATCCAACTGAAGCGTTTTTTCCCCGTCCGGTGTATTTTGTAGGACCAAAGACACTTGCGCCAGGGGGGCGATCCCCATGGAACGGATTGGTTCCACTGCTTGCACCACCGTTTCAAATGGGGTTTGCGCATGGGCAAAGGCGGATAAAATCGTCTGTTGGCATCGCTGCACCTGCTGCGCGCAAGTCAGGTTCAAATCCACACGATTGCGCAGAGCCAACGTATTGACAAAAAAACCAATCAAACCTTCCAGTTCGGGCCTAGGCCGTCCCGCCACAGGAGTGGCAATCACCACATCCTCACCGGCCCCAAGACGGGTAAGAAGCACCGCAAACACCGTCTCTAAGACCATAAATAAGGTAGCGTTTGTTCTGTGCCCGAATTCTGACAGCGCCTTGCTTGTGTGCAGTGGAATACAAACCGGAACTCTGGCCCCGTTATAGTCCAGCTGTAATGGCCGGGGACGATCCAGCGGCAAGGAGATCGCCTCCGGTATATTGACAAGCTCCTGCCGCCACCAGTCCAACTCGCCTTGCAAATACTCTTGTGACAGCACTTGCCGTTGCCACAGGGCATAATCTGCATACTGTACGGGTAGATCTGGCAACCGGGCAGGCATCCCGGTCTTGGATTCCTGATAAAGAGCAGAAAGCTCACGCCATAAAACAGCAAGAGACCAGCCATCGAGAACACTGTGGTGCCCGCCTATAACCAGTACATGCGATTGGGGAGCAAGGTATAACAAAACAGCACGAAACAGCGGACCATGGGTTAAATCAAAAGGGCAGTTGCCCAGAGCATCCACCCGCTTTATCAAGGTCTCATGGTTCAGGCCCTCGCCAGCTTCCACACAAAGGTCATCAACCTTCGATTGGGCAACAATTCTTTGGTACGGTTGTCCTTCACTCCCTTGAGTAAAGATCGTCCGCAGGGCCTCATGGCGCACCTGAAGGCGATAAATAGCTGTTTTCAAAGCAAGGGAATCTAGCGGACCATCAAGTTGGAAACTATAAATCTCATTATAGGCGACACTCGCCCGTTGATCGAGCCTTGCCAAAAACCATAGGGCCTCTTGCTGATAGGACAAAGGGATCTGCTGCGCACGCGTGCCAGTCTTCAACTTTGCAGCGGTTATCGGCTTGCAATCTTTCAAAGCGGCGGCAATCTGCCAGACTGTCCGGGCTTCATAAATCAGTTGCAGTGGGATTTCATCGTTGGTTTGATCCTGTAACCGCCCGATTAAACGCATCACTTGTACAGAATTGGCGCCACAGTGAAAAAAGTCGCTCTCCCGAAAAACGGGGGCCTGTTGAAGCACTTCTGCAAACGTCTTGGCCACCAACGCCTCCAAGAGCCCTTGCGGTGCTTCCCCATATCCCGCTTGCCTGCCCTTGTGAAGCGTACCTCCCTCCCATCCAGCAAGCTCTACAGGCTGTAGCAGAATGAACTCCAAAAACGGTGCAAGCTGGGGGAAGTTTTGCAGCAAGTGCGTCTCCACCGACACAACAAAATCTTTGGTTTGCTCGTCATTTAAGTCGCTGAAATCCAAAACCTTTAAACATTCCTGTGCAGGAACCAGCCCAACCTGCAAGTGCACCTGATCCCCCCGCAGACACCAGAGGGCCCGAGCTCCTGCACAGCGTGGCAGTGCGTGCACTTGTTCGGCCACATCAACGACTGAAGGTACGCTCCCCCCCCGTGGCCAGCCCGCAAACCTTCGGATCACCGCTGGCAAACTCAAAATGGAGACACCTGCGTTTCCATACCAGCGGGCCACTTCGGCCAGTATCCCCGTTAAGTACTGGTGCCGTGCCTTCAGGTGTTGCAACTTACCAGAACTGGCCCTCGGTAAACTAGCGGGGCGAATGAAAACAACCGCTGCAACGTCAATTTCATGTGCCTCAAGCACCGCCTGCTGAATAGCCTCTCCCAACACATTCGGATCGAACCGCTTCATACTGGAGCGGCTCAACTCATGAACAAACACCAGGTCCTCCCGGCCATTTTGCTCTACCCCGAAGGCGATGGTGCGGTCATTGCCCAAAAGCGGATCACTGCCATTGGCCGTCACCTCCAGATCCACTGCATAGTAATTCTGACCGCGAACGATCACCATTTCCTTCACCCGGCCCAGTACGTAAAGCTCTCCCTCCCGCAAAGCCCCCAGATCGCCGGTGCGCAGCCACCTGTGCCCGCTGGTCTCTCCGTAAACCTGTGCCTCAAATACTTGTCGGGTCAGGTCTGCCTTGCGCCAATAGCCGCTGGCCTTGGATGGACCGCTGAGCCAGATTTCGCCCACTATCCCGTCCGGTAGCTCCGCACAGGTCTGCGGATCCACGATAACAATCTGCTGTGTGTTTAACACCTGCCCACACGAGACCACAGCCCGTTCGCCAAGCTGAACATTCTCCGCTTGATCAAACACAGTTCCGGGGTGAGTATGAATGTGACCTGCCCTCTCTTTGCTGGCAGAACTCTCCTCTTTCCACGGTTGCCGGGCGGTGGCTACCAGTACATTTTCCGCCATACCATAGGCAGGGCAGAATGCGGAGGCTTGAAAGCCATGGTCAACATAAGCATGGGTAAACGATTCCAGAGTTGTCGGCAGTATTGGTTCTGCACCAACGAGGGCGAACCGCAGACTGGACAGATCAAGCCCTGCCCGATGTTCCGGCAAAATGTCATCGCAGCACAGTTGATAGGCAAAGTTGGGGGCCATGGTGAGTGTCGAGCGGGTCTGGCTGATCACCTCAAGCCAGCGCAACGGGCGCTGCACAAAGTGCGCCGGAGCCATCAGGTGGGCCGGACACCCCAGATACAGCGGTAGCAAGATGGTACCAATGAGGCCCAGATCATGAAACGGCGGTAACCAGCTACACATGGCCTCTGCAGTCTCCTCTGCGCCCTCATAGCCGCCGCAGACCAGTTCCTGAATGCGCTGCAGGTTCTCCAAGATCTGCCGGTGGGTGGCCATCACCCCTTTGGGCAATCCGGTGGTGCCAGATGTATACTGCAGGTAGGAAATCGCATCGGGATCAGATTTGACAGGCTGCCAGTCTTCCCAGTCCCCCAGCTCGCTCTGATCAACAGCCAGACAGGCCAGTGCATGATCTGCCTGTTCCCAAGAATTTAGCCTCCCCAGTTGGTCTTGCAGGCACAAAACACAGTGGGCCTCGGCATCTTTGAGGATTGCTTCCAGCCGCTCCATATGTTTGCTATTGCGCGGCGGGTAAGCTGGAACGGCGATCACTCCAGCCAGCTGACAGGCAAAAAAGGCGGTAATGTAATCCAGCCCCGGCGGGCACACCACCAAGGCCCGCTCGCCCGGCTCTAGCTGCCGGGACAACTGTGCGCCAACCATGCGCGCCCGCTGCCACAGCTGCTGATAGGACAGCTGGGTGGAACTCTCACCCTCAGCACTTCCAAAACGGTAAAACCGGAAGGCAAGCTGATCTGCTCCCCCTTGCGCCCGTATCTCTAACAAGTGAGATAAAGTTTCCAGCGAAAACGATCTTATATTCATCAGGGTACTCTTCAAAAAACGAGAACCCCCACCAGCTGCAGCTTGTTATTCCAGAACTATTCTATATTTGTGATGTTTCCTCCAGACCAATTACTCTATAGCATTAATGCGGCATCTCGTAGAATGGACTTACTCCACTTTAGTGGAGATACACTGTCTCATTTTTCTTGCCGATTTCTCAAACTTTATCGGTGATTGATATCCCAATGCGGAATGACATCTTAGCGAATTATAAGATCCGTCAATGTAAATGCCAACCTCTCTTTCAGCCTGTTCTCGCGGTTGAAAGACAGTGCGCCACACCAGCTCAGCTTTGCAGTCATCCGTTTACTTGTGGCCCAACCAACGATCCGGCGGGAATATAGATCCAGGACAATCGCCAAATACAACCATCCTTCAGTTGTCCAGAGAAAGCTGATGTCTACTCCCCACTTTTGATTTTCACCTGTACAGGTAAAATCCAGTTCAAGGAGTTTGGGCGCAAAAGAGTTGTTGTGAGAACTGTCGGTGATTTTCTTGATGTGGGGTTTGCGTATGGCCCGCAAAGCGTTGTCCCGCATCAATCTGGCAACTCGTTTGCGACCCACAGCAATGCCTACCTCCTTAAGTTCTGCGTGAATTCGAGGGTCACCATAGGTTTGGCGTGAGGTTGCAAAGACTTCTTTGATATGGGCCAGAAGTACCATACCCTCCTGTTGACGTTTGCTGGCACAGCGCTGCTTCCAAGCATAGTACCCACTACAGCTCACGCCCATAAATGAGCACAAAAAACGAACAGGGTAGGAGGCGCTCTGCGCATCAATGAATTGAAATTTCAAAGACTTGTTTCCTTGGCGAAGAACGCTGCCGCTTTTTTTAGTAGCTCCCTTTCCTGATGAAGAAGCGTGACCTCCTTACGCAGGCGAGCAAGCTCTTTTTCAACATCATTATGCGGCCCCGATAGCAAATCCTGGTCCCGATACTCTCGAGTCCAGCGGTTTAACGTAGAGCGTGGGACACCAAGATCGTCGGCAATATCTGCAACCTTGCGTCCACTACTCTCCACCAAACGTACTGCTTCCTGCTTAAACTCATCTGTATAATTCTTTTGCCCCTGTCGCTTCATGCGATCCTCCTGTTGCTACTTTAGCAGAAGTACCTCCACTTTTACGGGGTAAGTCCATTCCAGCCTATCGTCAGTTCATGGTACTCGCAGGATAATTGCGTCAAGACCATAGATTGAACCTAAGACCAGACAAAGTTTGCGACATGTATGGATGCCTTAGTCAATGCGAGAGTTTCTCAGACGTAAAAACCATGGGATCAAGTGCGCACGTGTATCAGGCCTTTTTGCGAGATTTTGTCCTCGCGGGCCGTTATGGATAAGCGCCGATCAGGTCCAATATCATAACCACGAGCTCAAAGCTCCGTGTCGCAAACTGGTTTTCCTGATCCGATCTTAGTGATCCTGGGTCCTTAACTGTCAGATGTCCCTTGCAATCCCTCCCGGCTTACCGACGAGACAAGCCACGTTCACACAGCCATGCTTGCCGGATCTCGATAGGTTTCTCCCTTTGTTATCATTGCCCATACTGTTCGCGCCATTTTATTTGCCAGCGCCACAGCGGCCACCAGAGGAGCTTTTCTTGCCAGCAAGGCCTCAAGCCACGGATGCCGGGGCGCGCCTTTTTTGCGGGCCCACCAAATAACTGTTGTCGCGCCAATAATCAGCAGCCTGCGAATATCACGCTGGCCGGCTTTAGACGTCTTCCCAAGCCGCGTTTTGCCCCCCGTTGAGTGCTGCTTGGGAACCAGGCCCAGCCAAGCGGCGAAATCCCGCCCGCGCTTGAACGTGGCCATTGCGGGGGCAAAAGCCTCTATCGCTATCGCGGTGATTGGGCCGAGCCCGGGAATGGTTTGCAGAATTTTTGCCGTACCACTGTTTCTGGCCAATGTCTGAAGTTTTTTCTCAAGCACCTTAATCTTTTGCGTATGCTCGCCAATCTGTTCAAAGTACAACCTCGCCATTTCATGAACAATCTCAGGAAGATGTCCCCCATCCGCTTCAAGACGCTGCCTCAGCTTCTCAACATGGACCGCGCCATGAGGGACGACCAGTCCATGTTCGGCCAAATGCGCCCGCAGCGCGTTAATCATCTGGGTTCGCTGTCGCACTAGAATCTCACGGGTGCGGAACACCATCGAACGGGCCTGTTGAATTTCGCTTTTGACCTCCATAAAGCGCATGGTGGGACGGGCGGCGGCTTCGGCAATGGCAAAAGCATCGTTGGCGTCGTTTTTCTGGCGCTTAACAAAGGGTTTGACGTAAATCGGCGCAATCAAGCGAACCTCGAGCCCCAGCTTTCCCACCTCTCTTCCCCAATAATGGGAACTCGCACAAGCCTCCATTGCGACAGGACAAGTTGGCAGCTTACCCAAAGCTTTCAAAAACCCGCACGAGAAACCTTCTTTGAAAACACGACATGTCCGTCTGCAGCGGCTCCATGCAGTTGAAAGACGTTCTTTGATAAATCAACTCCAACAACGGCAAGGTTCTTCATGGTTGCGTCCCTCTTTTTCCAAAAGCTACACTCTGCTCAGTATTGCAGAAATGCGCCGGGAGAGGCATCCATTCCATCACTACCTTCGAAGAGTTCGCATAAAAGTCCTCTGAGAATAAAGCCTGATTATTGTTTACAGGCTTTTACCCACTCCTTCGTCCTAGAAACCGGATCACTTGCCCGCAGGATATCAGTAACAACAGCAGCACTATCGGCCCCCGAAGCAAATACATCTGCAAGCCGCTTCGGTGTGATCCCCCCAATGGCTACCAGAGGTGTTTTGCCTACCAGTTGCTTCCAGCGTCTCACACGTTCAAGGCCCTGTGGTGCCCATTTCATTTTCTTTAGTTTAGTTGGGTACACTGGGCCCAGAGCAATATATTCCGGCGTATATGATAAAGCACGATCCAACTCACTCTCATCGTGAGTAGAAAGGCCAAAACGCATTCCAGCTTTACGGATGGCTTTAAAATCCGCGCTATCCATATCTTCTTGTCCAAGGTGGACAAAGTCACAGCTGAGATCCAGAGCCAGCTCCCAGTAATCGTTGATGATAAGTTGCAGGCCTTGCTGGTTGCAAAAATCCCGGGCCTTTACAATCTGGCGGCGGACCTCTTCTTCCGGTTGATCTTTTATCCTGAGCTGAACCAGATTCACTCCAAAGGGTGCAAGTCTCTCGATCCAGTCCACATGCTCGGTAATTAAATAAAAGCGTTCCATTAAAACAACTCCGCCATGCCAATAATTGGAGTAGATGGCTCGGCCATGTCACGCGGCTCCATGGGATCGGCAGAATACCCTAGTCGCCCCGCCTCAATTGCTTGTGCCATAGCTAACGCCATTAAAACGGGATCCCCCGCTTTGGCTACTGCTGTATTAAGTAAAACAGCATCCATACCCAGTTCCATAGCCCTTGTTGCATCCGAAGGGCGTCCGATACCGGCATCGACGATCAGCGGAGTATCTGGAAAGTGCGCGCGCATAGCCCTTAACGCATCTGGGGCGCGCAGACCCTGACCCGAACCGATGGGAGCCCCCCATGGCATTAGCACCTCACACCCAGCCTCCAAAAGCTTAGTACCGACGACAAGGTCATCAGTTGTGTAGGGGAAAACTTTAAAGCCGTCTGCGCAGAGAATTTTTGCAGCTTCCACGAGCTCGAATACATCTGGCTGAAGCGTATCAGTATCACCGATAACCTCCAGTTTAATCCAGTTGGTCCCAAATAATTCTCGGGCCATGTGGGCTGTTGTAACCGCTTCCCTTGCACTGTGACATCCGGCGGTATTGGGAAGAATTTTGCAGTTACTAGTTTTTAATAACTCCCAGAAACCAGCTCCAGAACCTCCGGCAGTTTCACGGCGAAGGGAAACTGTAACAATCTCAGTTTTACTGATGGTAATCGCTTTTTTTAAGATGTCTGGAGAGGGGTATTGTGCTGTCCCTAGTAATAAGCGCTTAGTTACTTTTGTGCCATATAGCTGCATTTCACCCTCCTTGCATAGGTGCGAGAACTTCCAATTGGTCACCTTCCTCGATAACGGTGTGCTGATAATTTTCGCGGGGAACCAAATAGCCGTTCAAAGCTGTTGCTATTGCAGGACCTGTGAAGCCCATTTCTACAAGGATATCAGCTAAGGTGTTTCCAGTGGCTTTTCGAGACTCTCCATTAACGATGATCTTCATCAATGGCTCTCCACTAAGAAATGTTTTGAAGCTTTTTGCGCCATTGCTGGGGCAAGTAAAAAACCGTGGCGATAAAGCCCGTTGAGATGAAGGGTCCCCATATGTTCGACAAGGCGTGGCAGGTTATCGGGAAAGGCAGGGCGTAACCCTGCCCCTATTTCCACGACACTGGCTTCTGCAAAAGCTGGGTGAATAGTAAAGGCTGCACTCATCATCTCGGTTAAGGAACGTAGAGTTGGCGGGCGTTTAGAATCGCTTTCTATCATTGTACCGCCGATCATGAATAGTCCATCTGCTCGCGGTACAAGATACAGTGGCATGCGGGGGTGCAGCAGACGAACAACTCGGGACAAATCCAGCTCAGGACAATGCAAAATAGCCATTTCCCCACGCACAGAGCGTAAGTTAGGAAGGTTGGCTGCAGTTGCAGTACAATCCATATCCGTTTTGGCAGGTGCGTTTGTCCCGTAGACAATCTCCACACCAAGCTTTTGAACAGCTGCGCTGAGATCTATCAGTGCCTGCCTTGGGTCAAGGTGAGCTTCCTCTTTGAAAAAGAGTCCGCGGTTGAAACGTCCTTCCAAGGCCGGTTCAAGCTTGCTGATGACTTGCCCATCAACATATTCAAAGTGTGATGTTCGCCGGGAAAATCGTGTCAATTCCGCTTGATCGCGTGACGGAGCCACAACCAGAGTTCCCCGCTGAGTGACGGATGTAATTTGCGACCACCAGTCAGCAGCTTGCCTCCCAAGTGTCACAACTTCCTTTTCAGCGCTTTCTAGTTCGCAATAGGGAGCGAGCATGCCTCCAGCAAACCGGGCAACGCTTTTCTCTCCTGGGGCTACACCTCTTTCATAGATGGTGACAGCCCCCCCCTTTTTTGCCAGCTCGAAGGCACAAGCCAGTCCGGCAAGGCCAGCTCCTGCAATCGTAATCATTGCTCTACCTCAGCAAGTGGCAGATAAAGTTCCCCTTCTTTGCGGAATTTTGCTGCCATGGCCTCCATGCCTTCCTTCTGGGCCTCCGCGCGTATGTCATGCGAGATCCGCATAGAGCAGAACTTTGGTCCACACATGGAGCAAAAATGTGCAACTTTGTGCGCATCCTTAGGCAAAGTCTGATCGTGAAACTCGCGGGCTGTGTCAGGATCGAGGGACAGGTTGAACTGATCTTCCCAGCGGAACTCAAAGCGCGCGCGGGAAAGGGCATCGTCTCGGCGCCCAGCGCCTGGTATGCCTTTAGCTAAATCTGCAGCATGGGCAGCAATCTTGTAGGTGATCACACCTGTCTTGACATCATCACGATCTGGTAACCCTAAATGCTCTTTAGGCGTGACATAACAAAGCATGGCACAGCCGAACCAGCCGATCATGGCAGCACCAATACCTGAAGTGATGTGATCATAACCTGGGGCAATATCAGTGGTGAGTGGGCCAAGTGTATAGAAAGGAGCTTCTTGGCAGCATTCCAGCTGTTTATCCATATTCTCTTTAATCTTGTGCATGGGCACATGCCCTGGTCCTTCGATCATTACCTGACAATCCCTGGCCCAGGCAATTTTTGTCAGATCACCAAGTGTTTCCAACTCCGCAAACTGAGCATCATCATTGGCATCAGCAATTGACCCCGGACGAAGGCCATCCCCCAATGAAAAGGCCACATCATACTGTCGGCAAATATCGCAGATCTCGGAGAAGTGTTCATAGAGGAAACTTTCCTTATGATGGTGCAGACACCATTTTGCCATGATAGAGCCCCCGCGTGATACAATGCCAGTAACGCGGTTAACGGTCATAGGTACCATATGCAGGCGCACCCCAGCATGGATGGTGAAATAGTCTACACCCTGCTCTGCCTGCTCGATCAAGGTATCACGGAAAATTTCCCAGGTTAAGTTTTCGGCAATTCCATTCACCTTTTCAAGAGCTTGATAAAGCGGTACAGTCCCAATTGGTACAGGGCTGTTACGAATGATCCATTCTCGGGTGTTGTGAATATTCCGTCCGGTAGATAAGTCCATTACGGTATCCGCGCCCCACCGGATCGCCCATACCATCTTGTCAACCTCTTCTTCCATAGAGGAAGTAACGGCGGATGTACCCATGTTAGCGTTGATTTTGACCAGAAAGTTCCGTCCAATAATCATCGGCTCGCTCTCTGGGTGATTTATATTGGAGGGAATAATTGCGCGGCCTGCTGCAATTTCCTTGCGCACAAACTCCGGTGTTACATAGTCAGGAATATTGGCTCCCCAATCATTACCTGAGCGCTCTTCGGGTAGAGTTTCTCGTAATTGGTTTTCACGAATTGCGACGAACTCCATTTCCGGTGTGATCACGCCTGCGCGTGCATAAGCGAGCTGAGTAACAGGTTGTCCGTCCTTACCACGTCGTGGGAGTGGTTTTACCGGAAAATCAGCAACAAGGTGGTCACCTTTCGCAAAGCCATTGTCTTCAGGTTTGATATGGCGTCCCTCATATTCTTCTGTATCGCCTCTTGCTTCAATCCAGCTCTGTCGTAGGGTTGGTAAACCTTCCGAAATATTCGTCAGTACTTCAGGGTCAGTGTATGGACCAGAACTATCATAAACTGGAAGCGGAGGTTCACCGGCAGTTAGGTGAACGTAAATCTCTCGCATGGGGACGCGTATATCAGGGTGTAATTCACCGTTAACATAAATTTTTTGCGAAGCGGGCAATCGCCCAGTGGTTATAGATGGTTGGGACAATGTCATTATGGTGCTCCTCAAGTTCATAACTCGAAAAAGACACCAGATGAATTTTGGCTGGAAACTGCAGAAGACACTCTGCCGTTTGGATCGTGGACTCTACACTGGTTTTGTAACACCCCACGCGATCCGTGCTTCCTCCGCCAGTATCAACTGGGTCAGGTTCAAAGGGTCGCGTCGCCGAGCATTTGCTCTGTCAGCCTCTCAGTCTCCTTGGTGAGACTCCCCTGCATAAGTGGTTTTGCTAGAACGAATGTGAATGAGTGTCAAGACAAGTTCCCCCTAAGAGCGGTGAAGAACTGTTGAACCATTTTGTTTTACTGATTTCCAAGCTTCGGAAGCCTACTCAAATCCATAAATTGGAAATAGTGAGTATTACACTAAGTCACTCTCAACAGAACTCAGAAGAATATCGTACAGCAAGGATATCTTAAATTAGCTTGTTCATATTGCAAGTGAGTAAGATGTACATGCACAGTATTATCGCGCCCGATGACTGACATGTACTACACTGACAAATGATCAAATATACTTCACATTGAAGACGATATATCATATATTTATCAACATTCTACAATGACTATGTGAAGTATTTTCTTAGATGCGTTTCTAATGAGATTAAGGAAATATGTCATGTCATACTTAACAGTGGGGGGATACCTTGCATCTCGTTTGGAGCAAATAGGTGTAACGCATTACTTCACAGTGCCGGGAGACTACAACCTTGTCCTACTTGATGAGTTACTTACAAATGAGAGATTGCAATTGATCAGCTGCTGCAATGAACTCAATGCTGGCTATGCTGCCGATGGTTATGCAAGGGCAACACAAACACCCGGTGTCATCATTGTGACATACAGTGTAGGTGGGTTAAGTTCTCTAAATGCAGTCGCAGGTGCTTTTGCAGAGGATTTACCACTGATTGTGGTTTCTGGCGCTCCCAATACCAATTCACTTGCAGAAGCTGAAGTTCTTCATCATACACTTGGAACTATTGATTATGGCTATCAAAGGCGTATCTACAATAATGTAACGGCAGCTTATGCTGTCATTATCGATCCACGAGAGGCACCTAGGCAAATAGATGAGGCGATTCAAGTTGCCCTCACGAAACGTAAGCCAGTGTACATCGAAATTGCCTGTAACATTTCTTCTGCAATCACGTCTGCGGCTATGCCACGACAATTTGATAGGATCTGTCAGAATGATGAGGCTGCCTGTATTGCTGCGGTATCGCATGCGGCACGCCTGTTAAATGATGCTACAAAACCTGTTTTGCTTGGGGGAGCGCGTTTACGTGCGTTCAACGCAATCGACGCCTTTCATAAACTGTCTTCTGTATCAGGATATGCGACTGCAGTGATGGCAGATGCAAAAAGTTTTTACCGTGAAAGTGATAATAATTTTATAGGCATCTACTGGGGACCTGTCAGCTCACGCGGATGTGCAGAAATTATAGAAGCTTCAGATATGATTCTGGCAGCTGGTGGGAGATTCAATGATTACAGTACCGTCGGCCATGCTGCGCTACTGGATCGATCCAAGATGATATTGGTTGATGCTGGCAGAATTGTTGTTGAAGGACAAACCTACGGGCCTGTGTCTATGGAATCTTTTCTTGACCAGCTGAGTGAGAAACTGGTGCATAATGAGATGGCACTGCAGGCTTTTCGTCGAAACTTCCAACCTACGCAAATTCAGGTCGCGGCGGATCCGGAAGGACAGGTTACAACTCGGGCATTGTTTTCCCGGATTCAAAATATGCTTCAACCCAACTTTGCTCTTATCGCTGAAACTGGAGATACATGGTTCAACGCAACCGCTTTGAAACTACCTGATAGTACATGCTTTGAAATACAGATGCAGTACGGTTCTATCGGCTGGTCGGTTGGAGCCGCTTTGGGATATGCCGTAGGTTCCAATGCCAAGCGCCGTGTCGTAGCAATAGTTGGTGATGGCTCTTTTCAGGTGACTGGACAGGAGCTCTCTACAATGATCCGCTATGAGCTCAATCCTATTATTTTCCTTGTCAATAATGGCGGGTATACGATCGAAGTAGAAATACATGATGGCAGTTATAATGTTATTAAGAACTGGAACTATGCAAAGCTTGTAGATGTATTTAGCGCAGAAGACGGTCAGGGGCTGGGAATGACAGTTACATCCCTTGGTGAGTTGGATACGGCAATACAAACCGCGCTTAACAATTGTGGAGTAAGTTTGATTGAGGTTGTGGTAGACCGTCATGACTGTAGCGAGAAGCTATCGCAATGGGGTGCTTATGTTGCCAAAAATAACGGCCGACCACCTAAGATGATCTAGGAACAGTAACACTGTTAACCCTCCTTCTTTGATGCGGAAGAAATAGTAAGTAAAACAGGCTTTGAATACTCACAACTTTCGATCAAAATAATAAGTTGAAGTGTAAAACGTGATGCAAATGAACACGATAAACTCAATAATCGGAGTGAGGTCTTCATGGTATTCAAAGTTGCTATTGTCGGGGCGGGCCCAACAGGGATCTCTGCAGCTATTGAGCTCAAACGTCATGGTATAGTAGCAGCCATATTTGAGACCAGAAACTGCATAGGTGGTCAGTGGGCTTACGAAGAGGTTATCGATGAACCTGTAGATATTCGGGGCACACAAAGTCAATATATTTCCTCTGCTATGTATCCCAAGCTTCGGACAAACCTCACAAAACGTGCTATGCAGGTCTGTGACTATAAACTTCCTGAAGATTTACCGCAATTTCCGCAACGTCTTGATGTTTTGAACTATTTGGAAGCCACGGTAAACGTGGAAAATATCCTTCCAATGATCAGCTTCAACATGCCAGTCAAAAATATAAAAAAGGTGGGCGGCTGTTGGCATGTTACAACAGAAAAATCTGAAGAGGCTTTTTCACATGTCATTGTAGCAACTGGCAAGGATAGCTTTCCAAGTGTCCCTGAGATAGATGGTTTGGAAAGTTTTACAGGTAAGGTTACGCACTCCCAGTTCTACCGCCTCCCACAACATTATAAAGGCCAACGCATCGTATTGATTGGTGCCAGCGTTTCGGCACAGGATATCTCGCATGACCTAAGTGCTTGGGCACGGCGGATCTATATTTGTGGAACTTTTCCTTCAAGTGGGCACAAGTGTTTTGCAAAATCAGGCATTTATGGGCAAATGCGCAATATAAGCCAACACGCAAGACCTATGAAAGTTGAAGGAAATAACATCCACCTTCAGGATAACACGGTGCTTTCCAATGTGGACATCATCATTCTTTGTACTGGGTATATTTATAGCTTTCCGTTATTACAGAATGCCTTGACCGATGTTGAATTAAGAGGTCGTTTCGTTGGGCCGCTGTATCTAAATATGTTCTATCCAGTAGATCCCACCTTAATTTTTCTCGGTTTGCCGCGGTTTTCTGTTCATTTTGCCTATGTACACTTGCAAAGCCTTTATTGTGCAAAAATTCTAAGTAGAGAGCTTGTGCTTCCACCGATTGAAGAGATGAAGCGGGAACTAGCCAATGAGGGCTGCGCCCTTCAATTAGATCCCGCAAATTTGAAAAAATACCATGATAAAGTATTTGAAAGTTTCAAAAAATTGAGCCGGCTTAACGGAAATTGCTCTACTGACTGGAGAGGATACTTAACCGCTCTTAACGAACACAAACGTTATTATCAGGAAGATTATCGTAATTTTTTATTCTCGTACGACATCAAGGGATTAACAAACGACCCTATTTAGGTTCCTGAAGCCCATATTTTCTTACTTTAGCCCCCCCCATAAGTTAAAGTAGTCGCGTAAAATAAAGAACTTGGAGTATGTGATAGGAATGTAAGTGACCTAGGCGCGATTTAAGTGCATGCACATATCAAGTATTCACTATGGTCAATTAGCTTATTTTATCTACTCGTTTGGCTAATACATTCGTTTATTATACTTTCATCCAAGGGGGAAGGTTGTAGAATATCAGTAGAATTTAAGTAATCATTAACACTTTTCCGATTAGCAAGCCTAAATTTATTACCTCAATTTAACTGGATTTTGCTGATGCGCTTTTTATCGCGTAGAAAACTCTCACACTTGATAATTGTTATATCCATCCCTCCCATGGTGGCTATGGCTCTTTTTTCGGGGTTACAGGTTCTACAGGAAATTGAGCAAAATCGCTCAATGGTTAAGCTGGAACATCTTACAAATCTTGCAGTGGAACTGAGCACACTGGTTCACGAGCAACAAAAAGAGCGCGGGAATACCTCCGGTTTTCTAGCCAGTAAAGGTGAGAAGTTCGCAAAAACTCTTGATGATCAACGCCTAAGGACAAATGAAAAGCGCAATGAGCTGAAAACCTTTCTGCGTGAGTTCGACAGTGCAGCCTTTGGTGCCAGGTTTGAAAAGGATCTGAAGCTCGTTTTGGAAGAGCTAACGCAAATGAATGCCTTAAGGAAGCAAGTAGATAACCAATCGGTGTCTTTAACCAAGGCCTTGGGGTATTACACTGAGCTGAACGGCCAAATCTTTGAACTGATAGGTGAAATGGGCGCTTTAGCCGAAAACGCCACTATCTTGTTGAAGTTTGAAAGTTATACAAGTTTCTTACAAAGTAAAGAGCGCGCTGGAATTGAACGGGCAGTTGGTTCAGGGGCATTTTCCTCCGGCGGTTTTACGCCTCAAGCAATGGACAAGCTTAAATCCCTGATTACCATTCAAAATACCTATGATACCGTTTTTCTCAATATGGCTGACTATAAGCAAAAAGCACTCTTTGAAGAACTACTAACCTCTCCGGAGTTCCGAGATGTTGTGGATCTAAGGAATGTGGCCCTTTCATCAGTTAAGGGGGAAGATTTAGGTGGTATCACTGGAGAGGTATGGTTTGAGACTTTAACCAGAAAAATCGAAAAGCTGAAGGCCTTTGAAGATGAACTGGATAAAGATTTGCTTGGGGCAATTCGGGATTTGAAGGTAAAAGCCGAGTTTAGCCGTAACTTTATGATCTTCTTAGCGTTGTCGATTTTCTTTATGGGCAGCTTAATTACTGTAACAGTTTTACGAACTATCAGAACCACATTCTCTACGCTCATTTCTGCGATGACCAGATTGGCGCAAGGAGATCATGAAGTGGCGCTACCAGTGGCTGACAAAAATGAAATCGGCGAGATGGTCAAATGCGTCCAGACTTTTAAAAATGATGCTATAAAAAAGGCCGAACTAGAAAAACAACAGGCTGAGGCTGAGGCACGTTTGCAGCGGGAAAAAGCAGCTGCAATAGCTGCATTGGCCGATGAGTTTGATAGCAATATCGGCAGGATAATCGAGGCTGTGTCCTCTGCGGCAACAGAGCTAAGCAATACATCCCAGTCTATGGAAGCGATCTCCGAGGGGACCAGTCAGCAGGCTTCCAGTGTATCTCAGGCGTCTCATGAAGCTTCAGCAAATGTCCAGACTGTTGCAGCGGCTTCAGAAGAGATGTCCTTCTCCATTAAGGAAATAAATGAACAGGTTGCACAGGCATCCACAGCCTCCAAGCATGCGGTTTCGGTTGTAAGCGCAACAGACGGAAAAATTGCGGAGCTTGCCAATACCACAGATCAAATTGGTGAAATTGTGAAGATGATCTCAGAAATTGCCGAGCAAACGAACCTCCTAGCGCTTAATGCCACTATTGAATCAGCAAGAGCTGGTGAAGCGGGCAAAGGGTTTGCGGTTGTTGCCAGTGAAGTGAAGGAGCTGGCTAATCAGACAGCTAAGGCGACCGAGAGTATCAACCAGCAAATCGACGCGGTTCAAAGCGGAACCAACACTGTAGTCCATTCAATTCAGGAAATACGGGAAGTCATAGACCAGCTTGATGAAACCTCGACCGCCGTTGCTGCTGCAATGGAGGAACAAGGTGCAACGACACAGGAGATTACCCGGAGTGTACAAGGGGCAGCCAATGGAACACATGAAGTCAGCGAAAAGATTGAGGGTGTAAACAGGTCTGCGCAAGAAGTCGGCAGCGCTTCCAGTCAGGTAAGCAGTTCTGCTGAAGAATTATCGAAACAATCTGAAACACTCAAGACCGCAGTTGGTGAGTTTCTTTCGCGTGTTCGTGCAGCGTAAACTTGACAGTCAAAGCCTCATATACAGTTAAAATATGAGGCTTTGCCCCACAAAGTTTAGTCATAAATTTCCGAGAGTAATCGCTAAGTGTTTGACATTCGTTTTCGAACGCTGCGAAGCAATAAGTTTATACTTCCAATATCTTTATGATAGACTGGCTAAAGGCCCTAACCGGACTTGGGGGGGGGGCTAAATGCCAGTTCCGCTTAGCCGGCTTCCTGAGCTTTTCACTACCCGCGATTCAATGACTTGTGCCCCAATGGCTTTTGCAGTGGAGCTGGCTGCGGCAGTGAGCCGTACGGGGGGACTTGGTCCAATTAGTGGTGGCTATGGTGACCCCGATTGGCTAGAAAAGCAGTTTGAAATAGTCAGGGGTACACCAGTTGGTGTGGGTTTTATCATTGGGTCCTTAAAGAAAGAAGCTCGTCTTGCAGCTGGAGGCATTGCTTATGAGCAAGCACTTGCCGCTGCGCTTATGCTTGGCGCAGAAGGAGTTCCACTGGGTACTAAATGTTTAGTCCCACCAGGAGATGGTGTGGTTGTTTTATAAATCTGTCCGGCTCTTGTGTCCATTGTCTAGTAATGTAGTCGAAGGGTGTTAGGCCCCGAAGAGCCTTGAGGCGCTTGGTGTAAGTTCCGCCTAACTTAATTTTACGGGACTGAGCTTATGAGTGCGAAAAGCAAGAGCGCTATCTATCGCGGGCTCAGAAGCAATGTGAAGACTTTCCAGCAGATCGCAACAGAGCGTGGGACTAAAACGGGTTCCGGTTGTCTGTGGCTCGGGTCGTGGCAGCCTTGGTCCATACAGAGATCTGGGTGGTGAAGGCGTCACGGGGCAGCGGCAACGCCGTATTGGGAATGACATAAATGTACAGTGTGGTCACAAGAACGCAATTCTCTGGATGGGGAATGATATACATTAAATCCTGCCAGTTAAGCTCATGGTATTCTTGATCCCCACATCGGATCGCCAGCCGGGCCGGCGTCATATGAACCTGATAGACGAGGTCAAGGGCAACGGCTTCTTGCCAAAGGGTGGCCCGATGGATTGCGGCAAGCTTATCGGTGGCAAATTTTCGCCACCAGCGTTCGGTGTAGAGGATGCACGAATAGGTACCAACCGCCAGAATAAACACTGTTGGCAGCCACGAATTTTCAGGGATCTTGGCAAGATAAAGAACGTAAATATAACCGCCGACCGGCACTGCTGCGGCCAATAGGGTTCCAAAAAATTTCCAACCACTGGTAAATTTGCGCCCACCGAGGCCCATCATAATGGGACCGCCATTTGTAGCTATGATACTCACACCCAAAGCTGTAGTCTGCCAGTTGCTCCCGTGATAATTTGAAGGTGAACCTGATTTCGGGCACCTCATTTTTATTGCACATTTTGGAGGCCGTCCCTTTGGTAGCCTTCACCAGAGCAGCGTCTTGTGGGTCAAGCGGTGAGAGAGCCAAACGCCGTGGGCAATACCCTAAGTCGGGACCCAGATATGCTCAGGATTGGATCTGTAGCCAAGATATGCAACTACCAGTTGAAACTTGACCGAAGGTTAAGCAAATACTGCCCGCGTTTGCTGGCGCGACCATGCCCCCCTAGGCATCTGGCAAAATCCAAGTGATCCTGTTCACCTGCCAAAGTCTCGAAGCGCCGCTCAAAAGGTCGGGCAAACACAGCGCGGATTGACCTCAGATAATCTGTCAGGGTTAAGTATGCCCCTTCAACAAATACAGAAGCGCTGCGACAATGGGAAAATTTCCAGCAGTCGTTTGGGGGAGAATTCCTCCAGGACTAACACCCCGCCCGACATTGCCATCTATGAACACGACCCGGATTGCAAGAGTTTTATAAATTATGGCAATGCCGGCTGTTGGTTTCTATTTCTGCCGCCCTATTCTCCCGATCTCAATCCCATTGAAAAGGCCTCTTCAAAACTCAATGCCCACTTAAGAAAGAGGAAAGCCAGAACCCTTGAGGTGCTGATAAGCGCAATCGGAGACATATGCGACCTCTTCACCCCACAAGAGTGCTGGACTTACTTCAAGGCCGCAGGATATGTTTCTACAAAATATCGAAAGGCTTTAGTAAAAATTTACGCTTCTACGGAAAATTAGGACTGGTAAGAACGTGCTATAAACACAATGCTCACCTTTATAGGCACAAAGTTAGACCAAATGTAGACCTACGCCAATACGCAGCCTGTGTCATAGCTCAGCCGCGATTTTCGCGTAAGCTCAAGTTGCCAGAGTTTGTAACTAGCATAAGGAATTTCTCAATGGATGAAGACGAGTTTGAATATATCGTTTTGATAAATGACGAAGAGCAACATTCTCTATGGCCGTCCTTTAAAGAGATTCCTCTAGGCTGGAAACAAGTTGGCCCCACAGGTACCAAAGCCGAATGTCTGGAGTATGTTGAAGAGGCTTGGCCAGACATTACGCCCTTATCGGTGCGCAAAAGAATGGCAGAGTATAAAGCTCAGGCTGAAGCCAAGGCAAAGGCTGAAGCGGAGGCTCACGCCGGGGATGTGGTTGACGTTGAAACGGAGGCCGAGGTTGTGGTTGAGACTGAGACTGAAGAGAAAGACGACGCCAAAGCAACAAAACACTAGGCACAGTCTGGACTGGTCGAAGAAAAGTGGAGAGACACCGGCTCAATATTTATCTGTTGTCTCTCGAACGCTATAGGTGATTGATAACCTAAAACCGAGTGTCTTCGCATGGCTCTGTTGCAAACATGCCTTAGAGCGGCATTGCCATCTATGTATTTCATGCGCTTAGATTGCTCGACCGGGGGTTTTGTCTCAATATAATAATTAGGCCAGTAAACTTAAGTTCTGAAGCGAGATCGGGAAGCTTCACTGAACCATACTTCCCCTCGATGGCGGGCTGTTATTTGGATTTGGGTATCAGGAAGCATGACATGATTTTAAGTTGATTCAATAGCGCAATTGTTCGAGTAAACACAGGTGACTGATGCGCCCGAAATCAATGCAAGAATCCATAGACGTAACGATTTCCGAGCGTTTACACCCCTACCAATCATTCAGGCAATCTGGGACTAGATTTAATTTTTGCACCTGCATCAACGCCCGTTTTGCGAATGGCGAAAGGGTCATATATTGGGGCTTAACGCCAATTTCCGAAGTACTTCATAAAGAAAATTCTTCTACTAAACTATATCAGCTACTTGAACGCATTTTAAAAATGTCGATATTTCAGCTCGACTGAGTTTTGTTTCATACGATAAAAAGAAAATTCACTATTCGAAGCAGGAGCCACATGAAAAACGCTGAGGAAACACGCGCCCGATTAATGACCACTGCTATTAGCGCCATCTGGCAAAGTAACTATTGTGGTGTGGGGGTGAATGAAATCTGCCAGCAAGCAGGTGTAACCAAAGGTGCATTTTATCATCATTTCAATAGTAAAGCAGAACTATACCTTGCAGCCACGCGCCACTATTGGCAGGAAACTAGGCAGGAGTTAGAAGAGGTAGCAGCCAGTTCCCTCACTGCAATGGAGCATCTTGATAATTACCTCCAATATTTACTCGATAAGCAAAGCACTCTGAGTAAGGAGAATGATGAGGAAATAGCTGGGTGCCCCTACTTCACCTCCGGCGGTCAAGCAGGACCAAATGAACCTTTGGTAAAACAAGCTGCAATAGAAATTTTCGAACACGGACTGGAGTATACTAGTGCAATGATCCTCGCCCTAAAAAAATCTGGGGCATTGGAGGGAGATCCTGATGTTGATCAACTCTCCAGAATGTTACAACATTACATTCAAGGGCTTTTGATATACGGAAAAATTCAAAACAGCTTGCAGGTTATTCAAAACGACCTGAAAGATGGTGCCTACAGAATTGTTGGCCTGAAAAAGGAATTGCGAAATTTAAATGATATTTAGATAATGTCCCTCCATAAAATAACTGACTATTCTTACTATATTACTTTTAATGTTATAAATCTTTTGGTGTATCATATGCACATTACACTAGTGAAAATTTTAAATTAACTATTGAATTTTAGTGGAAGGATATTTACCTAGCGCCTTCGACATACCGATCGGTTTGTTCCAAATGGTAGAAGGTTGAAGTGCGATGGGTACAAAAATTAGTTTTAAGGCAACGGTGAGCGCATCTATTGTTGCTATTGGACTCGCAGCGTCCAGTATTAGTTTGCTTATGAATCCATCTGGTGGAGAAGCGTTGGCAGATAGCGCAAATGCAGCCCCCCCCCCTCCACCAGTGTCGGTTTTCGCAGTTGTCCCCTCTCAAGAAATTATTTGGAAAGAATTCACGGGGCGCCTTGCAGCCGTTGAAACCGTCGACCTGCGCCCTCAGGTGAGCGGCACTATTGAAGAAGTACGTTTTGAAGATGGGCAGGAAGTATCAGCAGGTGATATTTTATTCGTAATTGACCCAGAACCTTATAAAGCAGCTGTTGCTGAGGCGGAAGCAGAGCTCGCAGTTGCCAGGCACTCTGTGACGTTGGCCGCAAAACAACGCGCTCGCGGCGAGGATCTTGTAAAAAGAGGGCATCTTGCAACTAGTATTGTTGATGAGCGCATCACAGACCACACAGGGGCCTTAAGCCGCGAAAAAAGTGCAGAAGCCCGCCTTCAACAAGCCAAGATCAATCTTGAAAGGGCGTTCGTTAAGACCCCGATAAGTGGTCGGGTAAGTCGAGCGGAGTTAACTTTAGGTAATATCGCACAAGCTGGCGCCACCGCACCTTTATTGACTTCAATCGTGTCAAGTCAACAAATCTTTGCTGACTTTGATGTGGATGAGCGAACCTACCTCGGACTGGTGCGTGCAGCCACCAAAACTGGGCACCCTCTTTCCAGCTTAGCTGTGGAAGTTCTTGTCGATTTTGGAGAAATTGAAGAACAAGTCTTCCAAGGTACAATTAAAAGTTTTGACAATCAGGCAGATCCTCTGACCGGTACCATCCGCGCCCGCGCAATTTTTGAAAATAAAGATGGAAGTCTTTTGCCAGGTCTATTTGCTCAAGTTCGCATTGCAGATGTCTCACAAAAAGACCTGATCCTTCTTGGGGAAAATCAGATTGGTACGGACCAAGACCGTAAATTCGTTTACGTGGTGGATGAGAAAAACACTGTGACCTACCGACAGATTTCACTGGGCGTATCAGTAAATGGAAAGAGAGTCGTACAGTCGGGTCTAAAGACTGGAGATCTGGTTGTTTCAGAGGCGTTAATGCGCGTTCGTCCGGGTATGGTCGTGACTCCACGAAAGATAAACACTGCGCAGACCGCAGTTAACTAAGATCACAAGAAGGAGGGTCACCTCCTTCATAATTTCGGAACAATTCAATGTTATTTCCGCGATTTTTCGTCGATCGCCCGATCTTTGCTGCCGTGCTGTCGATGTTAATTTTCATTGCTGGCCTAGCCGCAATGTTTCAGCTCCCCATAGCAGAGTATCCTGATGTAAAACCCCCAAGTATCGTCGTGAAAGCGAGGTTTCCCGGCGCTAACCCGTCTGTTATCGCCAGTACAGTCGCCACCCCCTTGGAAGAGCAGATCAACGGTGTTGAGGGTATGCTCTACATGAATTCCTTGGCAACAACTGACGGCAATCTGTCCATTACAATTACATTTGCAATTGGAACTGATCCGGACCTCGTCCAGCAGAAAATTCAAAATCGCGTTTCACAGGCGCTTCCCAGACTACCCGAAGTCGTTCAGCGGCAAGGTGTAACTGTCGTTAAAAGCTCACCTGACTTGACTATGGTGGTCCATCTCAGATCACCCAATGATCGCTACGATTCACTCTACCTTCGCAATTACGCGACTCTCAATGTGAGAGATGAACTTTCCAGAGTACAGGGTATTGGTGATGTAGGACTTTTCGGTTCTGGTGATTACGCGATGCGTATTTGGCTTAACCCGGGAAAGGTGGCAGAAAAGAAACTGACAGCATCAGAAGTTCTTGATGCGATACGCAGCCAAAACGTGCAAGTTGCAGCAGGACAAATTGGCGGCGCCCCATATAATGATGGCATTCAAATTCAGTTACCAGTGGATGTGAAAGGACGCCTACAAACCGCTGAAGAGTTTGCAGAAGTCATCGTTAAACGCGATGCAGATGGAACAGTGGTGCGCCTTGGTGATCTCGCGCACATAGAAATGGGTGCCCAGCAATACGCCCTTCGTTCTTTGCTGAACAACAGACCTGCAGTCGCAATTCCTATCTTCGCTGCACCAGGCGCAAATGCGCTAGATATCTCCAGTGGCGTGCGTGCGACAATGGAGAGATTATCTCAAAATTTTCCTGATGATCTTGAGTACAGTATCGTTTATGACCCTACTGTTTTCGTACGTGATTCAATCAAGTCAGTTATTAAGACACTTCTAGAAGCCCTCGTTCTTGTTGTACTCGTTGTTGTTCTGTTTTTGCAAAACTGGCGTGCATCAATTATTCCGTTGCTTGCGGTTCCGGTATCCGTAATTGGAACCTTCGCATTAATGTTGCTTCTCGGGTTCTCAATTAATGTTCTGTCGCTATTTGGTCTAATCCTTGCAATTGGGATCGTAGTTGATGATGCAATTGTGGTGGTTGAAAATGTTGAACGCAACATTGCCGAAGGTCTTACTCCACGCGATGCAACAATACAGGCGATGAAAGAAGTTACTGGCCCAATCATAGCCACTTCACTTGTAATTATCGGCGTCTTTGTTCCTATTGCATTCCTTAGCGGGTTAACTGGCCAGTTTTACAAGCAGTTTGCGCTGACAATCGCCATTGCAACTGTTATATCAACAATAAACTCACTGACCTTAAGCCCTGCCCTAGCCTCTTTACTTCTCAAAGGAAGTGACCACCCCAAGGACTTACTCACCCGTATCATGGATAAACTATTCGGCTGGCTGTTCCGAGGATTTAACAAATTCTTCGGCTGGTCTACGAATTTCTATGCCCGTGGCGTTTCAGGATTTGTTGGTCGCAAGGGTATTATGATGGCAATCTATGCTGTTCTTTTAGTCGCGACCTATCAAAGCTTTCAGATGGTTCCTTCAGGCTTTATTCCTTTGCAGGATAAGCAATACCTCATTGGCTTTGCTCAGTTGCCCCAAGGTGCGACCTTAGATCGTACTGAAAAAATCATCCGGAAAATGTCCGAGGTTGCTCTTGAGGAACCAGGCGTCGCCGGTTCAGTTGCATTCCCCGGTTTATCTGTTAACGGGTTCGTGAACAGCTCCAGCGCCGGGATCGTTTTTGTTACTCTAGACGATTTTGACAAGCGTACAGATCCGTCATTAAACGGAATTGCGATTGCTCAGAAGCTCCAACAAAAATTTGCAGGTATTGGTGATGCATTTATCGCCATTTTCCCTGCTCCTCCCGTTCAAGGGCTAGGAACACTTGGTGGCTTTAAATTACAAGTGCAGGACCGGACCGATAAAGGCTATCAAGCGTTGGACGACGTTATGAAGCAAGTTCAGCAAAAAGCATGGCAAGCACCTGAGTTGACAGGTGTATTTTCCAGTTACAACATCAACATGCCTCAACTGTTTGCAGATGTCGACCGAGCCAAAGCGTTGCAACTGGGCGTTCCGGTAGATGAAATTTTCAGAACCATGCAAATCTACCTTGGCTCAAGTTACGTAAATGACTTCAATCTCTTTGGACGGACCTACCAGGTAATCGCACAAGCTGATAAGCAGTTCCGCTCCAAGCCCGAGGATATTGTAAAGCTGGAGACTAGAAACTTTGACGGGAACATGGTTCCCCTCGGATCAGTCCTTACTGTCACTGAAACCTTTGGTCCGGACACGGCATCTCGCTATAATGCATTCCGCTCTGCAGACCTGAACGGCAATGCTGCGCCCGGTTACTCCAGCGGTGAAGCACAGGCGGCAATAACGAAAATCCTTGAGGAAACTTTACCTCCCGGAATGGAGTTTGAATGGACCGAGCTTACCTACCAGCAAATACTGGCAGGGAATTCTGCTCTATTCGTCTTCCCTCTTTGTATTTTGCTTGTGTACTTGGTTCTTGCAGCGCAGTACGAAAGTCTGGCTTTGCCACTGGCCGTGATCCTGATTGTGCCTTTGAGTATTCTTGCGGCACTTGTTGGTGTTTACTTGTCGGGAGGAACGAATAATATCTTCACCCAGATAAGCTTATTTGTGTTAGCAGGGCTAGCATCGAAGAATGCTATTCTAATCGTGGAGTTTGCGAGAGATCTGGAAGATCAAGGACGTAGTATTGTTCAGGCAGCTGTTGAAGCCAGCCGATTACGCTTGCGGCCCATCTTAATGACATCCTTTGCCTTTATAATGGGTGTGATACCGCTAGTCGTATCCAGCGGAGCTGGTGCCGAAATGCGTCAGGCCATAGGCATAGCAGTGTTTTCCGGAATGCTTGGAGTTACTTTCTTCGGTATTATCCTGACGCCTGTCTTCTATGTTTTGGTTCGCATAGCTGCGGATGCTATGACGAAAAAGACTGACGCTATTGAAGGTAAAACCTCGTAACGACGTAACATATACAGTTAGATCATACTCCGCATAGCGGAGTATGATCTGTGACCTTGTGCATCACTCAAATTTATCCGATTGTGATGGAATGGATGCCTCTCCCGGCGCATTTCTGCAATACTGAGCAGAATGTAGCTTTTGGAAAAAGAGGGACGCAACCATGAAGAACCTTGCCGTTGTTGGAGTTGATTTATCAAAGAACGTTTTTCAACTGCATGGAGCCGCTGCAGACGGACATGTCGTGTTTTCAAAGAAGGTTTCTCGTGCGGGTTTTTTGAAGGCTTTGGGTAAGCTGCCAACTTGTCTTGTCGCAATGGAGGCTTGTGCGAGTTCCCATTATTGGGGAAGAGAGGTGGGAAAGCTGGGGCACGAGGTTCGCTTGATTGCGCCGATTTACGTCAAACCCTTTGTTAAGCGCCAGAAAAACGACGCCAACGATGCTTTTGCCATTGCCGAAGCCGCCGCCCGTCCCACCATGCGCTTTGTGGAGGTCAAAAGCGAACTTCAACAGGCCCGTTCGATGGTGTTCCGCACCCGTGAGATTCTGGTGCGCCAGCGAACCCAAATGATTAACGCGCTGCGGGCGCATTTGGCCGAACATGGACTGGTCGTCCCTCATGGCGCGGTCCATGTTGAGAAGCTGAGGCAGCGTCTTGAAGCGGATGGGGGACATCTTCCTGAGATTGTTCATGAAATGGCGAGGTTGTACTTTGAACAGATTGGCGAGCATACGCAAAAGATTAAGGTGCTTGAGAAAAAACTTCAGACATTGGCCAGAAACAGTGGTACGGTAAAAATTCTGCAAACCATTCCCGGGCTCGGC
This sequence comes from Pseudovibrio sp. M1P-2-3, assembly GCF_031501865.1. Taxonomy (NCBI): domain Bacteria; kingdom Pseudomonadati; phylum Pseudomonadota; class Alphaproteobacteria; order Hyphomicrobiales; family Stappiaceae; genus Flexibacterium; species Flexibacterium corallicola. The sequence continues at coordinate 2,225,571 of NZ_JARRCW010000001.1, forward strand.
CCAATCACCGCGATAGCGATAGAGGCTTTTGCCCCCGCAATGGCCACGTTCAAGCGCGGGCGGGATTTCGCCGCTTGGCTGGGCCTGGTTCCCAAGCAGCACTCAACGGGGGGCAAAACGCGGCTTGGGAAGACGTCTAAAGCCGGCCAGCGTGATATTCGCAGGCTGCTGATTATTGGCGCGACAACAGTTATTTGGTGGGCCCGCAAAAAAGGCGCGCCCCGGCATCCGTGGCTTGAGGCCTTGCTGGCAAGAAAAGCTCCTCTGGTGGCCGCTGTGGCGCTGGCAAATAAAATGGCGCGAACAGTATGGGCAATGATAACAAAGGGAGAAACCTATCAAGATCCGGCAAGCATGGCTGTGTGAACGTGGCTTGTTTCGTCGGTAAGCCGGGAGGGATTGCAAGGGACATCTGACAGTTAAGGACCCAGGATCACTAAGATCGGATCAGGAAAACCAGTTTGCGACACGGAGCTTTGAGCTCGTGGTTATGATATTGGACCTGATCGGCGCTTATCCATAACGGCCCGCGAGGACAAAATCTTGCAAAAAGGCCTGATACACGTGCGCACTTGATCCCATGGTTTTTACGTCTGAGTAACTCTCGCATTGACTAAGGCATCCATACATGTCGTAAGCTTCCTCTGACCCTATGGTCTAGACACAGTTATTCTGCGTGCGCCTTGAACTGACGATAGGCTGGAACGCCCACTTGCCCGATCTGACCGTTTCTGAATATGTGAATGGTTTCAACTCCTCGTTTCCAGTGAACGCTATATGTTTATATGGCATTATCAGGTTGTTTGGTGGAGGCTGAAAAGCACAAATTTTCACAAGGATCAGGCTTTGATTGAGACTGTGTAATCAGCCCAAAGTTTGAGAGCATCATTTTTAGCCTGGCGGTAGGAATGAGAGGATAGATTATAACGACGCGGGCGGAAAATGGTGTTAATCTGGTCGTGGTTGGAGAGGAACCGTTGCACTTGCCGAGCCAACTTGAAGCGCCCCATAATCTTTTCTCGCTTTCTTGTAGGACGGTGCGAATTCTCTATGGGCAGACTATACAACTAAAACCACTGTATAAAATCTGCCAATAATGCGACCTAACAACTTATCTAAGTTAATTTGGCAATGCCTCCCGGAACAGCCAAAGCGCTGAAGAAAAAGGGTTGTTGGTTTCTATTCCTGCCGCCCTATTCTCCCGATCTCAATCCCATTGAAATGGTCTTTTCAAAACTCAAGGCCCACTAAAGAAAGAGGAAAGCCAGAACCTTTGAGGTGCTGATAAGCGCAATCGGAGACATATGCGACCTATTCACCCCACAGGAGTGATGGAATTACTTCAAGGCCGCAGGATATGTTTCTACATAATATCGAAAGGCTTTAGGTTTTGGGCCGCAATGGAAACCTTGGTAAATCCGCGTCGTCATGATGCACTATAGGCGCAAGCGGAGATGAAACACTGCGCACAACCCTACCGGATTTTGCCTGAGGTATTTTTTGGACGACGGGGTACGGCTTGCATTTGGCAAAATAGTTTTACTCGGAGCTGGTACGGGCACGAGGATTTCTTACGGGCCAATCTAGTGGCGAGGGAGCTATGAACAACGCTTGTGTCAAGCAAGGAGATACAGAGAAAACAGCCGTGTGGCTTGGGGAAGCTGCTTGATTTATTAAGAAAATCAAGAGCGCTGCTGACATTATTGACAAAATGTTGAGTGAGATGGAATCTCTTATGCAATAGACTGCTCTGAGTGTTTGAAAGCCAATAATTCAATGAATAGAGATACCCCCTATATTTCAAGGGTGCTTTGACTTTTCCGCTCACATAAAATGTTAATTCGACTCGGACTGATGCCTTCCCCCCCTTAAAGTCGATAATTGTTAGGACTTGAATGTGTCGCGTGGCGGCAGGCTTGGCCTTATGCCGTTTTGTGCAGCATAAGGGCTTTGGAGTGAGAGGGAGGAATTCAAATGATGAATGATAGTGTTCTTTCAAAGGTTGACAGTGGTGTACTAACATTAAAGCTCAACAGACCCGACAAACTGAATGTCTTCAACACTGATATGAATCTGGCTTTGCATGCTCAGCTTGAGAGGGCACATTCTGAAAAAGATATTCGCGCTGTCCTATTAACCGGTGCAGGGCGTGGTTTTTGTGCCGGGCAAGACCTTGGAGATCGAGATCCAAGTCGACGTACAAAGCGACGAAATTTGGGAGATACACTGGACACACTTTATAATCCGACTGTTCGGCTTATGAGGTCACTCGAAAAACCCATCATCTGCGCAGTCAACGGCGTTGCCGCTGGAGCAGGTGCCAATATTGCATTGGCCTGTGATATTGTTTTTGCAGCGCGTTCGGCCAGATTTATCCAGGCGTTTTCGAAAATTGGTCTTGTTCCAGATGTGGGGGGAACATGGACACTTTCTCACATTCTAGGAGAACCTCGAGCAAAGGCACTTGCACTGACAGCTGCCCCCCTTTCCGCCGAGACTGCCGAGTCTTGGGGACTGATCTGGAAAGCGGTAGCAGATGAAGACTTGCTTAACGAGGCTACAGCTATGGCTAATACACTAGCGCAGGGTCCAACAGTTGGTCTTGGGCTAACCAAGCGCTTGATACAGGCCGCAGCGACAAATGAATTTGACAGGCATCTGGATATGGAGCGAGATTGCCAGAGAGATGCGGGCTACACAGATGATTATGCCGAAGGTGTCTCAGCCTTTTTAGAAAAGCGTGCTCCCAAGTTCTCGGGCAAGTAGATGAGTGCTTCCGACGGAATGTCTGATCAAGACCTTGCAGTTGCCAAAGCAGTTTACCGAAAAGTGCGCTCAGGCATATATGGTGTTAAAATTCTTCGTGAAGACGGGTCAGTAATTGCAAAGTTACGAGGGATATCTCGCAGCTTGAATGAGACGATATCGAATACAAGCTTAACGGTTACGTGAATGTCTACAACGTTTCTCCAAAAGCGGTTTCCGATATTTGATTAAGGGGTCGTGCGTACATGAGGTTAAGCAGTGAAGTGGTTCTATTAAAACGTATACTTCTTTAATAGGAGGAGGCGTGGTTGCTGTGACAAATAATCGTAAATTTCTGGACCGCATTGAGGTTGCAAGCCGAGATGAAATCTCTGCCCTGCAAGAAACACGTCTAGCATGGTCACTCAGCCATGCCTATGAAAACTCGGCGTTCTTTAAGAGGCGATTTGACAAAAATAACATTCATCCGGATCACTTTACCGAGCTGGGTGATCTTGAGAAGTTTCCGTTTACCTACAAACAAGACTTGCGGGACAGCTATCCCTTCGCAATGTTTGCTGTTCCCCAAAATAAACTCGTACGTATTCACGCCTCATCAGGAACCACGGGTAAGCCAACTGTTGTGGGGTATACTCAAAGTGACATTGAAGTCTGGTCCGAGGTTGTTGCCCGTTCTATATATGCAAGCGGTGGACGTGCCGGCGATATTGCTCATATCGCCTATGGGTATGGTCTATTCACGGGGGGGCTGGGGGCTCACTATGGAGCAGAGAAACTCGGTTGTACTGTTGTACCTATTTCTGGTGGCATGACAGAGCGGCAAGTTATTTTATTGGAGGATTTTAGGCCCGATCTTATCATGGTTACCCCCTCTTATATGCTTTCCATTTTGGATGAGTACCGCAGGCAAGGTCTGGACCCGAAAGCATGTTCGATTAAGACTGGGATCTTCGGAGCCGAACCTTGGACCAACGCAATGCGCCAGGAAATAGAACAGACATTCAACATGCATGCAGTTGACATCTATGGCCTTTCGGAAATTATTGGACCAGGGGTTGCGAATGAGTGCGTTGAAACCAAGGACGGCCTTCATATATGGGAAGATCATTTCTATCCCGAAATCATAGATCCGAAAACGGGGCATATTCTGCCAGATGGTGAAATGGGTGAGCTGGTCCTGACAACCCTTACAAAAGAAGCCTTGCCTATGGTCCGTTATCGCACCGGTGATCTGACACGTCTCTTACCAGGAACTGCACGTTCCATGCGTCGGATAGAAAAGATTACGGGGAGAAATGATGACATGATCATCTTGCGCGGCGTTAACGTGTTTCCTACCCAAATTGAAGAACAAATTCTGAAGTGTAAAGGGATTTCGCCTCATTTCCAGATTGAACTTAGTCGTCGTGGGCGTATGGACCAGATGACAATTTTGGTTGAGCCCTCGGAAGGTTTCCACAGTGAAGAAGCACGTAAAACGTCTGGGAGCGAGTTGGTCCATCATATTAAATCTGTTATTGGGGTTTCTTCGAGGGTTCAGTTCAAATTACCAGAGACAATTGCCCGTTCCCAAGGCAAAGCAATCCGCGTTGTAGACAGGCGTTTGAAAAATTAGAATAATTCTTGTTGGCTGTTTGAATTCTACCCAACGGTACGCGTTAGGGCTTTATTGCAGCTCTCAGAATTTAAATTAAATGTTTAGTCCCGCGAGCAGATGGTGTGGTTGTTTTATAAATCTGTCCAGCTCTTGTGTCCATTGTCTGGTAATATAGTCGAAGGGTGTTGGGCCCCGAAGAGCCTTGAGGCGCTTGGCGAAGTTATAGGCCTGAATAAATGTGTCCAGATGGGCTCTTAGTTCGTTGTGTGTGCGGTAATAGTAGCGCCGAACGGTTGCTTCTTTAATGGTTCTGTTCATGCGCTCGACCTGGCCATTTGTCCACGGATGGGCTGGTTTGGTAAGCCGGTGGTCAATGTCATTTTGGGCACAAGCCAGAACAAATGCATGAGCACGAAACAACTGGCCTGTTGTGAGCAAATGTTGAACCTCACTGGCGTTCCAGCTGTACCCTTTGGGGTCAGTGAACTGGGTGCCGTTATCGGTCAGCACGGTATGGATCTTGTAGGGAACCGCTTCAATAAGGGCCCGCAGAAAGGTACTGGCAATCCTTCTGGTGGCTTTTTCAAAGAGTTTGACAAAGGCGAACTTTGAGGTTCGGTCAATGGCAACGAACAAATAGAGCTTGCCTTCTTGCGTACGAACCTCAGCAATATCAAGATGAAAGTAACCAATTGGATAGGCTTTGAAGCGTTTCTTGTTCGCTTTCATATCCGGTGGTGGCAGGCGCGAAATCCCATGGCGCTGGAATAAGCGATGCAGGGACGAGCGGGTCAGACGCGGGATCGTTTCCTGCAGGGCGTAAAGGCAGTCACCGAGTGGCAATAAAGAGTGCTTGCGAAAAGCGACACACGCCGCTTCTTCTGCCACGCTCAGGACTGTGGAGCGGGGATTCTTCCGCCCCATAGGTTGATCTTCCACGCTATTGCGATGTTTCCACTTCATCACCGTTTTGGGATTGATGTTATAGCGCCGGCTCAACTCTTTGATGGTTGCATCCGATTTTTGTATGGCTGATCGAACCGCGTGAGTAGTCGTGGCGCTGCCGTGTAATACCTGTCCCATAAGTCCTCCCGAAATGATGAAGTCAATGTTAAACCGATTCCATCTGCTCGCGGGACTAAACATCTAATGTGCTGGGACAGAAGAAGTTTCTTGCTATCGAGGATGGTGTGCGCGAAAGCACGCAGAGCTGGCGGGAGGTGCTGTTAAAGTTGAAAGAGCGTGGCATGAACGCGCCCAAACTGGCAACCGGTGACGGGGCTATGGGGTTTTGGGTTGCCCTTGACCAAGTCTACAGCGCGACGCGCCACCAACGCTGCTGGGTGCATAAGACAAACAATATCGTTGGCTACCTGCCCAAGTCGGTGCAGGATAAGGCAAGGGTTGCCGTAAAAGATATTTGGATGGCGCCGACGAAGGCAGCGGCTGAAACAGCTTTTGATCTGTTTGTTGAACAGTTTGAGGGTAAGTATCCCAAGGCTGTAGAATGCCTTCTCAAGGACCAGCACGACCTCCTCACGTTCTATGATTTTCCGCAGATGCACTGGCAGTCCATCCGCACCTCTAACCCCATTGAATCCACATTCGCTACCATAAGACACCGCACCAAACGCGCTAAGGGCTGCCTCAACCGCGATGGCATGCTGCAGATGATGTTCAAACTCGCGCAATGCGCGCAGACAAGATGGCGAAAACTACGCGGCTTTGCCGATCTTGGCAAACTCATCACAGGCATCGACTTCAAAGATGGAATTGAACAACAACAACCCGATCAGAAAGCTGCTTAAGCAAATGCTCATACACCAGAATTGACAATACCTCAGAATCTCGCGATATCCTTCTGAATTGACAGCCGAAGCCACCAGCAATGAAACATTGCGTACTTCCCCAGCCCAAGTGCGCTTCATCACAATGCCGTCCAGATACAGGTAAGGATGGTTGCCCTCGATGGGGCGCTGGCACCATTGCTCGATCTTGGCATAGATCTTCTTATTGAGGTTGGATACTGTACCTGGCGACACCCGCGTGCCCCACAGAGCCTCGGTTATATCTTCTACACGGCGTACTGAGACGCCGGCCAGATACATCTCGATAAGCGCTTCTTCTACCGAGCTTTCCCGGCGCTGGTAACGCTCGATGATGGCCGTCTCAAAGGCTTGCTTGCGCAGCTTCGGCATCTTCAGTTTCACCGGCCCTGCCTTGGTATGCAGAGAGCGCTCATAACTGCCTGCCCGCGTGTCCCGGCGCCCTTCAGAGCGCTCATAGCGTCCAGCCCCGCACAATTGGTCGGCTTCCGCATCCAGCATCGCATTCAAGGCCTCTTCAACCGTGCCACGCACCATCTCGCCAAGATGGTCCTTGATCCGCGCCTCATCAATGCGGATGACGTTGTTCAATTCCTTCTGCTTATCACTCTCATCCATAATTTGATCCCCTCATCCAGTGTGAGTGGAACCGAACTCAACAGCAAATGTGATGGAGTGGATGCCCCACCCGGCGGCATCGCAATGTGCCATATTTACGATTGAAGCAATCGAAGATTGGGAAGGGACATCCATGGCAGAGGTTAGCATTATAGGTTTAGATTTGGCAAAGCACAGTTTTCAAGCTCATGGTGCGGCACCAGACGGCAAGGTTTTATTTCGACGGAAATTGTCACGCGGGCAGATGTTACCGTTCTTTGCCAAACAAGAACCTTGTGTTGTGGCAATGGAAGCTTGCGCTACTGCCCATAGTTGGGGGCGAGAAATTCGCGCTCTGGGGCATGATGTTAAATTGATTCCCCCAATCTATGTGAAACCATTTGTAAAACGTCAAAAAAACGATGCAGCTGACGCGGAAGCCATTGCGGAAGCAGCGTCGCGCCCCACAATGCGTACGGTTCCGATAAAATCAAAGGATCAGCAAAGTCGCGCCGTGTTATTCCGTAGCCGCGATCTTTTTGTACGTCAACGTACTCAGTTGATCAACGCCTTGAGAGCTCATTTGGCTGAGTTTGGCTGCCTCGCACCAAGAAAGGCGATACACGTTAAGAAACTGGCTGAGGCTTTGAATGCTCCGAACAGTGACCTGCCTCCTGTGGTGCTTCAACTCGGTCAGATCTACCTGGAGCAAATTGCACTGCTCACAAACCGGATCCAGTCCCTGGAAAAGCAGCTTCGAATAGAAGCGAACCAGGACAAGGCTGCGCAAAGATTGCAAACCATGCCCGGAATAGGGCCGATAACGGCCATGGCGGTTACAGCATTTGCCCCATCAATGAGCACGTTCCGCCGAGGGCGGGACTTTGCCGCATGGCTGGGGCTTGTGCCAAAACAATATTCAACAGGGGGAAGGCAGATCTTGGGCCGAACCTCGAAAATGGGCCAGCGCGATATCCGAAGGCTTTTGATCATCGGAGCTATGGCACTCATTGGTGCTGCCCGGCGGACGGGGAGGCCAGAAAGCTTATGGCTTGGAAGAATGCTTGAAAGAAAACCAAGTATGGTGGTGGCTATCGCGCTTGCAAACAAAATGGCTCGTAGATTGTGGGCTATGTTGGTCAAAGATGAAGACTACCGAAACCTGTCCCCGGCTAAATAGGTGCTTCAGGACAGGTCCGTCGGGATGTGAGGAGGGCTTTGAGCAGTAAGGGTAAACGATCGACTAGATCCGACTTGGCATAACCAGTCTTTCGCACCGGGCAAAAAGCCCGCAAATGTGTATTGGAGCCAAGTTGCGTATCTCCATACCGGCCCGCGGCAAATGCAGCGCCGCACAACGAGGCCTGACAGATGACCGCAACCGATCACATGCCAAAATTGCTCGAAAAACAACTTGCAAAACACGGGGCATCCACAGATGCCAAAGAAATTGTACGTTATCGCATCCCGCAAACAAAGGCCATTTTGGGGAATAAACATTATAACTGATAAAACGCGTCTGTTCTCTACCCTTGCCCAACCTCGAGATCGTGGAGAGCAAATAGATATTTGAGCCATAGAGACTTCAGATAAAAGGGATAAGTCACCCATGGCAGAGGCTTATAAATCAGTATGAAGCCTCTGGAAATACAATTCAGCTTAATGTGTCCAAATTCTAGTATGGGACCGCAAAACCAGCGGCCCCCAATTGACTACTGGAATGTTAATGCTGGCACACCGTTTCAGGAATCGGCCATGTTTTCGCGACCATTGTCAAAACGTCATATTGTGCTGCAACTTCACCATTTTGTTTGGTAACACGGCAGTCCCACCGAACTTCCCCATAATCAGCGTTTTCACGTGGGTTTATTTGCTTGCAGGTAAGTTGAACTGCCAGACTATCACCGAAGTAAACAGGCGTAAGGAAACGCAGATTGTCCACGCCATAGTTGGCTAAAACAGGACCTGGGTCGGGATCGACAAACAGACCTGCGGCAAAAGAGACTATGAGATATCCGTGGGCAACACGTTCTTCAAAAAACGGGTTTTCTTTTGCAGCTGCACTGTTCATATGCGCATAGAAAGTGTCGCCGGTAAACCGGGCAAACCGTTCCACATCCTCCCGCGTTACTTCCCGAGATTGGGTTCTAATCTGGTCTCCGACAGTCAGATCGCTCAGGGGTTTGCGGAACGGGTGGATTCCGTTGCTCACTGGTGCGCCGTTTACCCACTCTCCGATGATTGCGCTGAGCATTTGCGGCGCACCTTGAATGGCACTGCGTTGCATGAAATGCTTCACGGCACGTATACCGCCCATCTCCTCACCGCCTCCTGCACGGCCCGGACCTCCATGAACAAGCTGAGCCAAAGCCGCACCATGCCCAGTTGAAGACTTGGCGCTTGTGCGATTCCCTAGGAGCACTCGGCCATGATAAGAGGCCAGTCCCCGTGTCAGTTCACCAGCAATCGTTGGGCAATTGGTGAAAACAGAGGAGACAAGTGAGCCCTTCCCTTTGCGTGTAATTGCGACACTTTCCTCAGTTTCATCATAGGCCATTACAGTTGCGACTGGGCCAAACGCCTCCACCTCATGGACAGCATTCGCTCTCATTGCATCCTTGCAATGCAAGAGGACTGGATTAAGGAATGCGCCGTATTCCGCATCTCCTGAGATAAGTTTGACGTCCTCAATGCTACCATTCACAATATCAGCATCTACTTGGATTTTCTGAACTTGTCTGCGGACTGCATCTCGTTCTTTCAAGGACACTAAAGATCCCATCCGAGTTGTATCATCCTGAGGCAGACCAACAGCGATTTTGGAGAGTTTTTGACTAAGAGCCTCGATAATCGGGTACTCAAGATTACGTGGTACCAAAATACGGCGGATTGCCGTGCACTTTTGGCCGGATTTGGTACATATTTCACGAACAATCTCATTCACGAACAAGGAAAATTCAGGAGAGTCCTTCGTTACATCTTTGCCAAGTATAGTTGCGTTTAGACTATCTGCCTCCATAGAAAAACGAACCGATTTTTCAACAATGGCAGGTAAGGTGCGAATAGCATGTCCTGTAGAGGCAGCCCCTGTAAATGTGACGATATCCTGCTCGCCAACGTGGTCTAAAAGGTTAGTGGGGCTACCACAGATCAACTGCAAAGCCCCTTTAGGCAGAATATCCATTTCCAGAATACGCCGTGTCACCAGCTCTGTTAGATAAGCTGTTTGAGAAGCCGGTTTTACTAAGCATGGCACACCAGCAATCAAAGCGGGGGCAATTTTCTCCAGCATTCCCCAAATCGGAAAATTAAAGGCATTGATATGAATGGCCACTCCTTCTAACGGTGAGAGGATGTGCTGCGCAACGAATGACCCATCTCGCGACAGCTGTTCCACAGGACCTTCAGTTAAGACACTTGTGTTTGGAAAGTCTCTACGGGCTCTGGATGAGAAGCTGAGCAAAGTCCCAATACCACCATCGATATCGGGCCATGCATCACGTCTTGTAACGCCCGTGGCGAAACTCTCTTGATAGAGCTCTTCCTTTCGTTCCAAGAGCTTCACGCCAATGGCCTTTAACATCAAGGCCCGTTCGTGAATGGTGTACTTGCGCAGGGCATCTCCTCCCACTTTGCGCCCCCATTCCAACGCACCTTTATAGTCCAGTCCTTGGGAACCGATAAGGGCATACGCAGCTCCAGTTGCGGCATGGGCTATAGGGTGCCCCTCTCCTTCCCCCTGTTCCCAGGCACCGCAAAGATAACTTTGAAGACGGCGTGGATTTCCCCCTATTCTCGTCATGCTCATTCCCTCCTCCGCAAAATCACTCGTCATAGGTTAGAGATACTTTGTCAGTAAGCGGCAGACATTGGCAGGAAAGTACATAACCTGCTCGCACTTCGTAATCTTCCAATGCATGATTGGATTCCATTTCTACCTCGCCTTCGATTAGTTTGGCGCGGCAGGTTGAGCACACTCCTGCTTTGCAAGCATATGGAACCTCGATTTTTTGGGTAAGGGCCACATCAAGAATATGATCACCAGCTTTGGGCATTTTGAAAGAGCGGGTCAGGCCATCAATTGTTAGCGAAACCTCACAGATCACTTCTCTTCCATTTACCCGTTTGGCCTTAATAGGGGATTTGGCCTTACCCTGCTGGGAGGAGGAAAAAAGCTCAAACTTGATTTTGTCTTCCGACAGGCCATGTCGGCGCAGTCCGTCAGCAATGGTCAGCATCATCGGCTCAGGGCCGCAGATAAAAGCCATATCGACGGCACTGGGTTCAATGAGAGTTTCAAAAAGACGCTTCATTTTTGAGGCGTCGATAAGACCGAAAAAAAAGTCGACTTCTTGCTGTTCGGACTCAAGAATATGTACAACTGAAAAACGGTCCATATATTGATTTTTCAGATCAGCAAGCTCCTCACGAAACATAATTGAGCTTACATTGCGGTTAGCATAGAACAATGTGAACTGCGCATTTTTCTCATGCATTAAAACGGTTTTTATAATCGAAAGAACGGGGGTAATACCTGATCCTCCCGCGAATCCGAGATAGAATTTTGTTTTGCTTCTTTCTATGGGGGAGAAAAAATTCCCCATTGGGGGCATGGTCTCTATTATGTCACCGGTTTGAAGCTCCTCATTAATCCAAGTGGAAAAGGCTCCCCCGTCCACACGCTTAACACCAACTTTCAAAAGGGTTTCGTCAACTCCGCTACAGATGGAGTAAGACCTACGTAGTTCCTGCCCGTCAAAGTGACGGCGGAAAGTCAGATATTGTCCCTGAATAAAAAAGAACTTTGAAGTATCTTGCTCTCTTGGTTTCAAAGTGACTACAACCGAATCACGGGTTTCCCTACGAATTCCAGTAACTTGAAGGGGATGAAAACGAGACATTCAGATTTCCTCCCTAAGGCTAAATACATTTAAAATAATCGAAAGGTTCCAGACAGTCAGTACAGCAATAAGCTGCCTTGCAAGGAGTGGAACCAAACTGGCTGACCCTCTCAGTTCTTACAGAGCCGCATCGGGGACATTCCACAACATACCCTGCCTTTCCTAAGAGCTTACCAGCTCGTTCTTGCATAGGAGCTTTTATTGCTGTTCCATCCTTGGGTGGAGCAATGCCAAAGTCTTTTAGTTTTCGTCGTGCTTGCGTTGAGAGCCATTCAGAAGTCCAGGCAGGTGACAACCGTCGCTTTATCTGAACATGCTTAATCCCTTTGGCACGTAAGTGGGTCTCAATACTGAGCTCTATAAAGGAAGTCGCCGGACAGCCTGAATAAGTCGGGGTCACCTCAATAATTGCTTCTTGCCCGTCAAAGAACACACCGCGAACAATACCAAGGTCCATGATGGATATTACTGGAATTTCTGGATCAGGGACTTCATGGAGCCATTCAAGGATTTGCTCAGTACAAGGTGAACTGCCTGTTATAGAACTCACCAGCTTACCCCCGGGTAGGCGCGTTGCAAGAACTGCATTTCCGCCAGCAAATAACCCAGATGTTCTGTATGGCGGCCCTTTTTGCCGCCCGCGTGGGCATAAGAAGTATGGTCGGGTATAGTTAACGTGGCTTCCTCTAGAATGCACTGGAGTGCGCTTTCCCAGCTTGTTTTCAGGCTTTTAAGTGGTGGGGCAATACCAGCTGTTACCATCGCTTCATCAACGTCATCTTCCATGAACATTTCCATTGTATAGGGCCAAAGCTGTGCTAGTGCCAATTGCATGCGTTGCTGGCTCTCACGCGTACCATCCCCAAGGCGTACGACAAGGCCTGCAGAGCGTTCCAGATGGTAACTGGCTTCTTTTAGGGCCTTTGCTGCAATTTCCGCGGTGCGGGGACTGGCACTGTCTGTGAGGTTATTGAGGAGGTGGAAATGGAAGGTATCGAAAAAGAGCTGGCGCATGAGAGTAAAGGCCATGTCACCTTTTGGCAGTTCTACCATAAGTATATTTCGAAAGTGATAGGCATCACGCAGGAAAGCAAGGGTATCGGCATTTCGTCCCTTACCTTCGACTTCTCCGGCTAAGGTTAGCCACATCTGGGTGTGGCCGATTAAGTCAAGAGATATATTGGTGAGTGCTATATCTTCTTCCAAAGATGGGCCGTGACCACACCATTGGGACAGCCTGTGGCTAAGGATAAGCGTATTGTCCCCCAACCTGCAGAGCCACTCGAAAAAATTTGAAGATAAATCGGGACGGCTAATCATTGGGTCTGATGTAATGGACTGCATGTTCACTCCCATCACATATTCCCCACTTCCTCAGGAATGTCGAAAAAAGTTGGATGGCGATATACTTTTGTTTCTGCCGGATCAAAAAACGGCCCCTTGTCGGATGGGCTGGAAGCGGTAATTTGCATTGAGGGTACAACCCAAATTGAAACTCCTTCTTTGCGTCGAGTGTAAACATCGCGAGCACTTTTGAGGGCCACCTGTGCATCTGGTGCATGTAGGCTACCTACATGACGGTGATTGAGGCCATGCTGCCCTCGAATAAACACTTCCCACAGAGGCCACTCTTTCGACATTTCCAATCCTCCCACTTATGACGCTGGGCGGCGGGATGCCGCTTTTTTCGCGTAGGCCGAAAGGCCGTCACGATACCATTCCCCCTCATTCCATGCGTTGACGCGGGCTGCCATTCGTTCGCTGTTACATGGCCCGTTTCCCTTGATCACCTCAAAGAATTCTGACCAATTGGGTTCGCTAAAGTCATAGCCGTTTTTTTCGTCGTTCCACTTCAAGTTTTCATCAGGAATTTTGAGGCCAAGATAATCGGCTTGTGGCGCTGTCTGGTCTACAAACTTCTGGCGCAGCTCGTCATTTGTATTAATCTTGATCTTCCAAGAAATAGATTTGGCGGTATGGATAGATTCTTTGTCTGAGGGGCCAAACATCATCAACGAGGGGTACCAAAAGCGATTCAAGGCGTCCTGCGCCATTTCCTTTTGCTCCGGTATCCCGTTGGCCATGCTCATCATGATCGAGTACCCCTGCCGCTGGTGAAAGCTTTCTTCTTTACATATGCGGATCATTGCACGGCAATAGGGGCCAAAGGAAGTACGCTGCAACGGCACCTGATTCATAATAGCCGCACCATCCACCAGCCATCCTATTGCCCCAATATCAGCCCAGTTCAGGGTAGGATAGTTAAAGATGGAGCTGTACTTCATTTCACCTGAATGCAGTTTTTCAAGTAATTCATCACGGCTTACGCCTAGTGTTTCGGCTGCTGAGTAAAGGTAAAGGCCATGTCCGGCTTCATCTTGTATTTTGGCAAGCAAGATTGCCTTCCGTTCTAGCGTTGGTGCGCGTGTAACCCAGTTCCCCTCTGGTAACTGGCCAACAATTTCTGAATGGGCATGCTGACCAATCTGACGGATCAGAGTTTTCCGATAACCTTCAGGCATCCAGTCCCGCGGCTCAATTTTGTCACCACGCGCAATGCGCTTTTGAAACTCACGTTCTTGCGTGGTTTCTTCCTTGTCGGAAGTATCGATATGAGCCTTTACTATCTGTGCGTACATGATATTCCTCCCTACCAGATAGCTCACAGACCAGTTTTCGATCTTGCTAGTAACTTCTCCTATTAAAGGTACGAAATATACATACCTTTGAGTATGTATATCGCTCGGTGTTACTGCAAGTAGATGGCTGCAGTGATATTCCAAGTGTCTTTACCGCAATCAAAATTTCACCTTTGACCCTCCCAAACCAACGGTGCTTCTAATTGTGAGTTTGAACACTACATAAAGTATAGACACATAATGTGTCACAGTAAAAGACATAGTTATCATAATTTCGTGACATATAAATTGAAGGAAATTAATTGTTTTATTTCAAGTTATTACCTGCTGGTATTCGTGTAATGTCTTAAGTCTTCTCCGTGTTTGAGCTGTTTCAGTAGATAATAGGCCGATAGAATCGCGAAAAACTTGTCCTAGATAATTGTCGGAGTTTTCACTCAGCTGAAGGTATATTTTTTGGAACGTTTGCCGAGCTTTATATCCTGGCCATTGATCAGGCTGAGCATATCGGGGAAGGTTTGGATCATACAAAGCGGCCTGCCGAAACGTATGTACCAATCTCAATCGGATATCAAGTGAGGTTGCTCCATCCAAAGGTGCCAATTCTTCTTGCAGCTGTAGAATATCTGCCGCGAAATCAAGAAATGTGTAGTAAGCTGAAGCAACTGCGTTCAGATCCCAGATCTTTCCCGAGAGTTGAGCCATATCTTCTGCTTCTTGGATTACGTTTGCTTTTAAAGCGCACAGCCCTTTGGGCAGCCGTAGGCCAAGTTGATCAGGAGCGATGAAGATCCCTTCTCGCAGTTGCGCCCAAGGGTGCGTGGGGATTTCCTGTACCTGTCCGCTGGAAATTGCAAGTATCCATCCTTCCGGCGCGGGTTTGGGAGCATAGAGAATTTGTGAAGCGGCGTTAAACTCCTCTTTTGCTGTCTCTGTTAAATGGTAATAACCTTTTTTGCCAATTCGCTTTGCCTTTAACTTGCCGGCTGAAACCAGCCGCGATACAGCCGTGCGCACGAGGCTGGCGCTAATTCCATGTCTGGCGCAGCAATTTATAATTGTGCCCACCCACAGCTCATCGTTTCGGGCTGATGCCACATCTCCAAAGAGTGTTACGATGAAGTGGGTAGCCCGTGGCGGAGTGCGCGCTAGTTTATTGGCAATAGACACGGAAAGGGAGGTTAGTTTTTGATCTGCCTGAACCATCGATCTCAAATTTATAAGTGGAGTACACATTGGGGTAGAGTGTTTTCTTGAATAGGTATCGAATGCTTCCAGATTAGTTGTCAAGCAAGAGTAATGCTGCAATAGTTGATTAATTAGTGATTGTATTTTGACCATATAATTAACTAAAGCGCTAGGCTACACTTGTCTTGGAACCGGTTTTTATAAGGCAAAGTCTGGTTAGGGCGCTCAATAGCTGCTCATATTGCTGGAACACGCTTTAAAGTGCGATTGGTGCTCTCAGCAATTCAACAAGGGGGACTATTTGATATGACAGAATCAACTATGTTGAATGGAGAGGGTGACCTTACGACCTATGAGTTTGGGATAGTTCATCAAAGGCTCAGCAAAATCAATGTTGAGCTATACAATGAAGATCAGCTACCAACATCCACGCAGGCTCGCACATGGAACTGGGTTTCTATAGCGGCACTCTGGGTTGGGATGGTCGTTTGTATTCCTACCTATTTACTTGCCTCCTACCTTATTGGAGCAGGTATGTCCTGGGATCAGGCAGTTTTTACTATTTTGCTTGCAAATGCTATTGTACTTATTCCAATGGTTCTAATCGGCCATGCTGGTACGAAGTATGGAATTCCCTTTCCAGTGTTGCTACGAAGTTCCTTTGGTACTGTGGGGGCTAAAATTCCCGCTGTTGCTCGTGGTATTGTTGCATGTGGCTGGTTTGGCATTCAAACATGGGTTGGTGGTTCTGCTATCTATGTCATTCTAAACACGTTATTAAGCGGAGTTTTAGCCGGAGACCCCCTACCATTTCTGGGCATTAATGCAGCCCAGTTTACCTGCTTTCTAGCTTTTTGGGTGCTACATCTTTATTTCATTAAAAACGGCACAGAATCTATTCGTTGGCTAGAAACCTATGCAGCTCCCTTCCTACTAGCAATGGGGCTGGCCCTTTTGGGTTGGGCTTATGTGAAAGCTGGTGGATTTGGTCAAATGCTGTCCACGCCAAGTCAATTTGCACAAGGCCAACCAAAAGAAGGTCAATTCTGGACGGTATTCTGGCCAAGTCTGACAGGTATGGTGGGATTTTGGGCTACGTTGGCATTGAACATTCCTGATTTTACAAGGTACTCAACAAGCCAAAAAGATCAAATTATCGGACAAGCTGTTGGCCTACCCATCCCCATGGCTTTGTTTGCGTTCATCGCTTCTGCAGTAACTTCTGCGACGGTGGTTATTTATGGAGAAGCTATTTGGGATCCTATAGAGTTGGCTGAGCGTATGGGTGGAGTGGGCATTATTGTCGCTCTGATTGCGCTCGTTGTCGCAACACTGACGACTAACCTTGCAGCAAATGTCGTAGCACCAGCTCATGGGTTTTCCAACTTGGCACCCAAGAATATCAATTTGCGCATGGGCGGATATATAACTGCGGCTATAGGCCTTGTTATGTTCCCCTGGGTACTGGTGAACCATATTATCGGTTGGCTCATTGCCTATTCCGCATTGCTTGGCCCAATTGCCGGCGTAATGCTAGCAGACTACTATATCCTACGTAAAACAAAGCTAAATGTATCAGATCTGTTCCGCCTGAAAGGTATGTATACTGCTTATCAGGGATGGAATTGGGCAGGACTTGGAGCGTTGATCATCGGTATCCTACCCAACCTACCAGGTTTTCTGGCAAGTGTCGGATTGATCGGTGCCGTCTCTCCTTTGTTTGCGACAATCTATACTTATGCGTGGTTTGTAGGATTGTTTATGTCTGCTATCGCCTATCTTGTCCTAAACAAGGCCCTGAACAGGTAAGGCTGATATGCTGAAATTTTCGGGGCACGCTGATCTGGCTGCCCCGAATTTATAAGTTTATTATGTTTTATATTTCAATGATATAATTAATATAGTTAAGTAAAAACATTAACTAATCTATATCTTTAAGCCGCTTGGGGGCTGGCACTTGATAGGAGCTCTCCTATTTGTTCCCGATAGTTTTTATAGGGGCTAGATTTCCAAGGGGCGTAGTTCAGATTGCGCATAATGCCTGTAAGTTTTGTAAAGAAAGAGCGAACAGCTTCCTTTTCTTCAATTGCGTAGTTTCTTTCTACTATCTGGCAAAGAAGCTCCAACTGCTCTTTTTGTCGTTCCAGAGGAACGGAAACATCAACCGGATCAAATGCATCCTGCTGCAAGTATGTCATATCCACTAGGAGCGCTTTTTGGTAGGTAATGAAGTCTTCCAAAGTAACACCGTCTTCCCCAGTAACCTGCATCATTTGGAATACATCATCCCCTCGCTGTAGCAGCTCCATCAATTCGATAACCTGTCGTGGCCAGTCCGACCCCATATTTGTTTCAAACCATTCTGCTAGTTGTTGATGATAGCGAGACCAAGAAATAAGTGGGTCAATGGATGGGTAGAAACGTTTATAGGCACGGTTAGCACTTAAACCCAGAAAGGTTTTCACGGTAGAGAGCGTGGCTTGGGTAACGGGTTCCTCGAAATTGCCGCCAGCAGGCGAAACTGTTCCGATCATGGTCAAGCTTCCCACACTGTTATCCGGATTTGTTATAATACCAGCTCGCTCGTAAACGCCCTTTATGGCTGACGTGAGGTAGGCAGGGAACCCCTCTTCTCCGGGGATCTCTTCCATACGGCCCGACGTTTCACGCATGGCCTGTGCCCAACGGGATGTGGAATCGGCAATCAAAAGGACATTGTAGCCCATTTGTCTGTAGTATTCCCCAATGGTAATACCAGAGTATATAGAGGCTTCACGGGCAGCCACGGGCATCGCAGAGGTATTGCAAATAATTATAGTCCGATCCATGAGAGATCCCCCTGTTTTAGGGTCAACCATTTTCGGAAATTCGGTGATAGTTTCAACCACCTCTCCTGCTCGCTCGCCGCAGGCAACAACGATTACAATATCAACATCAGCGTAACGGGAAATTAGTGATTGCAAGACTGTTTTTCCGGCACCAAATGGGCCGGGAATACAGGCTGTTCCCCCCCGAGCTATTGGAAAGAAAGTATCAATCAAGCGAAGCGTCGTTGCTACTGGTGTTTTGGGATATTCTCGCTTGACCAGCCCCCTCTTCAGGAGTGTTTCAGGTATAGCCTTTTTAACCGGCCATGATTGTTCCATTGTAATTTCAATTGACCCGCCTGAGGAAGCCTCCAAAGAGATAATCGGAACATTCACTGAAAAGGTTCCCTCCTGAATCCATGCCACCTGAAGAGTTTCCAAAACATCAAAAGGGACAAGAATTTTATGGACAAAGCGCCCTTCCTGCACGGTTCCAAGGACGTCTCCGGCTTTCACTTCGTCTCCGTCTTTCACTATTGCCTGAAAAGACCATTTTTTCTCTTGAGGAAGTGCGGGTTCACGTTGCCCCCTTGGAAGAAAGTAGCCATATTTGCTTGTAAGGTCATATAAGGGATTTTGCAGCCCGTCGTAAACACGTCCTAATAACCCAGGACCCAATTTAACTGATAGCATTTCACCTGATTGAAGAACGGGATCGCCTATGGCCAATCCATATCCAGCTTCAAATATCTGCGCCTGTGCACGATTGCCTTGAACTCTAAGGACTTCACCTATTATTTTTGTAGTATTTGTTGATGTGTCCGCTTCAGCCTCCATAGAAGCAGGGCAGATATAAATGACTTCATTCTTGATAAGCGGCTGGGTTCCATCACTTTCTATGGTAACAAGCCCGTCTTCAACGGCAACAACATGGGCATTCCATTTGGTTGTGTCCATTTTATAAGTCCTTAAGGTCGGAACACTTGGTTACAGCCCTGCCAATGTGGTTTTGAAAGGTTTCAATGGCTATTTGCCGATCATTAGTGAGCCAACACTCAGCAATGTCGCATTGCAAAATATAACTTGCCGCTGCTGCGAGGCTGTACCCATGTTCATGGGTGAATGTCTTCAGAGCTTTCCATTGGTGGAGTAGAATGAGAGTTTCGCACTCCGCATCCTGATGGTTTTCTAGGTATTCAGTGGCCTTTGGAAGCCATCCATAGCGGATCTCCATTCCGAAGTAGGAAAGATGCCAGTTGCGCACAAAAGGCTTGCCGAAATCCCTTGGCGCCCAGTTTTTACCTAAGTTTTTGACCTCTATTCCAGCTCTCCGCAATCGAAGCGCCGCAATAACAGTCCTTAGTTCGAAACGTTGTCTAACCAGTCCTTTCATAGCTTGGTCAGACAGACTTGTATAAAAGATCAAAAGTTTCGTCAGGTAGTCACCATGGGAATGAGCATCTTCGAGAGTCTCCCACTTCCACGTCAGTAATGATCGAACATCCTCGAGAATGCCTTGATCTGCTTCAGGAAGCATCTTAAAGCGCTTCATTAACCGTATAGTCGAAATTGGAGGATACTGTAGCTTTTCCAAACTTGAGGGCATGGGCAAGGAACTCATACAAGTAATATACTGGGCATCCACCGTTCAAGTCTCCTAACGCACAATACCTTCTAGCAGAGCCCTAAAGCGCGGCTGTAAATGTTCTAGTAAGAGCTCGGCAATAACCTTATCGCTCAGGTCCAGTTCAATTTCCCGTTCAATCAATCGAAGTCGCAGTCCTTCTTCGCTGTTCGGGTTGGCTTTGAATTCTACCCCCTCCTTCAACATGTCTCTGGTCAATCCGATAACGGTTGCAGTTAATGGATCGTCTTTCAGTTTTCCGGGGTTTTCTCGAATATCCTCAAGACCTATCGCATGTTTGGGCAAAAGGATATCTATCTGCTCTGTTTCACTTGTTTGTATTTGGACGGCCGCCCTTCCCGCTACTGTTAGAATAAGGGAACGAAGCAAGTCTGGGGCCTGTAAATTCTGCTGTACCAGCCTTCGGACGTCTTCTGCAAGTCGTTCCCCCATCAAGCCACGCATGGTAAGAATGGTGTCTCTTGCAGCAATTTCACAGGCATCATGGGCAGCCTTTTTCTCAGCTTCTGCTTGTCTACGAGCTTCCTTCAAAAGCTGTTGCGAGGTGTCATTGGCTTCCTTCAAAAGAGCGCTCGCCTTCTGCCTTGCTTGCTCGATAATCCTATCTGCTTCTTGTTGACCAGCACGCACTCCTTTCTCCCGCAGGCGGTCAATAAGCTCATTCACTCCTTGAGAAAGGGGAGCCGAAGAGGATTTGTCTTTGTTTATTGCCATTTGCAAAGCTCCCCTAGAGATTGCCTGCCAGTACGAGTGTGAAGACAAAGATGAACACGGCAAATCCTTCAACAATGGCAGCAGGGGCAAGGCTGACACCAAAGACTTCGGGTTTCTCCTTAGAAATATTGATGGCGCTCGCGCAGCAATACCCTTGGTGAATACCGCTCAGCCACAATGCCATGCCCGAGAGAAAACCCAATGCAAATAAACCACTGCTGACTTCAGCGGTCACTGGCCTTGTCAAAGTGAACATGAGAACGATACCATAAATAATCTGTGAAGAGGGCATGGCAGAAAGGGCAATAAATTTTCCATATCCGCTCTCTACATCAAGCATTGCACCAATTGCGGCACGCCCGGCCAGAGAGCTGCCCCAGACACTGCCCAATGCGCCCAATGCAAGCGGTGAGAATATTCCGATCCAACCAAGAGTTTCCATCATGGTTCTATCTCTTTCTTTTTCAGAGGAATGAAAGGTTTTCCTTCAACTTCAACAGCCCAATTGAAATACTCAATGAGATTCAGGCGTAAACCATGAATAATGCCACTGGCAGCAGCCAATACGATATTAAGAGAATGACCCAGTACAACAATAATAATTGCCAGAAAGGTCCCTGCCCCTTCAACGGAGTCTTTTACTTGAATGGCAAGGCTGTTGAATGTTGTTGCAAGAGAAACACCAGCAAGCCCAAGAGCAAATAACCGAAGGTAGCTGAGAATATCTCCAAATAATTTCGAGAGTTTTGTTAGAGATTCCAAGCCGCCAAGAAACCGAAAAAGTGCAGTTTTGATGTTGGTAACAGGTATAGGGTTTCCGTAGAAGAAAACCATTGCCAAGCCTAGCCCCCCAAGGCCAAACCCTGCCCATTGAGCGATTATGTTTGGAGCAAGGAGATAGTGAAGAGCCATAAGTCCCCCTCCTGCGATAACGCTTACCCATCCGAGAGGAGCAATCCGGTTGCGCCATAGCCTACGGTTCATGGCTTCCGCGAAATTTGCATAGGCAAGATGAAGCGAGCCAATTGCCAAAGATATGGTCATCATCATCGTGATATCAGTTACGTCCACCAGTTTCAGATGGGAGAAGATACCATCACTCAAAAGGCTTGTTCCAAAGAAGCTTCCCGCCAGTACCCCATACAAAATAGTAGCGAGACTTAACGCCAGATAGAGCGGCCTGAACGACTTCTGGCCACTGCTTTCCCCTAGTTTTCGCCAGTAATACAGAGTAGCAACAAGCATCACCAAGCCATATCCTGCGTCGGCCATGATCATTGCAAAAAACAAGATGAAAGATAGAAATAAAGGGATACTAGGATCAGTTCCACCATATCCGGGTAGTTCATAGAACTTGACAATCTCTTCCCCACTTTGAACGGGCTCGGCATTTTCTAATAGAGTTGGGGGAGTCTCATCGTCCTCAGGAGCTTCCAAGTACAGACTAGAACAATGCTCAGAGGCCAAAACTTTAAGTTCTTGAATATTACCCTCGGGAATCCACCCCTGAATTATACCTAAATCAGGCTCTATTAAAGAGGAGTCCAAAGCAGATAGAAGAGCATGCTTATCTCCCACCCGTGCAACGTTTTTACGCAAAAGATAGAGGAACTTGGTGAGTGTCCGGCGTTCGTCTTCAAGGTCTTCCAGTTCGACCTGAAGAGCATCGTATTCGCTTTGCAATGTGCCTAAAGAGTGAGATCCCATGTGGATGCGCTCACGCGGCATTGCTTTCGTTGGTGGTTCGGCTGGGGATACGGCAACTAGATAGACTTCCCTGTTGCTTCGCGTAATCTCCTCCAAGATCAAGTCCGAGGAAATCCGATCAATATCGCTGATCGGGATTTGGTAAAACCATAGGCGTAGGTCATCCAGCTCTCCCTCATCGGGTAGCTGGAAGTTCCCCCATACACTCACATCCTTTATGCGAGCTTCGAGAAACGCAAGCCTGTCTTCTACATCACGTTTGCGATTCTGGTTTAAGCGCGCCTGCAAAACAATATCTACAGCGGAACCGTGTTTAAAGCTTTTGGCGGGCTTTCGCTTGTGGGGAAAAGATTCAAGATAGGCAATGGCACTTTTAAAATCTTCCAATTGACTGGGAGGTTGCCGGTGCTTAACACTTTTTTCTTGCCCTGATAAATTTACAATATGACAGCATCCAAGGTTCTGCAGGTGCGTCATGAGGTTCAGGCTTTGATCCCTATCGAAAATTAAAGTAGCTTTTTTGAGGGAAACGACTGTCACAGTTTCCCTCCTTGCGTTATGGCGAGCCGCTTTTTCTTCGCAATTTTAGAGATAACAACTTCGGCTCTTTCAGTATCGGCAAGACTGATGTTGATCCGTTGTAGCTCTTCTTTTGTTCGGGGAATGAGTACCTTGTCGAACAAATTTACCTTCTGTGTCGCCTTACGAACGGCGCTCGATAAAATCTCAAGGCGGTGACGTTGGTATTTGATACGAACGGACAACTCTAGAGCACATTTAAACTCCCTAATATAGCTGTCCAGCCAGATGGGCGTTGCAAAATAAGAGTAGTTATGGGTGAAAAGGATTACCTTTTTCACTTCGGGCAGGTTCACCCCGAGCGTATTGCCCCAAGAAACCTCAACTTTCTCTATGCTCACCATCTCCCCTATATCGGGAATATCCTGCGATAACATAGGAAGTTTACTGCCAACGTCATTGATGAGTATTAGCTGATCAAGAGTGAGACTATTTAAATCTCTTTCAGCTTTTTTTTGCAGCGCTAATAACTGTTTACGCTTCATATCAAGACTAGGCAAAAATTTCTGGTAGTTTTTGAGCTCTATCTTCTTTTTGGAAAGTACTGCTTTATTGAGTTGAAGCTTGGTCATTATCCTCCTCCCCCTCTAGATCTGGCCAGTACTTTTCCAACAAATTTTCTTTAATTAGAACTTCAGAGCGGTTAAAGCACTCGGCCATCGTCTGCCAGCACAGGTCCAGAGCTTCTTCTAGTTCAAGGGCTACATTGATGTTAATAAACCGTTGTTTAAACAAGTCTGCGAAGCGCAGAAGCTTGTGGTCGTACTCGGTCAGTTCAAATGCCATAATCTGTTTTTGTAAAGCCTCCTGACCACCTGAATAAAGGCGGATCATCGTATTCATCACCTGTCCGTGGTCGTCACGGGTTTCCGTGCCAATTACGTGTTGTTTCAAACGTGATAGAGACCCAAATGGATCGATACCTCCCCCTCGCAAATAAAATTGTCCCTCGGTGATGTAGCCTGTATTGTCTGGTACGGGGTGGGTCACATCATCGCCCGGCATTGTGGTGACCGACAAAATTGTAACGGATCCACCGCCATCGTAATCACAGGCCTTTTCATAGCGTTTGGCAAATTGGGAGTATAAATCTCCCAAGTATCCGCGATTGGATGGAACACGCTCCATAGCGATGCCGACTTCCTTTAAAGCATCTGCATAAGCTGTCATGTCCGTCAGGAGTACAAGGACCCGTTTTCCTTCTTCAATTGCAAAGCGCTCCGCTACACTTAAAGCGAGGTCCGGAATGAGTAACCGCTCAACTATAGGGTCGGACGCTTGATTGATGTACATCACAGTACGCGGGAACATCCCAGCGTCTTCAAACGTCTGGCGGAATAGGTAGTAGTCATCGAAAATGAGTCCCATTCCACCAAAAATAACGATATCCGCATCAGCTTGTACTGCAATTCGAGCAAGCAGTTGATTGTATGGCTCTCCCGCTACAGAAAATATTGGTATTTTCTGACTCTCTACTAGGCAGTTGAAGACGTCAATCATGGGCACTTGTGTACGGATCATCTTGCTTGCGAGAACGCGTTTGACGGGATTTACAACCGGAGAATTAACGGGGATCTTGGGGTCATGCCGGAGCGCTGGGCCTGAATCAATGGGATCTCCATCCCCTCGAAAGACTCTTCCCAGTATATTCTTGGAACAAATGGCTTTCATTGGTTTGCCACTAAAGGAAACCTTTGCCTGTGTTGATAGACCTTTTGTTCCTGAAAAAACCTGTAGTACGACTTCATTTTCTTGAAGGTGTATTACCTGTGCAAGAGATGGCTCACCTTTTTCATTGGAGATAAGAGCCAGATCGTCCAGCTTCGGCCGCTCCCCAATCCTTTCGGGTGAAACCAAAACTTTGGCTACATCACCAGTAATTTCAGCTATACGCGTGTAACGAAGCAGAGGTGTATTCATAGTACCAACCTCTCAATAAAAATCGTACAGTTCAGTTAAGATCATGCCGCAGATTAGAATCAAGAATATTCCATACAAGCATTTTAAAGCAACGTTAGATCGAGAACAGTGAATTTACTGCGTCATTTTGTCCAATGTTCTTTAGGTTTGGATGCGTCATCTAAGCTCCGGACCCATAAATGTTTGTCATTTAAACTGAGTTATGATTCAAGGTCCCCAACTGGAGAGAGTACTGTCGTGTTCCCATTTTGGGCTTTCGCAAGAACAGTTTGATAAAATAAAACCTTACCTTCCGACCAACACGGGGCAAAACTCGGGTGGATGAGCGCCGCGTAGTCAGTGGTATTTTTTATGTTCTCAAATCTGGATATCGTTGGGTAGATACTCCTGAAATTCATGGCCCCAGAAAGACGCTCTATAACAGGTTTGTTCGTTAGGCTGAGAAGAGTGAGTGGGAAACACTGTTTACGGCTTTAGCAGCAACAGACGGACCTGAGCAGCCCCGTTTGAGTGGTCCGCTTTGAAAGTTAGTGCATGGTTGGCCTTTGGTCTATCGGAATAATGACTTCCGGAACTGGAGGGCGGTAGCCCAGAGCACTATGCGGTCGTTTGGTATTGTAGTGTTTCCTCCAGCGTTCTATGATTATTTGAGCTTCATGTAGCGAGTAGAAGATTTCTCCATTCAATAATTCATCACGCATTCGCCCATTGAAACTTTCGCAATATCCGTTTTCCCAAGGCGATCCTGGCTCAATGTAGGCTGTTTGGGCTCCGACGGATTTGATCCACTTTTGAACCGCCTCCGCCACGAACTCCGGGCCGTTATCTGAACGAATATAGGCAGGTATGCCGCGCAGGATAAACAGGTCCGTCAGCGCATCGATGACTTCGCTCGCATTCAGCTTTCGCTTCACCCGAATAGCAAGGCATTCACGCGTATACTCATCCAAAATATTCAACGTTCTCAAAGCCCTGCCATCATCAGTGCGATGATGGACAAAGTCATAGGACCACACGTGATTGCGATACTGTGGCCGGAGACGTATGCAAGACCCATCATTGAGCCAGAGCCGCCCCTGTTTCGGTTGCTTTATGGGAACTTGCAGCCCCTCCCGTCGCCACAGACGTTCAACACGTTTATCGTTCACTTGCCATCCAGCCTCTCGGAGCAAAGCGGCAATGCGACGGTAACCGTAACGGCCATATTGGCGTGCCAGCTCAATCATATCTGCAACCAGCTGATCTTCATCCGCTCGCCCTTTGGGGAAGCGACGCTGTGTGGAGCGATGCTGACCAAGAACACGACAAACACGCCGCTCGGAAACCTTCACCTGACTGCGTATATGGTTAATGCAGGCTCTGCGACGAGCAGGGCTCAGAAGTTTCCCTTTGCAGCCTCCGTAAGGATCAGCTTGTCCAATGTCAGATCAGAGACCGCACGGCGCAAACGTTCATTTTCTTTCTGCAGCCGCTTCAGTTCCTTGAGTTGCTCCGTACCCATTCCGCCATACTTCTTCTTCCAACGGTAATAGGTTTGCTCGGTAACGCCGATCTGGCGGATCGCATCCAAGCGCGCCATTCCTTGCCCCATCAGGACTTCAACTTGCCGCAGTTTAACGACAATCTCTTCTGGTTTGGGTCTCTTGATTCCCATATCGAGTCCTCCGTTTTCCTAATCATAAACGTGGACCACTTCTTTGGGGGAGGCTCAGGGCTATTTCAAGCCTCCTCAGAGTTCTGGGATTTTCTCGGGTCAGCGTTCGGCCACAGCACCCGGCACAGGACGAGCAAGTTATGGAGACATATAAAAAAACTTCCATGCCCAGCTTAAAGAAATAAAAGCGCGCTTGCCCTCACAAACATCCATGGAAATCTGGTGGCAGGACGAAGCCCGCATTGGTCAAAAAAATGGGCTCACCAGAAGGTGGGCAAAAAAAGGAACGAGACCACGGGCTCCCAGCGACGGGCGCTATCAATCAACTTATGTATTCGGGGCCATCTGCCCCGCCCTCGGCAAAGGGGTTGCTCTTGTTTTGCTCAAAGCCAATACAAATGTCATACAGTTACATCTGGCAGAGATCAGCCGAAACATTACCAAAGGGGCACACGCGGTGGTCCTGATGGATCAGGCGGGTTGGCATACAACAGCAAAACTGAAACTACCTGACAACATAACCATTTTATTGCTTCCATCCCGTTCTCCGAAGCTCAACCCGGTTGAGAACATTTGGCAGTATTTACGGCAAAACTGGCTTTCTAATCGAAGCTTTGAAAACTATCAGGAAATTGTCGATGCTGCCTGTAACGCTTGGAACAAGCTTGTTCAACAGCCCCACACAATCACATCAATCGGCTACAGAAACTGGGCTAGTGTAGGTCAATCATAAATGCCGTTGGTATAAGGAAGTAGCGGTCGGCAAACCCAACCTTCCAATTTTTCTTATGCGTGTGATTCTGAGTTCACCATTGGCTTCCAGCACATATGTAAGCTACGTGTACGGAATGATTTTTTTGTCAATACGCGTTCACATATGGCCTATATCAGCGGCTCATGAAGATTCTTTGTTCGCCTTAACAGTTTCAAGCGTCTGCCCTAAGGAGTTTACGGAGGCTTTGCATCGCTAGCCGAAATTTTCCAAGAGTATACTTCTTTCCGCTTTCACCGTGCCCTAGGCTTGTAAGATCGGGACTTTCATGACGGAGCAGAAAAAGACTTTTTTCTTCTGTATCCATTTTTTCCAAAAACGGTGTTATTTGACGAAAGTCAGCTTCTTCCTGTAGGTGATTCCGAGTTTTCATAGAGTTTTCGCCAACTCGGTAGTAATAAAGGGCATCTGGATAATACGCTACTTTCTCTTGTGCCAAAATAAGTTTGTTGTAAAATTCAATGTCATCCTTACCCGTACGATATCTTTCAGTATATCCGCCATGAGATTCAAAAACAATTGCGTTAACAAGGCAAGTAGCATCCCCCACAACATTTATCTTTGTTGCCCAAGCTCTCGACGGTCCCATAAAGCGCATTTGTGTGCCTAGACTACTATCTATTGTGAGCGGTTTTCCTTTACCACTGAAACGGATGGAGCTACAGGTAAGGCAGCCCCACCCTCCTAAAGTCGCTGTGTAGACAAGGTTTTCAACCATATTCGGCATCATGACATTATCGTCATCGAAAAATAGAAGGTACTCACCCCTGGACGCGTATGCAGCGGTGTTGCGGGCAGCGCCGACATACCTATTTTCCTGATAAATGATACGCAAAGGTACTCCTGCAAAATTTTTTTTGAGATCTTGAAGATAAGAGATGGCCTCCGCAGAGCGACTGCCGTCATCAACAAGAATGACTTCAATATTTTGATAGGTTTGCTTTTTTATGCTTTCAAGTGCCTGAGAAAGTAATTTGGGCCGATCAAAATGTGTGATACATACTGACACAAGGGGATGTGCCACCTCTGGAGTATTCCGTTTGGCAGGGAAAAAAAGTTCTTGGTCATGCCAACTCTTCCAAACTATTAATGACTGTAAGAGCCTTTGGTGTTTGTTAGCTGGCGTAGGCGCTAACTCTCGGAAATATTGTAATTTCTCAGCCAGTGCAAGATGGTGTGGTTTAAACAGGATCCGCTCCCTATCAGTTCCATCTATCAATTCGCCCGTACCACCGGTGTCAGCGGCAATGAAAGGAATGTGGGCAGCTAAACACTCATATACTGCAACAGGAGAGTTCTCTAATAGGGCTGGAATAACCGCTAGACGTCCTGCCCCGCTTAAATATTCAACTGCCTCCATGGCGTTAAGATCACTTATATATGTTATAGATGTCTGCCAGCTAGCACAGTTATTTTTTATAAACCTCTTTGCATCGAACCTATGAGATGGGCCACCGAGGAAAGTTATCTCTGGCAGTGAAACACCTTTCAAGACTAAGTAATTGATCGCATTTATAAATAAAATCACCCCCTTTCGTGGTTCTAAACGACCGAAGAAAACCCATTCATTTACTGTGGTTGTCGCTGGTTGCATTGGTTCGGAATTAGATTTTGCCAGATCATCTAAAAAAACGTTAGGCCAGAAGTAGCTTTGTTTTGGGAGATTGTAACCATTTTGCTTCATCCAGCATAAAAGATGCTTGCTACCACAAATGAATGTATCCGCCATTTCTACACTTTGGCGTTCCATAAACACCCAGCCTAGTTGACGGCTCTCACGTAGAAACTGCTGATTTCCTTCCGCCAACCACAGAGTTGGAGAAGAACCTTTTATTACAAAATGAATGTTTTGAAATGCTATGCCGAGTTTCTTGGCAAGCAGGGAAATATAGCCAAGGCCCCGCCATTCTGATACATGAATCAGGTCGAATTGCTTCTCATTTGCCCTTAGCCATTCATAAGCCGCGTAAGGCAATGCCATGGTACGCGCCATTTCGGTTTCAGCAAGCGGCTGCGGCACTACACCATGGAGCTTGATCCCAAAGCTGGAATAGAGGTCGCGGGCAATTCTCATTTTCTCAGGGTTCTTCGCGAGCATATTGACAAAACAGATTGAAACCTCGTGGCCCATGCGCTGCAAAAAAACGGCCAAGTGATAGTATGCTGTTCCTATACCACCGTTTTTCACCAAACCAAAAATATCAGCGGTTATGATGCATACACGTTTTTGTGTTGGAGAGGCATCTGACTTAATGGTCTGTCGAAGCTCGTTCATTGACTGATCACTCAAATCGCTACCATCATATTAGAAAGATAACGCAACCTACCATTGCGCACGATCATTCCGCTTTCCTTTTCGCGTATGATAAGTTCGGCATTTTCTATTTTCATTTCAGGAGATAAGGAAAGTCTAAATCCGTGCTGGGCGAGTTTTGTATTCTTTGTACCAAAACGTTCGATATAAAGATCTGCGTAGGCTTCGGCGACCAGTTTGCCATTAAGCTCCATGACTACGCTCAACTTCCTTGATGTGTCACTTCTGTCCCAAGCCCAACCTTCTATAAAGTGTGGATTTACAGTACCCAGCTCTCTTGGAGGGATAGACGCTTTAACTGGTGACCCGGTATATCCACGGACCACGCGTTCCATCTTTCTAACAATACTTTTCATAGGCTGTTCATTCCTCTTTCCTAAAATAATTTTGGGTGTGATGATGCTGGAATCCCCTGTTGGTATTGTATTGGCTTGCGTTATTTCCACTTTATGTAAGGCGCTTTGTTTAGCGCTGGAAATATGTGTATTATCAATCAGATTATTTGAGGTAGCGTCGATTATATCTTCCTCATTACAGTTCAGCACCTCTTCTATTGTTGAACTATCAAGTATTGGGCTACCAGAGTTGGCGGCAAAGACATTTCTAGAAATCTTGATGATCCGAATAAACCGGACATAGCTGGATGTTTTATTCGTCAAGAAAAACTTAATATTATAGCACTCCGCTTCCTGCCAGTTCGCTGGAATTTCAAAACGATGTAATGAAACATCGCTCTTTTCACTTACCAATATGAGAGGCTGTTCCGCTCCGTTCACGAAAAGAGAACGAGCTCCCACGCCTAAGGCGACACAATGCAGATGTGAGCGTTTTTCATCGAGTCCTATGGCAACTTTGGGGTACGGCTTACTCATAGAACGAGACTTATCAGCATGCACAAACCACACAGGTTCATCATTTGAACGACGCTTATCGCGATAGAGCTTTGGGGAAAGTTGGACGTTATTGGGTTGAGCGGATGGTAATAGAGAAAGTTTACGATAGGAAATACTTCTATTTTCAATGAGTGGCATTGATCGAAGATAAGATGTATTGGCGTTTTGGGACTGTACTTCTTGCTCGTCCACATAAGAGGAGCTTTGCAATAGACATTCTGGAATAACTAACAGCTCAAGACCATGGTCGTTACCAGCCCTTAAAATGTACTCGTGTAGCAAACCATAGCGAATGTCGTAGGGTAATAATTCGCCAATATTCTTTGCAGAACCTTTGGGAATACAGACTACATCAGCACCAAGACATTTACCTATGGCGATTTCTGAGACGATATCACTTCCAATTGGCATAGCAATAGTGTTGTCAGGAAGGGCAACAAAACTTGTAATAAGCATATCTTGACTGGCTTGTACAGCAGTTCGTAAATCACGACAAAACCCCCCTGCAAATTGCGTAACTGTGCCATCGCATACGATGCAAGCATCCATAGTGCTTTCATTTAGAGTATTGTTGAGTGCTTTTCCTGCAGGGAACCCTACATAATCAATTGCAAGAGTATTTATTCCTGCTGCTTGCAACTCGTCTGACATCTGTTTTGCGATCCTCTCTAAGGACAGATCGGTAAAGAGGAGTTTTACTGTATCAGGAGGGTCCGACTGCAAAGATTTTACAAAGGCCATCACCCCCTCTTCTTCTCGTAGTAAGATGATGGCTTCCAAAAGAGGAGGTTTTTCTTTATGTTCGCCTTGTAATCTTGAACTTGGTTGGCCTAAGATTTTTTTTAAAGCTGAACGGCCTGACTGCTTATCAAATATTTCGGCAATATAAGCATGGAATCCATACCAGGTCTTCAAATTCTCTTGATTGTTAAAGCTGGGGTGTGCAATTTTCTGCCCATCGTTGAGCGCTTTTTTTATGCGGTCGGCGAGATCGTGAGCATTGGGAGAAATAAGACACGATGCTCGATCTTCTTCGGCCACAAGCTCAGGCGTACCACCTACATTTGTCGCAATAAATGGAATATTACATTCCAGTGTTTCATAAACTGCCATGGTCGAGTTTTCAATAAGTGATGGCATTATTGCGATCATGTCGCGTGAACACATAAATGAAAGTGCTTCTGGTTGATTGAAGTTAGTGAAGTAGTTGACTTTGAAGCTCCACGCCGCAGCTTTTCGCTTTATGTAGGCTTCAACCTTTTCATTTTTCTGGTTAGGAAGCGCCTCTCCATATTTCCCCAAGAAGTTGACCGTGTTTGGGAGAACTCCGTCGCGCTCTAAAAGGTCGAGTGCGTTACAAAACAGTTCGATACCCTTACGCATCTCAAGGCGACCAAAGAACGTGATTTCCTTAGAATACACAATGTCGCCTGCCTTTCTGATCGGGCGCAGATCTGTAACGGGCACTTCAGAAAAATCAAGTATGTTTGGTTGAACGTAGGTTGCTTTTGGTAACTTATATCCCACATGTTTCATGAAACAAAGTAAGTGAGCGCTACCCCCAATAACCATGTCACCTAGTTCAACGCACTTTTGCTCCGCAAAACAGGCTGGCAGAAGCTCTTTTTTAGCAATGGGCTGCATCTGATAGTGACGGTTCCATATATGCGGAGAAGATGTTTTAATAATGAAAAGAGTATCTTGAAAAGCTAAGCCAAGTTTTTTAGCCATTAACGCATAAATCAGCCCCCCTCGCCATTCCGATGAATGGATAATATCGAAGCGATCTTGTTCCTTTAACCAAGCGTAAGCAGCGCCATATCGTTGCTGCCATTGCTGTGAAGGACCAATAATCTTCGCTGTTGTATGGATCAAATAATGAAGGGAAACTCCAAAGCTTGCAAAATGATCCACCCAATGCTGAGGTGTTTCATTTTCAACAACCTCACCTTTAAGGTAGAGGACATGAACCTCATGACCATGCGCTACCAACCCTTTTGCTAAATGATAGTAAGTTGAGGCAATACCACCATTACGAACTGGTCCGAGGATTTCTTCTGTAGCAATACAAATTCTCATCTTAGCGCTGGATTTGTAGTCTGTGAATTCAGTTAGACACGGAAAAGGCTCAACAACAAAGTTATCAATTTGCATCTTGCATTACCTTATGTCGCTGCACCCTTCTGAAGACTTCCCGATTTTTCCAAAAATACTCCCAAGTTTTACCCATACCAATCTCTAGGCTCGTCTTCGGATGAAATCGCAATGCCTTTGCCGCTTTAGAAATGTCGGCAAAATTGTCTCTGACTTCTCCTGCTCTGAAGTCGTGATATCGAACTTCGAAATCATGTTTGACACCAGTGACAGTTTTGAGAAGAGTGATGATCTCATTTACAGAAGTTGCATGTCCGCTACCAAGCTGAAAAACTCCACTAAGCTTTAAGCGCAGAGCACTTATAATCCCAAAACAGAGATCGTTAACAAAAATAAAATCCCTTGTCTGGTCTCCATTGCCATAAACGTTACAGGGCTCGCCACTTAGTATATTCCTCATAAATGCCGCAATCACACTTCCCTTATGCAGCGAACAAGGACCGTAAACATTTGAGAAACGAAGGGACGTTACTGCAAGACCATAACTTTGAGAATAAGCTGAACAATATGCCTCAGCTGCCGCCTTAGCAGCACCGTAAGCAGAAGCCGGGTTTACAGGCATTTTTTCATGCACGGGTGGCGTAACGCATCCTATAATTGCACCGCCTGTTGATGAATTAATAAGTTGAGAAACCCCATTCTTACGCATCGCCTCCAAGATGTTTAAGGTGCCTTTGACGTTTACCTCAAAATTATAGGTGGGATTTTTAATAGAGTCTATGACACGTGTGTCTGCGGCAAGATGAACTACGGCGTCCACACCAATCATAGCATCATCAACACTATGATGATCCCTAATATCACCTTTGATAAATTGGTGAGTTACTCCCCTCAACGAGCTTGATTTTCCCGTAATTTCATTGTCGAGAACTATAATTTCTTCCGAAATGTTCGCCTCTACGAGGGCACTAATTAGATTTACCCCGATAAACCCACAGCCGCCAGTAATAAGAATACGTTTAAACATAAACCCAGACACAATTTAAAGTTATAGGATTGGTTCAGTTAGTCCTTTGTCTCTCGTCCAATAAGAAACACATGGAATCTTTGAAAGGTCGGCGCGATCCCGATACCGGTCAGTAATTTGAGTAATTTCTAAAAGTAGACCATCTTGTATTAAAGTCGGCGTCCAGCCAAACGATCGCAAAAGGTCATTGCGGACATTCAAATCGTTTCGTTCAGCTTCATTACGTGGGTTCGGCAAATAATCTATCTCACAGCTGGTAAGTAGTTGCACTTGTTTAGCTAGATCACACAATGTCTGAGTTTCAGCCATCTGATTCAGGATTAATGGCCTTTCGCCCACTGCCGGTGGGTGCATAAGTGCTTGCTCAATGCATTTACAGGTGTCTGAAATATGAATAAAAGCTCTCGTTTGGCCTCCTGTACCATGAATAGTTAAGGGATAATTGACAGAGGCTTGCATTAGAAATCGGTTCAGAATTGTCCCATAATCTCCATCATAGTCAAAGCGGTTGATCAGGCATTCATCTAGACTAGTTAGCTCTGTTTGTGTTCCCCAAACTATCCCCTGATGCAGATCTGTAACACGAAGCTTGTCGTTTTTCGCATAGTATTGGAACATCAATGCATCCATAGTTTTAGTCATGTGGTATACGGAGCCAGGGTTTGGCGGATAGACGATAGAATCCTCTATTTCGCGCCCGTTTGTAGTATTTAGTTTTATATCTAAGTATCCTTCAGGAATTGGAATAGGTTCTTCATGCCCATATCCATATACTCCCATGGTACCCAAATGTACTAAATGAATATCAAACTGCGATTCTACGATTGCATTGAGTATATTATGTGTGCCAAGAATATTATTATAAACGGTGTAATTTTTTGTAATACAACTTTTCATAGAGTAAGGCGCTGCCCTTTGTTCAGCGAAATGAACTATACTTTTAGGCTTTTCCTGTTCAATAAGGTCCCGTAATTGCTTAAAGTTACTTGCGATGTCTAACTCAACAGAACGAATGACCAAGCCTGTTAGTTCGAACCAAACTTCTAAACGGTCCTTTAGTTCTCTAATTGGAGTAAGGGATTGAGTATTTAACTCGCTATCAATTTCTCGACGAGAAAAGTTATCAACGATAACGACATCGTGGCCAAGTTTTGATAAATGTAATGCTGTTGGCCACCCGCAAAAACCGTCGCCACCCAATAATATAACTTTCACAGTTTTCACCAATGCAAAATTAAACCTAGTTTTCCAAATATAAAATTGCAGCTTGATAATGTAATTCAACGTTTATATTTTGTATCCAATCTATTTAATTAGATATATACTTATATTTTGGGTTATGTAAGTTTGTAATACATTATACTCATCAAATTAAGTATATCATAACTATAATTCAATTCGGGAGATGCAGTACATATGCCGCCCCTAACAATTAATAGTATGAGAGAATTCGAGCGTGGTAAGAAAGCGGCGATTGACGGAGATCTGGAGATGGCAAGGGAGCTGTTGAGACCGATAGCTGATTTCAACCCGCATCATCCTGCTGTTTTTTTTCTTTGTCTTATTGAATCAACCAAAGGCTCAATACAGAATTGTGATGAGTATTGCCCTAATTTTCTATCACGACACCCTAAACATCTTGGTATGCGAACAATATCCGCTCTTCTACACATAGCTAAGGGGAATTTCAGTGAAGCTGAAAGTGATCTAAATATTACATTAGCCAGTAATCCTCAGCATACACGTGCTTCAAGAACGCTTAAGAAGTTAAAGATATTACAACAGGAAGAATTGGCTCGTGGTGCAATAGAGGTACTTGATTCAACTCAATCTCATTCTGTAATTTCTAGCTTTTCAAGATTGAAGGCCGCAAAGCGTCTTAAAAAAATTTCCCCCGTAGATGACTGGGATAATCACCAATCACAGGCAAAGGTTGCTTTTTTTTACTACAGCAAGGATGTTCGACGCGCGTTTAAAAATTATGATTCTGAACTTATTGATAGTGCCGTTGAGCTTGGTTACTGTACTTGGCCTAGAAAAATTCAATCTTATATTCACGGGCGTAATGTTCTGGATGTTGGTTGTGGTTATGGTGGATACGCCATTGGCTTTTTGTGTGCGGGAGTGCGCACTTACACCGGTATCGATCCTGCAATGCCTCTAAATACCAAAGATATGCGCAATAAACGAATAAGGGAGTGGGTAGCTGCGCCAAAATCAGGGCACGAAATCATGGCAGCAATTCCAGATATACAACTCCATCAATGTTCTACACGAGAGTTGATTGGTACAAGAAAATTTGACGTTATTTGTCTTCACAACGTAACGGAACACTTACTGGATATTGAACAAGTATTTGAGGATATCTCAAAACTGTTATCAGTAGATGGGCAAGTTATATTCCTCCATCATAATTTTTATGGGTGGAGTGGGCATCATATGCCACCACATAGTCTATCTGTTCTAGATGAAAACAATCCAGAACACCTAGAATATTGCGACTGGAGACACATTAGTATTGTTGAAGATGTGCCTCGTGATCATTGTTTCCACACAGACCTTAATCTCATTCGCATGAATGACCTGCACAAACTCACACAAAAGTTTTTCAAAATTGAAGCGTGGGAAAATCGCCTTTCTCCCAAAGGGGTATTGGACCGCCTAACACCCGAGATTGAAAAAAGGGTACGAAAGAATTTTCCTGACGTTAGTATGGACGAGATGAAAACAAACTTGGTGTTTTGTGTTGCAGGTTCTAAGTAAAGGCGTCTCCAAAATTTTATCTTTCGTGTAGAGTCGGCAAACTTGGCGTGTATAGGTTATGTATCATGGCCAGTTTGTATTTCTGATCTTGTAATTTGCAATGTAAACTTGACTGTCAGTAATGATCTTCTTGTTAAGGTAGATTGCACTACTCCATAAAATGTTTTGTGTTTAGTCCCGAGAGAAGATATGACCCGGTTGTTTTATGGCGTGAGTTCTAGCGTGAAGTGCAACGTCCCTTGGCCATATCATAATGGCCTTGGTGTTTATGCCAGCAA
The DNA here is from genome assembly GCF_031501865.1 of Pseudovibrio sp. M1P-2-3. Taxonomy (NCBI): domain Bacteria; kingdom Pseudomonadati; phylum Pseudomonadota; class Alphaproteobacteria; order Hyphomicrobiales; family Stappiaceae; genus Flexibacterium; species Flexibacterium corallicola. Next base: position 2,262,252 of record NZ_JARRCW010000001.1, read on the forward strand.
GGAACGTTGCCATGTCAGTTTACAAACATCTGAGCTGTGAAGAAAGAGATCAAATTGCAACTTTCAGGGCGGCAGGGCTGTCGCTCAGTGCAATTGCACGGGCTATTGGTCGGAGTGTATCCACAATCAGTCGAGAGCTGAAACGCAACTGTTTACCGCGTGGCAGCTACAGCGCGCGTCATGCTGATGGGGCCTATCTCCTGCGTCGACAGCGTGAGGGGATCCTTGAAGAGAATGAGCAGCTGCGAACGTTTGTTGTTCAGCAACTGGCGGAGGGCTGGTCACCGGAGCAGGTGTCTGCATGGCTCAAGACGGGAAATGAGCGCCATCAAAGCCTTTGCCCTGAGACGATTTACAGTTTCATATACCGCTCCAGTCAGAAAGTGAATGAGCTGTGGCGGTATCTAGGACCTGTTTACAAATAGGATTCACAAATCCATCAGTTTGTGATTCAAGGTATCTTTTTGAGAGGTTACCTTGGCACGGCACTTGATGAGTGATGATGAATGGCGTTTTTTGAGCAGTTTGTCGCTGCCATACGGGGACGAGGTGGTCGTAAACCAAAGGATCACCGCCGTGTTCTTGATGGGATCTTTTGGATTGCCAGAACTGGTGCACAGTGGCGCGATTTGCCCGAAGAGTTTGGGAAATGGATCAGTGTGTACCAACAATTCCGCCGATGGAGCCAAGCAGGGCTCTGGGAATTGATCCTGTCCGTGTTGAATGACAGTACTTCACTCCCTTCCAGTGTTCATATGATTGATAGCACTGTCATCCGTGCCCACCAGCAGGCGGCGGGCGCAAAAGGGGGACTCAAAAACAGGGTTTTGGCCGCTCAAAAGGTGGCTTTACGACGAAAGTCCACCTGATCGCCAATATTATGGGACTCCCGATACGTCTTGAAATTTCTGGTGGCGAAGTCTCCGATTATAAAGGATATGACATCCTTTATGACGCAGGTGGACCTACCGCCAAGGTTTTGATCGCGGATCGAGGTTATGACGGGGATCGTATTCGTGAGCATTGCCAAGCCAATGGCGGCACAGCCGTAATACCCGGACGACGAAGTCGTAAGGAGCCCATAGAAATAGACCATTTCATCTACGTTTTGCGAAATCAAGTTGAACGCTGCTTCAACAAACTTAAAACAGCCCGAAGGGTTGCCACCCGCTATGACAAAACAGCTTGCAGTTACTTAGGCTTCCTACACATAGCTGCTGTTAGGTTATGGTTTCGCAGTATGTAAACAGGTCCTAGCCCGCAGCCGCAAGCGTCGCAGGCCCTTAAAAACCCGCCCCTCACGCGATACGATTAAAGACCGCCACTCAATCCATGAAAGGCCGCAGTCCATTGAAACAAGAGAAGAATTAGGGCATTGGGAGGGAGACCTGATGATCTGCAAACGCACGCGCCCTATCCTTGTGCTGCATGAGCGAAAGTCACGGGTCACGCTGGCGGTACGGCTCCAAACCAAATCGGCAACCAAAACGGCTGATGCCATGCTCCAAATCCTATCCAGGTTTGACAAGGGCTGGCGCAAGTCAATCACCTTCGATAACGGCACTGAATTTGCCTTGCACACTCTTCTCAGGGACAAGTTGGGCATGAGCACCTGGTTCTGTGATGCCTATGCCTCCTGGCAAAAGGGCGGGGTTGAAAATGCCAATGGCCGATTGCGACGTTGGTTACCGCGAAACTGTGACATCGATAATCTGTCAGAGGAGGAGATGCAGGATATTGTCATGAGCTATAACCTGACACCACGAAAGTATCTCGGCTGGCAAACACCCCTGCAAGCCCTCTTTAAAGAGACCGGCAAAGACGTTAAGCTAAGCTTTGCGTAAAATCGAAATGTTGCACTTCACGTTAGAATCTATCGAATAATTGCCTGAAAAGACATTTCTCAAATGAACGCTTAGTAAAATTAGTCGCTACGGGTAGCATTGTGTTTAAAAAACATGAAATAAAACTAAACTGAAAAGGGAACGGCCATCTCTGGTTTAAAAGATGGTATTATGCAACACGTCCCTCTAGCTCTTTTGCAATCCAGGGCGTGTTCATAGATGGCAATGCTCACACGATCGCCATTTTATCAGGCTCTGAGGCCAAACCAGACGCAGAGTTTGTGTCAAGGTAGGCTTCAAGTCCCGCGCTTGTGCGCATCAAACCTTCTTCTTTCAGGTCCTGCATAGACGTTAGCTGACGCGACCAAGGATGCATAAGCCCATGCTTTTTCAGGTCTCCCAGTTTTTTTTGATAAACTTTGTACTCAGAAGCACCTTTCCAATACTCTCCCCGCTCAATGGCCCTTGCAACTACTTGTTCAAAGTCGGGTAAGAACTTGAAATGTAAAAGTGAGCACCAATCATCTGCCATAACAGTTTCCCCGTTACAGCTATGCAAACTTCCTCCTCCAGTAGACATTGATTTGCGCCAATAGTGGAGTGGAACCTTGCTGAGAATAGGGGAACAAGGCCATTTTCTTTTAAAAAGTAGACGGAGTGGCCACATCAAGAACCTGCGAAGTTTTCTTGATTCAAGCTTGAATATCGAGTGCTGAATCTGCACTTCTACTTTTGATAATATTTTATTGGAGTTATAAAAAAAACGCTCCCTAACACCACCACGCATGTAAAAATGGGGATGCTGATCAGGGCGGCACTTTTTTCTTTCATGAATTCTGTAGCCCATTCCATCAAAATACGGGTAAGTGGCTAGCAACGATTCCTCTGAGTTATAGGACATGCATTGCGGCGGCTCTTTGGAATACATATCCACCAAGGGAGCATAGACAGACTGCACCCCATTTGCCTCCCAGTATTTGATAAGTTCGCCAAGTTTGAAATCAGGAAAACCGGGATAAACGAAAAGCTCATCTGCATCCACAAACAGGACCCATTTATGCTTGAGATATTTATCTGCAATCTGCTTAAACCATCGTCCCTTCGTTTTCTTAAAACTTGCTGAACTGCAAAAAACACTTACATCTTTCGCACTTATCAACTGCGCAAGGCTACCATCGGTAGAGCCGTTATCAATGATAAAGAAGTGTTCAGCACCAATTGCGCGGTAATGTCTTAGAAAATCCGCGAGTCTCAAGGCTTCGTTTCGAACAGCACATACAACTGCCAGACCAAAAGTTTCTGGTATTTTGTCCAAGCCAAGACTTTGGGAAAAGACAACTGGTGCTTTATGTGAATGCCCTCTATCACTTTTATCAGTCAACGTGACAAGCCCTTTCAACATCTGCACCCAAAGGTAAGAGGTTCAGGCAGAAAGAAAAACACTGACTTCTAATGGTGAGCACGGCCCTATAGGTGTAAAAAGGATTGATCCCAACAACTATACGTAACCATCAAAGAACTTTGGGCTGACAGAGAGGTAGTGATGGAATGGATGCCTCTCCCGGCGCATTTCTGCAATACTGAGCAGAGTGTAGCTTTTGGAAAAAGAGGGACGCAACCATGAAGAACCTTGCCGTTGTTGGAGTTGATTTATCAAAGAACGTTTTTCAACTGCATGGAGCCGCTGCAGACGGACATGTCGTATTTTCAAAGAAGGTTTCTCGTGCGGGTTTTTTGAAGGCTTTGGGTAAGCTGCCAACTTGTCTTGTCGCAATGGAGGCTTGTGCGAGTTCCCATTATTGGGGAAGAGAGGTGGGAAAGCTGGGGCACGAGGTTCGCTTGATTGCGCCGATTTACGTCAAACCCTTTGTTAAGCGCCAGAAAAACGACGCCAACGATGCTTTTGCCATTGCCGAAGCCGCCGCCCGTCCCACCATGCGCTTTGTGGAGGTCAAAAGCGAACTTCAACAGGCCCGTTCGATGGTGTTCCGCACCCGTGAGATTCTGGTGCGCCAGCGAACCCAAATGATTAACGCGCTGCGGGCGCATTTGGCCGAACATGGACTGGTCGTCCCTCATGGCGCGGTCCATGTTGAGAAGCTGAGGCAGCGTCTTGAAGCGGATGGGGGACATCTTCCTGAGATTGTTCATGAAATGGCGAGGTTGTACTTTGAACAGATTGGCGAGCATACGCAAAAGATTAAGGTGCTTGAGAAAAAACTTCAGACATTGGCCAGAAACAGTGGTACGGCAAAAATTCTGCAAACCATTCCCGGGCTCGGCCCAATCACCGCGATAGCGATAGAGGCTTTTGCCCCCGCAATGGCCACGTTCAAGCGCGGGCGGGATTTCGCCGCTTGGCTGGGCCTGGTTCCCAAGCAGCACTCAACGGGGGGCAAAACGCGGCTTGGGAAGACGTCTAAAGCCGGCCAGCGTGATATTCGCAGGCTGCTGATTATTGGCGCGACAACAGTTATTTGGTGGGCCCGCAAAAAAGGCGCGCCCCGGCATCCGTGGCTTGAGGCCTTGCTGGCAAGAAAAGCTCCTCTGGTGGCCGCTGTGGCGCTGGCAAATAAAATGGCGCGAACAGTATGGGCAATGATAACAAAGGGAGAAACCTATCGAGATCCGGCAAGCATGGCTGTGTGAACGTGGCTTGTTTCGTCGGTAAGCCGGGAGGGATTGCAAGGGACATCTGACAGTTAAGGACCCAGGATCACTAAGATCGGATCAGGAAAACCAGTTTGCGACACGGAGCTTTGAGCTCGTGGTTATGATATTGGACCTGATCGGCGCTTATCCATAACGGCCCGCGAGGACAAAATCTTGCAAAAAGGCCTGATACACGTGCGCACTTGATCCCATGGTTTTTACGTCTGAGTAACTCTCGCATTGACTAAGGCATCCATACATGTCGCAAATTTTGTGTGAACACAGATTCAATCTATGGTCTAGACAGAATTATCCGGCGAGTGCCATGAACTGACGATAGGCTGGAATGTCCTGCTGTCCGATCTGGACTTTTCTGATCATATGAGCAGTTTCAATTCCCTCAAGTGTAGCTTCGGCAGAATGGAAGGCTTTGAAACCCATCATTGCTCTGGTCAGGCGCTTAACAGACCGGTGGTCTTGCTCAATGATATTGTTAAGATATTTGCCCTGCAAGATGTCGATGAATGACAACCAGCAACCGACTAGCAACAAATATAGATTGATGTTACCTAGCCCAGACTTGTTGGCTCCGCTCTTGTCTAGAACGACCTTTTTTAGGCAGAGTGTTATTGAGCAGCCCCGTTTGAGTGGTCCGCTTTGAAAGTTAGTGCATGGTTGGCCTTTGGTCTATCGGAATAATGACTTCCGGAACTGGAGGGCGGTAGCCCAGAGCACTATGCGGTCGTTTGGTATTGTAGTGTTTCCTCCAGCGTTCTATGATTATTTGAGCTTCATGTAGCGAGTAGAAGATTTCTCCATTCAATAATTCATCACGCATTCGCCCATTGAAACTTTCGCAATATCCGTTTTCCCAAGGCGATCCTGGCTCAATGTAGGCTGTTTGGGCTCCGACGGATTTGATCCACTTTTGAACCGCCTCCGCCACGAACTCCGGGCCGTTATCTGAACGAATATAGGCAGGTATGCCGCGCAGGATAAACAGGTCCGTCAGCGCATCGATGACTTCGCTCGCATTCAGCTTTCGCTTCACCCGAATAGCAAGGCATTCACGCGTATACTCATCCAAAATATTCAACGTTCTGAATGCCCTGCCATCATCAGTGCGATGATGGACAAAGTCATAGGACCACACGTGATTGCGATACTGTGGCCGGAGACGTATGCAAGACCCATCATTGAGCCAGAGCCGCCCCTTTTTTGGTTGCTTCATGGGAACTTTCAGCCCCTCTCGTCGCCACAGACGTTCAACACGTTTATCGTTCACTTGCCATCCAGCCTCTCGGAGCAAAGCGGCAATGCGACGGTAACCGTAACGGCCATATTGGCGTGCCAGCTCAATCATATCTGCAACCAGCTGATCTTCATCCGCTCGCCCTTTGGGGAAGCGACGCTGTGTGGAGCGATGCTGACCAAGAACACGACAAACACGCCGCTCGGAAACCTTCACCTGACTGCGTATATGGTTAATGCAGGCTCTGCGACGAGCAGGGCTCAGAAGTTTCCCTTTGCAGCCTCCGTAAGGATCAGCTTGTCCAGTGTCAGATCCGAGACCGCACGGCGCAAACGTTCATTTTCTTTCTGCAGCCGCTTCAGTTCCTTGAGTTGCTCCGTACCCATTCCGCCATACTGCTTCTTCCAACGGTAATAGGTTTGCTCGGTAACGCCGATCTGGCGGATCGCATCCATGCGCGCCATTCCTTGCCCCGTCAGGACTTCAACTTGCCGCAGTTTAACGACAATCTCTTCTGGTTTGGGTCTCTTGATTCCCATATCGAGTCCTCCGTTTTCCTAATCATAAACGTGGACCACTTCTTTGGGGGAGGCTCACCCGTTCTTGCAACGCCTCCAATGGCTGCCCCTCTTGTGACCAATCCTCAAACACGTTCTGCAGACTTTCGGGCGGATCAATCTCCTGCCACAGGCGGGTATCGCGGCTGACCAGCCGGGTGCGCAGCACCTCATAGCGCTCCAACACCCCTTGTACCGCCTGACGAAGGGCCTGTGTGTCCACAGCCCCGCGCAAGATCAACGGCAGGCCCTCATTGTAGACCGGCTGCCCTTCAAAGCGGGCATTGGCCAGCCACATGCGTTCTTGCTCGAACGAGGCGGAAATGGGCGCCTTGCGATCCACCGGCTCCACAGCTGGTAACGGCTTGTCAAAACGCTCCTCAAGCCGTGTAGCCAGCTGGCGGGCACTGGGGCTTTCAAACACAAGACGTACCGGCACGTGCATACCAAGGGCTTTTTCCAGCCGCAGCGCCAACTGGGCGGCAAAAATAGAATGCCCCCCGATCTCGAAGAAGTTATCATCAAGTCCCACCCGCTCCAGAGAACGGCGATCATGGGCAACCACATCGCGCATGATTTGGCAGATCAGCTCTTCATGCTGGGTTCGCGGCGCCACAAAGCCCACTTGCACGGTTGTTCCTGCTACATCCGGCAGGCCTTTGCGGTCCACTTTTCCTGACGGCGTGAGTGGCAGGCACGACAACCCGACAAACTGGGAAGGTATCATATGGCCGGGCAAGGTAGAGGCCAGACCCGAGCGCACCTGCGCCGCATCCAGCACGCTCTCCAGTCTCAAAATATACATGGCCTGATGGTCCGTCTCTCCATCACTCTCAACCGAATGGTCAAGCGCACAGGCCACCAGATCTTCCGTCCTACCTTGCGGCACCACATAGGCCACGAGAGAAACATCCTCTCTTGAGGTCCCTTCAAAACTGCGTGCCACAACAACAGCCTGAACAATGCCCGCTTGCGCTTGCAGCGCCGCCTCAATCTCCCCCAGCTCCACCCGCATGCCGCGGATTTTGACCTGAGTATCCATACGGCCAAGGAATTCCAGCGTGCCATCAGATCGCCAGCGGGCCAGATCCCCGGTGCGATACAGCCGCGCCCCCGCTTTGCCGGAAAACGGATCTGCGATGAACTTCTCAGCAGTTAAACCGGAACGCCTTAGGTAGCCGCGGCTCACCTGAACCCCGCCAATCAGCAGTTCGCCAGAAACTCCGATCGGGACCGGCTGCCCCCATGGGTCCACCACATAAGCCTGCGTGTTGGCTACAGGAGCACCAATAGGGATCACCGTTTCGCTGCCAGTTGTTGGATAACATAAAACCTCAATGGTAGCCTCTGTTGGCCCATATAGGTTGATCAGCTCGGCCTCTTTCCCCGCTTTAGCAACGACCGCATGGAACCGTCTCACGCACGTTGCACTGAGGGCCTCTCCGCTTGTAAATATCGTCTGTAATGAGGTTAGGCTCTCAAGCTCCTCTCCGGCTTCTAAAGACGCCACGTAGGGCTCAAACAGGCTTGGCACGAAGTGAATTACACTCACTCCGTTGTCCACTATGGCCTGACATACTAGGTCAACCTGCCGGTGAGCATTTGGCGCCAATATTACCACCCGCGCACCGCAGGTTACTCCCCAGAACAGCTCCCAGACCGAGACATCAAAGGTGTAAGGTGTCTTTTGTAAAAGCACATCCTCAGGCCCCAACGGCACCATTTCTTGCATCCATGCCAAGCGGTTACTAAGCCCTTTATGACAGACCATCACCCCTTTTGGGGTGCCAGTGGAACCGGAAGTGTAGATCACATAGGCAAAAGAGCTGAAGCTACTTGCGTTGAGTTGGCCATCCAGCGTAGGCGTTTTACCGTTGAACGCCAATAACTCTTGCCTAACATCGACATCATCCAGAACGACCAGATGTCCCCCACCTGCTTTCTCACCCAGGGCACTAACCTTCATCACGCTACATTGTGTGAAGACTACCCTTACCCTGGCATCTTTCAGCATAAAGGCGAGGCGCTCTGGCGGATAGTCTGGATCCAGCGGCAGGTAGGCGCCGCCTGCTTTCCAAATGGCCAGCAAGGTGATGATCAGCTGGGCGGAGCGTTCCAGACACACCCCCACCACCTGTTCCGGTCCCACCCCTTGACAGATCAGATACCGGGCCAGACGGTTGGAGGCCGCATCCAATTCGCCATAGCTCAGCTGGTGTTCCCCATCCACCACCGCAACAGCGTCAGGCCGTAGGCGGGCTTGCGCTTCGAACAACTCCACAACCGTTTGATCCTCTGGGTAACTCACGTGTGTGTCGTTAAAGCCGTGCAGAAGATGCTCAAACTCATCCTCACCCAAAAGCGAGTGATCATAAAGACAAGCTTGTGGGGCCTGCACGACCTGCTGTAGTAATCGGCAGTATTGAGCAGCAATACGCTCCACCGTTTGCTGGTCAAACACTTGTGTGGCATAAAATACATTGCCCTCAAGACCACCATCGGTTTCCACACACTCAAAGGCCAGTTCAAACTTTGCTGCCGGGGGCGGGGCCTGCGTAAAACCAGAGATCTCGACTTCTCCTAAATGGGGTTCAAACTCCACCTCAGGAGTATTTTGTAAAATAAAAGCCACCTGTGCCACCGGCGCATGCTGCATGGAACGCACTGGTTCCAGAGCCTGTACCACCGCTTCAAACGGAATTTGGGCATGAGCAAAGGCAGATAACACCACTTCCCGTGTCCGCTGCAGATGCTCTTCAAAGGAACTGGTTAAGTCCACACGGTTGCGCAGCGTCAAGGTGTTAACAAAGAACCCGATCAAGCCTTCGAGCTCAGGCCGGTAACGTCCGGCCTCTGGACTGGCCACCACCACATCCCTGCCCGCCCCAAGGCGGGCCAGCAACACTGCAAACACTGTTTCCAGCACCATGAACAAGGTAGCGGAATGGGACTGTCCCATTTGCTTGAGCTTCGAGTTCAGCTCTTCTGGCACAGTAAATGTTACCACGCTCCCTTGATAGTCCATGGTCTTTGGCCGCGGATGGTCAAAAGGCAGTGTGATGGCTTCCGGTACTCCAGACAGCTCTTCACGCCACCATTCCACCACAGCTTCCAGACGTCCTTCGGACAGCACCTGTCGCTGCCAAACGGCATAGTCGGGGTATTGCACCGTTAACGCTGGCAGCGCTACAGGGGCACCCCCACAGGCTTGCCGATACAGGACAAAGAGCTCCCGCCATAAAATTCCCACAGACCAGCCATCCAGAATACTGTGATGACCACCAATAACCAGAATATACGCTTGAGGCGTTTTCTTGATCAAAGTTGCACGGAACAGCGGACCTGCCATCAGATCAAAGGGACGTCCCAACAGGTCGCGCACTTGGGTCGCCAGCGACTCTGCTGTCATCCCCTCTCCCTCTTCCAAACGAAAATATCCAGCCAGCGGCTCTGGGGCGATCTCCTGAGAGAGACGGTCATTTTCTGTGTAGCTAAACACCGTACGCAAGGCTTCGTGGTGTTGAAGAAGCTTGTGCAGGGCCTGCTCAAAAGCTGATACATCCAAGTCGCCTTCAAGCTGAAAGGCATGTTCAATGTGATAGGCAGCCCCGGCCTGTGGATCCAGACGGTCCAAAAACCACAGCCGTTCTTGTTGGTATGACACAGGCATGATCCGGAAGCGTTTTACAGGCACAAGCGGCACCCACTCATTCAGAGCCGGAGCCTCTTCCATGCGCCTGGCCAGAGCCAGAACAGTCGGTGCTTCAAATATATCCCGAACAGTGACCCGTTTTCCGCTCAAGGCCTCCAATCTACCCACTAGCTGCACGGCATTGAGCGAATGTCCGCCGAGGGCAAAAAAGTGATCAGCACGGCCCACGGCCTCCACTTGCAACAACTGGGAGAAGGTCGCCGCAACCTGCCACTCAACTGGACTGCGGGGAGCTTCGTAGTTCGTTTGTACAGTTTTTCCCTGAACATCTGGCAGGGCCATGCGGTCCACTTTACCTGAAGAGGTGAGTGGCAGGCGAGGCATTGCCACAAAACGGGCTGGAAGCATATGCTCTGGAAGCAGGCGCAGCAAAGCCGTCCGAAGCAGGACCAGCTCGGGCAAGACTTCTTGAGAGCACGGGGCAATAGGGCTATCAGATGCAGGAACTGCGTCACTTGCGAATTGAAGATCCGGGCTTGGCACCACATAGGCCACAAGCTCGGTTCCTGTTTCTTTATCTGTGCGCACTACGACAACAGCCTGAGCAATGTTCTCTTGCGCTTGCAACGCCGCTTCAATTTCACCCAGCTCCACCCGCATGCCGCGGATTTTGACCTGAGTATCCATACGGCCAAGGAATTCCAGCGTGCCATCAGATCGCCAACAGGCCAGATCCCCGGTGCGATACAGCCGTGCCCCCGCTTTGCCGGAAAACGGATCGGCAATGAACTTTTCCGCAGTTAGCCCCGGCCGCCCCAGATAGCCGCGGCTCACCTGAACCCCGCCAATCAACAGTTCACCAGAAACTCCAATCGGGACAGGCTGGAGCCTTGGGTCCACCACATAGGCCTGTGTGTTGGGCACAGGAGAACCAATGGGCACCACGTCCTCAGTGCCTGTGGTCTGATACACCGTCACATCAATGGTGGTCTCGGTCGGGCCGTAAAGGTTGACCAGTGCGGCGGAGCATCGCTCTTGAACTAAAATTTCATGAAAGCTCCTTACACAAGAAAGTGGCAGAGCTTCTCCGCTAGTAACCACCGCCCTCAACGCAGCAAGACTCTCACGCCCTGTCCCAGCCTTCAGGTAGTCTAGATAGGGGCTAAACAAGCTGGGCACAAAGTGTACTACACTCACCCTGTGCGCACTCATGGCCTGACACACCAAATCAATGTTCCGGTGAGCCCATGGCGGCAGTATTATCACTTGTGCCCCATAACAGGCCCACCAGAACAGCTCCCAGACCGAGACATCAAAGGTGTAAGGTGTCTTTTGTAACAGCACATCCTCAGGCCCCAACGGCATCATTTCTTGCATCCATGCCAAGCGGTTACTAAGCCCTTTATGACTGACCATCACCCCTTTTGGGGTGCCAGTGGAACCGGAAGTGTAGATCACATAGGCAAGTGAGTATGGTGTGAGAGGACGATGATATGCATCGGGTTCAAGGCCACTGCCTTTATAGCTGGCAAGTTTTGCTTGTGTATCAAGATCCTCCAAATCAATCAGGCGTAGCTCAATTACCACGTTCCCAATAACACAGGCGTACCCCTCACTGCTTTGCATCACCACCAACTTTATCTCTGCATCTTCCAGCATGAAGGCGAGGCGCTCTGGCGGATACTCAGGATCCAGCGGCAGGTAGGCCCCGCCCGCCTTCCAGATGGCCAGCAAGGTGATGACCAGCTGAGCGGAGCGCTCCAGACATACCCCCACCACCTGCTCCGGCCCTACTCCTTGGGTGACTAGATAACGGGCCAGACGGTTGGATGCGGCATCCAACTCGCCATAGCTCAGCTGGTGTTCCCCATCCACCACCGCAACCGCCTCAGGCCGCTGAAGGGCTTGCGCCTCAAACAGATCCACAACCGTTTGATCTTCTGGATAAGTGACAGCTGTGTCATTGAGCCCATACAGCAGTTGATCCTGCTCTTGCACCGCCAGCAACTGCAGCTCGTACAAGCGCGTGTGCGGCGCATGGGTAATCTGTGTCAGCATCCGGGTCAGCATACTTGCTATCCGCTCGGCGCTGGGGCGCTCAAACACCTGAGAAGCATAAATGAGGTGCCCCTCCAGACCTTGTGCACTCTCCCACAAAGTGAATTCCAGATCGAACTTTGCTGGCACCTCGCCCTGTGGCGGCAAGGGAGTGGCAACCGTCTCTCCAAGAACCAGATGCCCTTTCCAGTCAGGTACGTTTTGCAATGTCAAAAGTACCTGTGTCACGGGAGTATGACCTAAGGAGCGCTGGGGAGCCACAGTCTCCACAATCTTGCCAAACGGCACCGTATCATGGGCCAGAGCTGACAGGATTATGTCCCGGCAGACCAGCAGCTGATCTTCAAACGAGCTGCTCAGATCAACACGATTGCGCAAGGGAACCGTATTAACAAAGAAGCCGATCAAACCTTCCAGCTCCTCCCTGGGACGCCCAGCCACAGGAGTGGCAATCACCACATCCTCTCCCGCTCCCAAGCGGGACAACAGCACCGCAACAGCGGTTTCCAACACCATAAACAGCGTAGTGTTGTGTTTGCTCCCCAGTTGTTTCAAAGCCTCGCGTGTATTAATAGGGATGGTAAAGGCAACAACGCCCCCTTGATAGTCCATCACCGGGGGACGGGGGTGATCAAAGGGCAAGGCCATAGCCTCAGATACCCCTGATAACTGCGTCCTCCACCACGCCAGTTCCCTCGATAAATACTCTTGCGACAACTCCTGTCGTTGCCACACCGCATAATCGGCATATTGAACAGGCAGTTCGGGCAACAGGGCCGGAGTACCCTCACTAGCCTCCACATAAAGAGCCGACAGCTCCTGTCACAAAATTCCCAAAGACCAGCCATCTACAACACTGTGATGCCCGCCAATCACCAGTATATGGGAGTGGGAGGAGAACCGGAGCAAGGTTGCACGGAACAAAGGACCGCGTGCCAAATCAAAGGGGCACTGTCGAAGGGATCGCACATGATCTGCCACCTCCTGAGAGTTCAATTCTCTAGTCTCTTCCACTTTCAGGCAATTTGTGTCCATATCAGTCGCAATCTGCTGACATGGTATTTCACCTACTCCCTTGACAAAGGTTGTACGCAATATTGAATGACGTGCCGTTAGATTCTGTAGAGCTACTTCTAAAGCCAAGGGTTCGAGTAAACCATGGATATCAAAGGCAAAGACCTCGTTATAGGCCACACTGGCCCGTTCATCGAGGCGGGAAAAAAACCACAGGCTTTCTTGCTGGAAGGACAAAGGGATAGGCTGAGAGGGATCTGCAGGCATGATCCGCACCGTTGTACAGGGCTTACAGGCCTTCATGGCAGATGCAATTTGCCAAACTCTGGGTGCCTCATAAATGAGTTGCCGGGGCACCTCATATCCACTTTTGTCCTGCAATCGTCCTGTTAAACGGATCACTTGCAAAGAGTTCCCACCGCACTGGAAGAAATTTGTTTCCCGGTAAATTGGGGATCGGTGCAGAACTAGTTCAAAACAATCGGCCACCAGCTCTTCCAGCCGTCCCTGAGGAGAGGTTCCGGCTGCGGCTGCGGTGTCATTGCGGGTGCCCCCCCCGTTCCACTGCGCCAGTTCCTCAGCTGTTATCAAAGAACACTCCAGAAACTGTGAGACCTGAGGATTATTTTGCTGTAACACCTGTGCTACCTCACAGCACAGATCATCAACTTGCACTTGATCTGATACCGGTCCCAGCTGCGCAAGCACCACTCCCACCTGCAAGAAAAGCTCCTCGCCCTGTACACACCAGAGAGCCCGGGCCTGTGCGCAGGCCGGAACGGCGCTCAGACACTCTTCCATCTGTGCCGTCGAAGGCACAGCTATATCCCCCGGCCAACCGGCAAACCGGCGAACGACAGGAGCCTCCTGCACCACACACAGGCCCGTTGCCCCTTCCCATCGGGCCACCTCGCTCAGCATCCCGCTGACATACTGGCTGCGGGATTTGAGATGCTGTAGTTTCCCGGAGCTGGCCCGAGGAAGGCTGGCGGGGCGAATGAACACCACCGTAGAGACCTCAATTTCGTAGTCCTGCCGTACCGCCCGCCCAATGGCTTCCCCCAGAACTTCAGGGTTGAACCGCTTCATACTGGAGCGGCTAAGCTCATGAACGAACACCAGTTCTTCCCCGCCACTTTGCTCCACCCCGAAGGCAATGGTGCGGTCATTTCCCAAAAGTGGATCGCTGCCGTTAGCCGTCACCTCCAGATCCACCGCATAGTAATTCTGCCCGCGAACGATCACCATTTCCTTCACTCGGCCCAGAACGTAAAGCTCTCCCTCCCGCAAAGCCCCCAGATCGCCGGTGCGCAGCCATGTCTGCCCGCTGGTCTCACCGTAAACCTGTGCCTCAAACACCTGCTGTGTCAGCTCGGGCTTGCGCCAATACCCGCTGGCTGTGGAGGGACCAGACAGCCAGATCTCGCCTACCGTTCCCTCCGGCAGTTTCGCGCTGGTCTGCGGATCCACGATAACCAACTGCTGGGTGTTTAACACCTGTCCACACGAGACCACAGCTCGTTCCCCAAGCTGAACATTTCCCGCTTGATCAAACACAGTTCCGGGGTAACTATGAATGTGACCTGATCTCTCTTTGCAAGTAGAATTCTCCTCTTTCCACGGCTGCCGGCCAGTAGCTACCAGTACATTTTCCGCCATACCATAGGCAGGGCAGAACGCAGAGGCTTGAAAGCCATGGGCGGCATATGCATGGGTAAACGCCTCAAGGGTGGAAAGCTGGACAGGTTCAGCGCCAACTAATACAAACCGCAGGTTGGACAGATCAAGGCCTGCCCGTTGTTCCGGCAAGATGTCATCACAGCACAGTTGATAGGCAAAGTTGGGGGCCATGGTGAGGGTGGAGCGGGTCTGGCTGATCACCTCCAGCCAGCGCAAGGGGCGCTGCACAAAACTGGCCGGAGCCATCAGGTGGGCCGGGCACCCCAGATACAGCGGCAGCAAGATGGTACCGATGAGGCCCAGATCATGAAACGGCGGCAACCAGCTGCACATGGCCTCCTCCGTTTCATCGTCTCCCTCATACCCGCCGCAGACCAGCTCCTGAATGTGGCACAAGTTCTCTAAGATCTGCCGGTGGGTGGCCATCACGCCCTTGGGTAAGCCGGTAGTGCCAGATGTATACTGAAGGTAAGAGATGGCATCGGGACTGCAGTTGACAGGCTGCCAGTCTTCCCAGTCCCTCAGATCGCTTTGGTCAACCGCCAGACAGGCCAGTGCGTAATCAGCCAGTTCCCAAGGCTTTAATCTGTCCAACTGATCTTGTAGGCACAAAACACAACGCGCATCAGCATCTTTGAGGATCTCCTCCAGCCGCTCCATGTATTTGCTATTGCGCGGCGGATAGGCAGGAACGGCGATCACTCCGGCCAGCTGACAGGCAAGAAAGGCGATGATGTAATCCAGCCCCGGCGGGCACACCACCAAGGCCCGCTCGCCCGGCTCTAACCGATGGGCCAACTGCGCGCCAACCACTCGCACCCGCTGCCACAGCTGCTGATAGGATAGCTGGGTGGAACTTCCGCGCTTCGCACCTCCAAACCGGTAAAATCGGAAAGCAAGCTGATCTGGAGTTGCAAGCGCCCTCCCCTCAACAAGGTGACGCAAAGTCTTGACACGAAGCGAAAATGTGCTCATCTGGGTGCTCTTTTACCATAACAAGCCCCCACCTGTAGCTCAAGAAATGTACCGGCCTTCTCAAACTTAGGCCTAATCTCCTAACAATTTATTATATGTAATATATGGTCATTCTTTGGTCTGTACGACCGGATGCACACATCCCGTGCAGCGTACAATTTGCCCTTTCCGTTGACATTAAGATCACACTGATACGCCCCACACGGGACGTCTGAATGCAGTCAATTTATTAAGAACGGGGACGCCGGCATAGCCAAGTTGTTTGCTTTTAGATTTTCAAGTACATAGTCTGTATGGGCGTACCACCTTTTTGCGATGAGCACGGCTGATGTTGAAGATCTTCTGGCTGAGTGTGGCGTTATTGTCAGCAGGGAAACTGTACGCCAGTGGGTTAACCGCTTTGGTCGCCATTTTTCCGGTTGCATCCACAAAGATCAGCCAAAATCCACTCGGAAATGGCATCTGGGTGAAGTTGTGATTACAATCAACGGCAAGAAATATTGGCTTTGGCGGGCCATTGGCGGTGAGCGTCCCGTCCTTTGACTTGGTCCGGTTTTATGATACGTGACAAATGTCTTGTAAAATTAGGGGAATTTATGATGTCGTGGCTTCCAACTTTAATCACCGCAACCCCAGAAGAAGGCTTTGATCTGGCGATTAAGCTGTCACGGATGGCTGTAAAATTTACCCAGCCGGATGCAATGGCGCGGGATCGGATGCGTCCAGACTACGCCAACAATGCCGATAGTTTGACAAAAGTATCACAGGTGGTCGCGACTCATTTCCAGACCGTCGCACAAGCAAATAATTATTGGCGCGACGACAGTTCGCCTTCCAGCGCGCTTGAGTAGGCTTGCTCCGGTATCACACAACCGACGGCGCAGGGGCGTTGTCACGTAGCAAAAAGCACATAGCTCAGATATCTGGTATCTTGATGAGGTTGTGATCAAGATACAGGGCCAGCGATACTATCTGTGGCGAGCCATTGATCAGGATGGTTACACTCTGGACGAAATTCTTCAAAAACGGCGGCAATACCAAGGCCGCCAAAAGTTTACTGACCCGTCTGTTATCACTGCAGGGAGTTACTCCAAAACGAATTGTTACCGATAAACTCGGCTCCTATGGAGTGGCAAAACGCAAGGTGATACCGACTGTTGAGCACCGCAGCCACAAGAGCTTAAACAATCACGCAGAGAACTCGCATTTGCCTTTGCGAAAACGAGAGAGAGCTATGCAAAAGTTCAAATCGCCGGGTCTGCTTCAAAGATTCCTGACAACCTTCTCTGGCCTGCGTAATCTGTCCGCCCCCTCGCCACCAACGTTCTGCAATCGACATTCACCTTCATCGAATCAACGCTTTCTCACAATGGAAACAGGCTGCAATGCTTCACACCTAAATGCGTCCGCAGAAAACGAGTGCAGCCAACTTCAGGTTAAATTGATAGCGCCCAAAAAACAACTTGATGAAATGAACACGCCCCTCCGGCCTCGCAGTGAGGCATACTGATGTGCGTTAGTTAAGCGATCAAGAGGAACGTTCATGACTAAGATTGCAACGGTTGGGTTGGAGCTTGCGAAATCCATCTTTCAGGTACACTGCGCGGATGAAGCGGGAACCCCTTTGCTTCGCAAGCGGTTGCGACGTGGTCAAGTCATAGAGTTTTTTGCGGGTATCGAGCCCTGCCTCGTTGGCATGGAGGCTTGCAGCAGCGCGCATTACTGGGCTCGTGAATTGCAAGCATTGGGCCATGAGGTGAAGCTGGTTCCACCGCAATATGTCAAACCGTTTGTAAAGAGCCAGAAGAACGATGCGGCTGATGCGGAAGCAATCGCCGAAGCGGTTCAGCGCCCGACTATGCGTTTTGCAGCAATAAAAAGCGCGGAACAGCAATCTCTTCTAGTCCTGCATCGCACTCGCGAACTTCTGGTACGCCAGAAGACAATGTTGATCAATGCAATCCGCGGCCATTGCGGCGAGTTCGGCCTCGTGGTAGGCGCTGGCGCAGCAAAGGTTAGCGAACTTATCATAGTCATCAAAGACTCGGAAGACACTCGTCTGCCAGCCCTAGCACGTAAAGCCCTGAATTTTTTGGCAGAGCAGTTGAAAGAAACGCAAACACAGATCAAGGCGCTGGAAAGAAAGCTTAACGAGTGGCACACCGACAATGAAGACAGCAAACGGCTGGAGACGATTCCCGGAGTTGGCGTCATCACTGCGACCGCGCTGGTTGCAACAATCGGCGATGTTACCCAGTTCCGCAGTGCCCGCCAGCTTGCCGCATGGCTCGGCTTGGTGCCTAAACAGTACTCGAGCGGCGGTAAGGAAAAATATCGAAACGCGGTGACGGCTATCTGCGCAAGCTTCTGGTTCACGGGGCAAGGACAAGTTTGGGCTGGTCCCGGCGAAAACAGGACGGTTTGTCCCAGTGGCAAAAGGCATTGCTTGAACGGCGCCCGACCAACGTAGTCCTGGTTGCCATGGCCAATAAAATGGCGCGCACCGTCTGGGCCCTGCTCAGCAAGTCGCAAACATATCGGTACAACTCAGTGGAAGTATAAAGCGTCGTACTAAAACCAATTGCGAGGGTGATCGTGATGTGATGGCAAAACAGGGTAACCGGGACCAACTAACCCCGTGGCATTGTCGGAGCTTCGAGCTCGCCAACTTGATTGGGTGTTGGTCTACGAATTCCATCAGGGGCAGCGGAATAGACCGCGCAAACAGGCCGGATAGATGACTGAAAACCTACATTGCTAAAACTCATAAAACGCTTGCAATCCGGGGCGTGTTCATAGATGGCAATGCCAACCAAGGGCTTTGCCAATAGCGCTTATTATTGTTGTCACAATAAATAGAATTACAGTTGATAGTCGTTAATCAATTGAGGCGAGTTTGCTGTCCTCAAGCCTCTCCGGTCAATGACTGGCAGAAAGCAGTTTCTACGGCTTGAAGAGTAGAATTTTTATAAAAGGTGCCCTGATGAGGGCACCTTGGAGGGGTTAAAGAGAGCGCACCTAAAGATCGGCTTGAAGTGACGCAACAGCATCTGTGGTTAAATTGTCGCCAGACACGTTCCATGCGGATGGCTCATGCTCTTCCACGAGCACCATGATGTATTTTGCAAAGTTGGGATTACCTCTCCCTTCCACCTCAAGCAGCACATCAAAAATCTTTTCCCGAAGTTCCTCGCGCTGCTTCTCCGATAATAGGCCCTTAACAGTTCGAATATTAGCAAATGGCATTTGTCATTCCTTATAGTATCTGTCTGTTCGCAGGCTGCTTGGCAACAAGCTCTGGCCTGTGATGATCATCATTCACTATTGAACTACAGCGGGACAGATGGCATAAAAGACAACTAATAGGGGTGTTTTAGCCAAAACTGAATTTCCGGAGGATATATTATTCAAGTGATTGATATAACCGTATTATTTTTAGAAGGAGGATATATTTCAACTGCAATTAACGCTGTCGAGGTGTTTCGAAGCGCAGGAGTTTTCTGGAACCTGCTGAATGGCGACGAGCCCTCCGCCTACTTTAATGTGCGAACAGCATCGCTGAACGGCAGGGCTGTTGTGCCTGATGGACCTATGGCGATTACCCCGCAGTATTCTCTGGATGAGATCGAGCATACGGACCTGATCTTTGTTCCAGCTTCTGGTGTGGATCTGGAAATGATGGTCTCCGGTTATGATATTGATGCTGTGCTATCTAGAAACGCCGGCGTCGTCCCATGGATAAAAGATCAGGCAGAAAAGGGCGCGCAGATCGCGGCTGTATGTTCGGGCACAGCTCTGGTTGCAAAGGCAGGGTTGCTAGACGGGAAGCGGGGCACAATGCACTGGGCTTTTGCTGATATCTATGCGCGGAAGTTTCCAAAGGTGGACTGGCAGCCTGATTACCTTGTCACCGACAGCACTGGCATCTACTGCGGAGGGGGCATAAATTCTGCAGCGGACCTCAGCCTGTATCTTGTCGAGAAATTTTGTGGCAGGGAAGTGGCCGTCGGCTGCGCAAAATCACTGCTCCTTGAAATGCCAAGAACGTGGCAGATGGCATTTGCACTCCTTGATATGAATATGAAGCATGATGATGAAGTTATCCATCGGGCTCAGGCGTTCATCCACGATCAGGCGGTAAAGAGCTTCCGGTTTGAGGATGTGGCAGTGAGCTTTGGCATGAGCCCGCGCAATTTCAATCGGCGTTTTAAAGATGCAACCGGTGATACGCCCGTCGCATACTTGCAAAAACTTCGAATAGCGAAAGCAAAACGGCTTCTGGAAACTGGCCGCGCCTCAATCCAAAAAATCGCTCTGGAAGTCGGCTACGAAGACTTGATCTTCTTCCGCAGCCTGTTCAAACGGCTCACCGGACTAACTCCGGGAGAATACCGCCGCCGATTTGGAGTTTGAGAGCGTTCATATGATCATGGACCGCCAACGCTAAATAGGGTGGTGAAATTGTCTTCTGGTGGAAACGGTTACCTGATTTCTTGGCGGACAAGGACCGATTGTGCGTCCACCATGTGGGCGTGAGTTGGGCACACTATCACGCATGGATTGCAGCTGACAGCTATCCCAGATGCGGGGCGCGCACCAATGCCGGGACTTGGTGTAAACATCGGCTGCCGCAGGCCGAAAGCCTTCTGGCCGCACGTGGTTGAATACGGACCGCAGTGATGTATGTCCGGTTCATCACGCTCCCCCAAGCGGCATTGCAAAGTTGTTTGCGTTTAGATTTTCAAGTACATAGTCTCGGTGAAAATACCCAGCAGTTTTCCCCGTTTGAAGGGATTCCGTTTTCCTTGTGAAGTCATCGCTTATGTTGTTTGGGTGTATCACCGTTTTGCCATGAGTACGGCCGATGTTGAAGACCTTTTAGCGGAACATAGTGTTATCATTAGTCGCGAAACTGTCCGGAAACTGGGGTGAACTCCAAAACCATAGTGTTTAGCATACAGAGCAGTTGCAAAAGTGAGTTGTTACATAAGTCCTCCATTGACGAGTATGTAAGCTGACCACTTTCACCAAAAACGAGACCCTTCATGTTTGTCCTGTTACGCGGAGAAATTTTTGCTTATCGTTTATTCCTACCTGTCTAATTCAAATCGCGCTTACCAGTTCAAACGCTGGATATTCAAGCTTTGTCAGTATTTCGAGAACTGTGATACCAATATTCATCTCAGCCTTCCAACTTTTAAACTTACAGCATTTCAGTATGGTCCCAATGACTTATTTTTAACGTTCCATAAAGGTCCGTCCTTATAAGCGTCCTACAGTCTATCTGCTTCCATCTCCCCTTAGTTTACAATGTCTCTCAGCCGCCTACCCGGCGGCGAACCGTGGGCCTTGTGTTGCCTACTCTTCTTTCCTTCTCTCAGCCGCCTACCCGGCGGCGAACAGGTACGATAGCGCAGTTTACAACGTTGAGCCTCCCCCAAAGAAGTGGTCCACGTTTATGATTAGGAAAACGGAGGACTCGATATGGGAATCAAGAGACCCAAACCAGAAGAGATTGTCGTTAAACTGCGGCAAGTTGAAGTCCTGATGGGGCAAGGAATGGCGCGCATGGATGCGATCCGCCAGATCGGCGTTACCGAGCAAACCTATTACCGTTGGAAGAAGAAGTATGGCGGAATGGGTACGGAGCAACTCAAGGAACTGAAGCGGCTGCAGAAAGAAAATGAACGTTTACGCCGTGCGGTCTCTGATCTGACATTGGACAAGCTGATCCTTACGGAGGCTGCAAAGGGAAACTTCTGAGCCCTGCTCGTCGCAGAGCCTGCATTAACCATATACGCAGTCAGGTGAAGGTTTCCGAGCGGCGTGTTTGTCGCGTTCTTGGCCAGCATCGCTCCACACAGCGTCGCGTCCCCAAAGGGCGAGCGGATGAAGATCAGCTGGTTGCAGATATGATTGAGCTGGCACGCCAATATGGCCGTTACGGTTACCGTCGCATTGCCGCTTTGCTCCGAGAGGCTGGATGGCAAGTGAACGATAAACGTGTTGAACGTCTGTGGCGACGAGAGGGGCTGAAAGTTCCCATGAAGCAACCGAAAAAGGGGCGGCTCTGGCTCAATGATGGGTCTTGCATACGTCTCCGGCCACAGTATCGCAATCACGTGTGGTCCTATGACTTTGTCCATCATCGCACTGATGATGGCAGGGCATTGAGAACGTTGAATATTCTGGATGAGTATACGCGTGAATGCCTTGCTATTCGGGTGAAGCGAAAGCTGAATGCGAGCGAAGTCATCGATGCGCTGACGGACCTGTTTATCCTGCGCGGGCCACCTGCCTATATTCGTTCAGATAACGGCCCGGAGTTCGTGGCGGAGGCGGTTCAAAAGTGGATCAAAGCCGTCGGAGCCCAAACAGCCTACATTGAGCCAGGATCGCCTTGGGAAAACGGATATTGCGAAAGTTTCAATGGGCGAATGCGTGATGAATTATTGAATGGAGAAATCTTCTACTCGCTACATGAAGCTCAAATAATCATAGAACGCTGGAGGAAACACTACAATACCAAACGACCGCATAGTGCTCTGGGCTACCGCCCACCAGTTCCGGAAGTCATTATTCCGATAGACCAAAGGCCAACCATGCACTAACTTTCAAAGCGGACCACTCAAACGGGGCTGCTCACATGAATAACTTGGGGGCTATTGCCCTGTGATACATCAATTACATCGCCACTAGCAGTCCCAAGATCGACGCCATCGGCAAGCGTTGCTCCCTCAATCGTCCACCCATAGACAGTCTGTAAATGATCAAAGGATGTGGCATCCACATAGGTTAGGCCGCTGGTGCCAAGGGTCACCCCTTGCTGGATTGCTGTTTCACCTGAGGTTGTATCAAGCGTGGACCAGCCCGCCAAAAGACTGTTAAAGTTACCAATACTCAACGCGGAATTGTCGAACATACTATCTGCAAAACGGAGTGCAGAAATATCCCAGTTTCCAAGATCCTGATTAAAGGCTTGGGCATCACGAAACATATCATTGGAATTAAATAAACTAGAAACATCCCACCCACTGATATCCTGATTGAAGGTGCTGGTCTCTGTGAACATAGAGATACTGAATTCTACGCTACTAACATCCCATCCACTAATATCCTGATTAAAGGAACTTGCCTGATTGAACATAGAGCTTAAATTCAATACGTTGGACACATCCCAATTGCCAATGTCCTGATTAAACGCCAGGGCTTGACTGAATATACTCGACAAATCGGTAACGTTGGATACATCCCAGTCACCAATATCCTGATTGAATTCGGATGCTCTGTCGAACATGCCTCGCATTTCAGAGACGCCCGAGACATCCCAGATACCCACATTCTGGTTAAAGACATCAGCCCCTTCAAATAAGCCAATCATATTGGTGACATTGCTAATGTCCCAATCGGTGATATCCTGATCAAATGAACTTGCGCCTTCAAACATGCCCTTGATCGTGGTGGCACTGCTCATATCCCAACTCGAGATATCCTGATTAAACGCATAGGCATTTTCAAATACTTCTTCAAAATTCACGACATTGGACACATCCCAGCCAGAAATATCCTGATTGAAGACCCGTGCGTCATCAAACATATCTTGCATTGTGGTGACGTTACTTACATCCCACGCCGAAATATCTTGATTGAATACATGATCGCCCTCAAACATCTCCTTCATGTTCGTGACACTACCCACATCCCAGTTGGAAATATCCTGATTGAAGGCATTCGCATTTTCAAACATCTTCTCCATGTTGGATACAAGACTTACATCCCAGCCAGTCACATAACTTTCGTTAAATAAGGATTGGCCTTGGAACAGTGTACCTAAATCCAAGTTCTCGGCATCAATAATGGCCTGTACCTGCGCTGAAGTTGGCAGGTTGGAAAAGCCGGTCTCGGCCTGAATGGCGGCCTGATAGCGTGCTTCCATTGGAGAAGATGCACTCTCGCTACCCTCCAGAACCCGGTTAACGACAAGCGCTAACTGATCATCGCTCACCGCAACCCCATTGGCATTCATGGCACCATCTGGAGACGAAGAATCCTCTAGTATTTCGGAGAACACCGCGACTTTATCTGGATCTTGATCAATGGTGACAGTTACTTGTGCGCCAGTGAACCCGCCCGCTCCATCTGACACAGTATAAGTAAATGTATCGGAGCCAAAGAAGCCTCATGGGGAATATAAACAAGTACGGCCCCATCAATCGTAACGGTGCCAGACTGAGCTTGCGACACCTGTGATATATTCAGATTTGCAGAATCTACATCGCTGTCGTTTGCCAAAACATCAATAGTGACAGCATTGCCCTCAATGGTAGTTGCTGTGTCAGCGGTCGCCTCAGGCGCATCATTTTCAGGTGTCATATCCAAGGCTGCCAAAGCAGAGGATGTAAGTGCTCCATCAGACACAACATAGGCAAAGGTGACGTCACTGTCATCGTCTGCAGCAGGAATGTACGTCCACGTCCCAACAAGGTTATCAGTCAAGACGCCATTGCCTGCTTGTATGCTCAAGCTGGTGATGGTCAGCGTATCTCCATCCGCATCTGCGGCACCATCAAACAATTCAGCAGCAGTAATAAGCCGGCTTCCATCTTCCTCCATGGCACCAAGGTTCACGTTGGTTGCAATGGGCGCATTATTGCCAGCCGTATCGATAGTCACTTCTAAGACTTCGAAGGAATGAATTTGAATTCCAAGGCTTGAAAAGTAACCTGAAGCCGAACCCGTGCAGTCAATCATCGCCTGAAAGTAAGCCAAATCTTGCTGAAAAGCTTCAGAGTCAAATATTGTCTGCGAGACCACTAAAACAATGGTGTCCCAGCCTTTGTCACCGCAGTAAACATCACAGGTATCCACGTTTTCGGCTTCAATATGAATAACGGTATCATTCCCGCTACCAGCGGACACAAAATCGCTACCATCGCCTGCGTCAATTGTATCATCGCCTTTACCTGCAATGACCAAATCATTGCCATCACCGGCATCAATCGTATCGTCCCCTTTGCCTGTAATGACTAAATCATTGCCATCACCGGCATAAACCGTGTCATCCCCCCTGCCGGAATAGACTAAGTCGTTGCCATCGCCAGATGTGATGGTATCGTCCCCGTTCCCAGAGAGTATGAGGTCATTGTTATCAGAGCCGGAGAGAGTATCGTCACCTCGTGTGCCTTTGATGATAGTCATGATCGGGCTCCTGACCTTGAATGGTCTTTTTGTTGTTGGGTATTGGGTCGAGACATGAGTTTGATGGAGGCAAGACGCCAAATGAGCTGGAATGCTCTGTACGTGAATTTTCTGACATTTATTCTTGGAAATTTATCGAATGGAGACTGCTGGAAAATGCTAAATTGAACTGGGTTTTGAGGACTAGAAATAAAATGAACTGAAGAATAAAAGGCCAATGTCTTAACCAGACCGTGAGCGGCGCTAGAAGACTGTGTTAAGTGGTTCATCTTGGTTGATCGGCCATAATCCATTCCTTATTTCTAAGAGACTTTCTTGTCCACGCAGATACGTGGTAAATTTCTAGAGAAAGGAATTTAGGTTTTAACGACGAACTGGAGTTATCTATTATGAACTATTTGTAATAAACCCTAACAGTTTTAGAGTAACGTTGTTCTAAAATATAAGTGATCGGGAGGGAGCCAAGTTGATGCAAAAGTTAATTGAAAATTATCTTTTAGAGGTGCCCTCTATACAGATAGGGCGCTGTCACGTAAACTTTGGCACCAGTTGAATGGGTTACCGGATGTCTCATGAAGACATCATCGATCAGCTACAAGCACCACCGGTTTCCGCCTCAAATCATTGCCCATGTCGTTTGGTTTTATCACCGTTTCTCACTTCACCTGCGCGAAGTGGAAGAAATGCTGTTGGAACGGGGCCTTGTGGTCTCATATGAAACCATCCGGCGCTGAGAAATAAGTTTGGCCCAGCTTACAGTTGCCAATTGCGCCGGAAAAAGGCCAGCGATACTATCTGTGGCGGGCCGTTGATCAGGCTAGTTACATTCTGGACGAAATCCTTCAATGACGGCGCAATTCCAAAGCTGCCAAACGTTTGTTGACGCGTCTGTTATCAAGCCAAGGAGTTACTCCAAAACGAATTGTTACCGACAAACTCGGTTCTTATGGGGCGGCAAAACGCAAAATGATGCCAGCTGTCGAGCACCGCAGCCACAAGGGCTTAAACAATCGCGCACAGAACTCGCATTTGCCCTTGCGAAGACGAGAGCGAGCCATGCAAAAGTTCAAGTCGCTGGGCCAGCTTCAAAGATTTCTGGCTGTCTTCTCAGGCCTGCGTAATCTCTTCGTTCTATCCCACCATCAACGCTCAGCAATTGACATTCACCTTCACTGCATCAAAGCTTTTAACGGATGGAAACGCGCTACCCAAACTCCGACCTGAAATCGGTCTACCACTGCCTTTTGCGTTTATCGTCAGGATAACGTGACATCACCGATATCAGAAATAACCTGACAAGCAGCCGGAATAATCTCGTCTGCATACTTGCAAGGGCCATGTTGGATACGCTCTGTGTTTAGCTTCTTAATCTCGTAGCCAAGGCGCTCTAAATGAGGCTTGGTAAAGACCGGATCAATACCAAATTGCCGGACACTGTTCTCCTCAAGGAACACCATGTTCACAAGGGTAAGATTCCTGTCCTGATTTACATTGTAACATTTACTGAGGGTTGCAGCACGGATGCCTAAATCGGATGCTGCGGACTCAAGATTGTAAGCATCCAGAAGCTTCTTTGTAGCCCAACAGACCCACCTCTTAATACGGTTCTCTGTTTTGGTTTTGTTCATGGCAGTCAAATCCTTTGGTTAAGACCATGACACTGGGGTATTCAAGGGTTTACTTTCCGTACGTAAATCTATGGGAGCACCCCGCCGGAGTCGGATCAAACAGGGCGCTCAGGTCACAGCAACATATGAGTAAAAGGAAACGCTGCTATGAGTGAGGTAATTGAAAAAGTTGTAACCGATAATGAAGTTCTGGATTGCATTGAGCAGTACAACAACTCAGTAAAGCGCCTGATTGAGAGGCTAGCTCTTTTAGGCTTAGCTATCGAAAAGGCCGAGCAATTGAACGCTGACCAAACGGTAAAAGCCGCAGCGCCCAGCCTTCCCATAAAGAAAAGGAGCCTATTCTCTATGGCCCACCTCCAGTTCCCAGAGATTGACAGTGAGAACTTTGATGAGGAATTGATAGACTGGTCCAACCTGCTTGCTTCGCTGCACTGGAGGCTGGCTCCAAAGAAACAAACTGAGCCTGCATAAGGCCTGTCCCAAACCGCTCGAACGCCCCGCCCCAAGGATAAAAGGCGGGGACGCTCGTTACACAGCAACGTATGAGTGAAAGGAAACGCTGCTATGGGGAATAAGACGGCGGAAGATGCTAAAACTATCACCTCATCTTTCAGTCAAGAGGATCGGGTAAATCTCATTGAGAGCATGGCCGTTAAGGCTCTTAGGCAAGTAACGAGGCTAGAGGATCGCGCTAAGAGTCTGTTTAGAAATATGTTCTTGAACTATTTGTAGAATTCTCCTTTACCGTGATCTTCAAAAACCGGAGATTACGAATGGTATGGACACCGAATACGCGTAAGCTTCATTGCCGCAAAAGCCTAAGCTATCCAAGTGACTTGACTGATGAAGAATGGGCGTTGGTTGAACCGTATATGCCGGATCAGCCTACGAGGGGCGCCGTCGGTGCACAGATCTGCGAGCCATCATCCATGCTATATTATACCTTCTACAGACCGGTTGTCAGTGGTCGTTTTTACCAAAGGACTTTCCGCCAAGCAGTATCGTGTACTATTATTTCAAACGCTTTAGCCACGATGCGACGTTGGAGCGTCTCCATGAAGCTCTTTATCGGAAAACTCGTCAACTTGAAGGGCACCAAGATAGCCCAACCTTCGCCATTGTAGATAGCCAGTCAGCAAAAACTGGCCCTGATGCCCGCGGTGATGTTGGTTACGATGCGGGAAAGAAGGTGAAAGGGAGAAAACGTCATATCCTAGTTGATATTTTAGGGCTTATGTTCAAAGGAAAGGTTCACTCGGCAGGTATTCACGATCGCGACGGGCTTGCTATCGTGTGTGAGCGGTTCACCTCCTGCTTTCCAGCTATTAAAGGAATTTGTGCCGACGGTGGATATCAAGGTCCAATCGCACAAAATGCTAGTCCGTTACCACTCCAAATTGTCAAGCGAACCCAGAAAGAATTTCAGCTTCTACCAAAACGCTCGATTGTAGAGAGAACCTTTGCTTGGCTTGGTATAAACCGGCGTCTGTCAAAGGATGTAGAACGATATGCAGTTACCTCCGAAGCTCTTATGAGCTTTGCTATGGTCAAGCTAATGGTGAGAAGAATTGCCCGAAAAGACAATTCTTAAATAGACTCTAATGCCCCTAGGTGCTCAATGCCATGACGTAGCTGTATGGAGGCTTGTTGTGAGATTTCTTTGTGCGCACTGGCAAGGCGTTCTAGGCTCCGGACCCATAAAAGTATTTGTCATTTAAACTGAGTTATGATTCAAGCTCTCCAACAGGAGAGAATAATGCCGTGTTCCCATTTTTGGCTTTCACAAGACCAGTTTGATCAAATAAAACCATACCTTCCTACCAACACACGGGGTAAAGCTCGGGTGGATGATCGCCGCGTAATCAGTGGTATTATTCATGTTCTCAAATCCGGATGTCGTTGGGTTGATGCTCCTGAAATTTATGGCCCCAGAAAGACGCTCTATAACAGGTTTGTTCGTTGGGCGGCGAAAGGCGTGTGGGAATCACTGTTTACGGCTTTAGCAGCGGCAGACGGACCTCCCGCCCATATCATGATCGATAGCACAGCAGTGAAAGCACACCGCTGTTCTTCAGGCGGTAAAGGGGGGCGAAAACTCAGGCCATAGGCCGTTCACGCGGTGGCCGGACAACAAAAATCCATGCTTTAACGGATGCAGCATGCCGCCCCCTCAGGTTTCTACTGACAGGCGGCCAAGTGGCTGACTGCTTTGCGGCAAAGCTGTTGTTGGAAAAACTGCCTGAGTGCCGTATGCTACACGCTGATAAAGCCTATGACAGTGATGCTTTACGCAAGTAAATCGAAGAACAAGGCGCTGTACCCAACATCCCGCCAAAAGCCAATCGAAAGTGGAAAAACTGCTTTTCACCAACCCTTTACAAGGATCGCAATGCCATTGAACGGATGTTTTGTAGGATCAAGGATTTCCGCAGGATCGCAACTAGATATGATCGAAGCGCAAAGAACTTTCTTTCCGCGCTCAGTCTAGTCGCCGCTATCTGTTACTGGTTATGAGTCTGGACCCTAGTCCTATTTTTTATAAACAATATCAAACGTAGTATTGCTTCATTGAAAATTGACTTATATCAAAATTAATGGAATTAACGGCATACAATTAATAAGATTAGAGACCCTTCATGAATCAAATAATCTATGAAAATAGGGCGACGCATAACCGAGTTCTCGAGCCCCATAAAGTACTTTTTCATGAGGGAGATCATTCAGATCATATCTATGAAATTTCATCTGGTGTTGTAATGCTTTACAAGCTGCTGCCTGACGGGAGGCGGCAGATTATCTATGTAGCAAGCACTGGAGATATAGTTGGATTTTATGCGGGCAATTTGCTTGATTGCACAGTAGAAACCTTAAGTGACGTCACACTGAAAGTATATGATCGGCAAACTATTGACTCCTCTGCCCCTTTGCAGAACTACATAAACCGCCGTTTGGTTTTACAGATGCAACGCTTGCAAGATCATATTGTAAGGCTGGGCTGTAAAACATCATTCGAGCGCGTCTCCTCTTTCCTTATGGAGTTAGTGCCGAATAGAGGGGGCGCTGAGTGTATTGGGCCTGACCCTTCTAAGTGTATGGATGACAAGACAGTGCAACTTAATATGACCCGACAAGAAATTGCTGACTATTTGGGGCTAACAATTGAGACTGTTAGTCGATCCCTGTCAAAGATGCAGCGAGAGGGTTTTATTGAGATCGACTCTCGCAGTACTATTTATATTAAAAACGTTTGTAATGTTTGCAATTTAACAGGATTTGTTAAGGGGCTTTCCTAAATACAGCACCGCTACAGTGGCAGCATCAGGTTTTTTGACGCATATAAAAACTTTTCAGGTAGATTTTTTTTGATGAGGGAGTCAGTAGATGCTGCGAAATGTGGTGAGTATGGGTCAAAAGGGTGCCATCAACTTAACCTGAATTTGGCTGCAAGAGCTTTCGCCATGCGGATTTCAAGCGTGAAGGATAGCTGCCCGTTTCCATTGTGAGAAAGCGTTGATGCGGTGGAGGTGAATGTCGATTGCGGACCGTTGATGGTGAGGTGGAACGAAGAGATTACGCAGGCCGGAGAAGACTGCCAGAAATTTTTGAAGCTGGCCCGGCGACTTGAACTTTTGCATGGCTCGCTCTCGTTTTCGCAAGGGCAAATGCGAGTTCTCTGCGCGATTGTTGAGACCCTTGTGGCTGCGGTGCTCGACAGTTGGCATCACTTTGCGTTTTGCCGCTTTGGTATTGCGCCGTTTTGAAGGATTTCGTTGAGCACATAGCCCTCTTGGTCAACTGTCCGCCACAAGTAATATCGCTGCCCCTGATTTTTGATCACAACCCCATCCAGATACCAGACATCATCGTTGCTGGCCTTTTTCCAGCTCAACTGACGACCATAAGCTGGGCCAAACTTAATTCCCCAGCGCCGGATGGTTTCATACGAAACCACAATACCCCGTTCCAGCAGCATTTCTTCCACCTCGCGCAGGCTGAGCGAAAAGCGGTGATAGAGGCAAACAATGTGAATCTCGGGTGGAAAACGATGGCGCTTGTAACTGATCGGAGCTGAGGTCATACGCTTCTGCTACCCTATCAATCTAGCCCGAGAGTTAACGTGACATCACCGATAAATAAACTCCAACAACGGCAAGGTTCTTCATGATTGCGTCCCTCTTTTTTCAAAAGCTACACTCTGCTCTGTATTGCAGAAATGCGTCGGGAGAGGCATCCATTCCATCATTACCCTAACTCTATGTTCCGACCCTTAGGAGCTCAAGTTGGCGAGAAAACATATGTTGGAGTATAGTTAAATCGTTTGACTGGTCGATAACCATAGGGTTGCAACCAGTCTCGAATTTCAAAAAAATCGTCACTCTGAATTATCTCTAAAACAAGTAAGGGACTAGTCCGTACCAAGGTGGAGGTGGCACCAAGGAGGCAATTCATCTCAAAACCTTCAACATCGATTTTAAGTAAATCTAATTTAGGCAACTGAAGAGAGTCCAGAGCAACCATCGTAACCTCCCCCTGGGATGTTTCACAAAATTTACTCATGCCAGAGTTATGCTCTTTTTTCGGTTTAATAATAGAGCCTGATCCATTTTTACTTCCCACAGACTTGTTGTAGAACTCGATTCTGTTAATAAGACTGTTCTTCTCTATATTGTGCTTTAGGGTCGTAAAAGTTTCTGAATTCGCTTCGAAGGCATAGCCTTTTAAGCCTAATATAGAACCAAAAAAAATACTATGGTTTCCAATATGAGCACCAATGTCTACAAATATCCAGTCGGGCATTGCCGAATGATAGATGTAGTTTAATAAATCTCTCTCATAAAACTGTTTTGACTTTGATACGGTCCTGAATATGTGATCTTCAGGGTCGGTGTCCGCTAGGACAGCGCGCTGGCCGGCATATGAAACTTTGGTCTCATAGTATTTTCTTCGGTTTTCACCCTCCATTTCACGTCCTAACCAGTTTACCGAGACCGCAGAACTCTTGAACTTCCCTCAACGCTTCATTGGGAAGCTGGTTCGTGACAGATAGATACAAAGCATCTTTGTTTTTCACTTCCGCAAGCCAGTTTGCTTCACGTTTTATACAGATCATCGGGTAATTCCTCGTATAAGCATGGCGAGCAAATCTGATGTCTACATAACCACTAGAACCAAGCATAAACTCTAGAGAAGGGAGCTGCTTGCCTTTAGCGTACACAGTACCTGTACCCAGTTGATTTACCCGCTCATTACTCTCTAGACTATGATGAAAGACCCTTACCAATCGGCCGCTTCTTTTTACTCCGTCGTAGTAATCGGAGTATGTTACGCCATGAAGACCGATGATTACGTTCTCGATGGCGATTTCATCGTTCAAGGACAGAAGGCGTTCGGTATAATTTTCTGGGTAAATGATATCATCATCACACAAGAATACATCATCATTGTCTTGGACATCAAAGGCAAACTTTCCGACATCTTTGAGATCTTTTTCAGGGAACAAGAAGTTCGCCTTTTCGAGAGACTCCAAGTCTTGGGGGACCTCACTATATCCATTTAGAGCAATATTAAGAGTGTCAACTTGAGGAGTAATTGAATCTAAGGCCTTGCGTCGATTTCCCTCACGAGCAGGATATGTGGCAATATTTGCAATGATCATAACTAAATAGTCCTAAATAACTTCGGTAATCAATTGATGTTCACGGTAAATATTAGCGCTTTTGATTGCTTCAATTACTTTTTCTTCCGGAATAATCTCTGACCCCAAGATCCTCTGCCTTCCAGCAATTGCCGAATACTCCCTTCTCGCTTTAGCACGGAATCCAATTTCATCGGCTTCAATGCCGGATGTCCTAGTTAAGGAGCTGTCCCCCCAAAGACCCAAAACAAGTGGTTCTTTAAGTTTAACTATTTGGTCCGGGTGAAGTGCGCCGCGTAATTTCTCATAGAACTCTGAATCGGCCCCGCAAAGCACTTCCCGATAGGGTCCGTGCTCCTCAAATACCTCTCTTGAAAACATTATACTGTTCAGGCAATCACGAAGATAAGCACCATCTTTGAAAGCAACCAGATACCCGTTTCGTTTTATTCTTACCCAACTAGCCAGAGAGACTTCAGCTTGTTGCTCAATCATCTTTGAAACTTGGCTTGTGATCCGATGGGGGAGCGCCATATCATCTGCATCATGAAATGTTATAAAATCACCTACCGCATTTTTAATCATTTCATTTCGAATATTATATGGCCCCTGATTCACATCACTAGCAAAAACTCTGACGTTTGGCAGATCTTTGTAATTGCTTATAATGCCTTGGGTGGCGTCAGTGCTGCAGTCATCGCAAATTAATATTTCATAATTACTATAATTTTGATTGATAATTGATTTTATTGCATAATCAATAGTTGATTCAGCATTGTAAGTTGCAATTATAATGCTGACAAGTGGACCGTCTTTCCTCTGCTCAATGGGCTTAATCGGAGAAAATGTAATCCTCTTGAGTACATTTTCAGAATAGCTTCCAAAGCATAGTTGATATGGACATTTAAAACTCTCGAAAAAGCAGTTTATATATCTGATGTAGCTATCTTCTTTTATATCCAAGTAGTAGTTTGCCCATAGTAAAAATGCATTGTAGTTTTTGGGAGTTGCTTCAAGCATTTCTCTAAATGAAATCAGCTTTTTCTTTTCGAGGCTTCTCGAGAGATTGAATATATCAGCTTTTCCGGAAGGGAGAATATAGTCGGATTTATGAAGTTCAGGCTCTGGTGGTTCCAAAATGCGAGCAAGCTGAAAGGTCTCTTCAGAGAGCTCTGTGTACATCGCTAGATATCGTATGAGATCCAGTGCTTCTTGGAAACTCCCTGTACCAACATATGATCTCAAAAGGTAGTTTTGAAAGAGTTTTAGAGCGGCCGCATTCGTTCCAAAGCTTTGGAGGAAGTACTTTGATAAACCTTGCGCTGTCTCGTAGTCTTCTAGTAGCAATGCTACTCTGATCATTTTCCCAACCCATGCGCTGGGATCCTTTCTCAACTGAGCGTCCATATCATCGTTTAAGGACCGTAAAGTTTCAGAGACTTGATAATTCAAATTTCTATAGGGTATATTTCCTGTGTAATCAGTCTCTTCCACTTCAGTAGATGGAATAATAGGATTAATATTACTTTCTATATTAAAACTATCTAGCCAGAACTTAACTGGCCTTTGGAACTCAAACGCAAGTCGATACTCCGCCTCTGCAGCCGGAGGGTGTGGCAGTTCTATATGTTTGGAGAGTTTTCTAGCTTTTCCTGATCTAGCTATGGAGGCGCAGACTTTGCAAAATGTCTTTCCAATGCCGCTCTTATATTCAAGTATTTTTAAACTGGGACCGTTACCTGCTGCTGGAGCTAAGGCTCTATATTCAAAGTGAAATTCAAGCGCTCCTTTTGCTAAGAGACTTTCGTCAATTTCATATTCTAAACGCAGCCATTTAACTTCTTCCGAAAGGTCTAGGTGAATAGAGTTATCTGTGTCATGTTGGCTCACAAAATGAGCGTTTGTCGACTTTTGATCTGATCTGATTGGCGAGTACGATACTTTCCAAGGCGTGCTCAGTCTACTTACGTCAGTTTTGATATCTTCTTTCAACATCTTCTAGTTCACCTGATTTACGACTGGTAATAATAACATCGGCTTTCTGCTTGAAGTCTGTGATACCTTGAATAACTCTAGCCCCACAAAAGCCAGCCTCCCTCATCGCGGGCTCATAGATAATGACCTCAATTCACTTGACCTTTAATCTTTTCATAAAACGCTGTTCAAATGATACCCCGACATTGTCAGACCCTACTTTCATAGTAAGTCTATAGATCCCGACTAAATTTGGTCCCTGGGAGTAACCAGACCTGCGAAGGCGTCTTTTTAAGACCGAATTGCATCCACCTAGGCTCAGATATAGTTTTGTGGGCCATCCGCATAGTTTGCTGGGGGCTGTTTCGTATCTTTGGATAAAATGCCGCCATACCCAAAAAAGTTGGCAGTCCCTATCTGTTGGACCAACTTGAAAATCAGTGCATACTTTGCCTTTGGGCCTCCGAAATGAGAACCTCTTTAGCCGAAGGGCATTAGTCTAGAGCTATAGAAATGTCTTCGTCGTCAACGGCAAGCGCTTACAGAGTGCCAACCCAACCCTACTCATTCATGTGCGTAAACATATCCAAGGTCCTATAACAGTCAGTTACTTATGAGTTAATCAATTATATGGGAAGGAATACCTAATCCTATACTTTATATTAATTAGCATAAACACAATAAAACTCAACCTTTAAGTTATTCTATATAGATTTTAAATATACTTAAATATATTTAGAGGTATATTGACTTGATTCCCTAATAACTCACCTATAAAGTTACTCCAACATCAATCAAATATTTTAATAATGTATAACCAGATAGGTTTAATATTTATCAAAAACTCAATAGTATTTCACTCAATAGTATTTCAAAGGCATCGACCCCAAAAGCAATGCAATCCAAGATATTCATTGAAAGTGGTCTTCGGATACACAAAGCGAACGACCCTTCAATCCGCTACGTCCAGATCTATGGTGAACGAAACAGCGGAACTTCCTTTTTAAGTGATATTTTAAAGGATAACATGAAGGAGCCTCGAAATTTCCTAGGTACGAGGGCGAGCGACGCGACGCCCTTGGGTACAAAAATATTTGGATACAAGCACTGGTTTATTAATCAGGAGAAGTTCAAAGATCCTCGCAGCAACGAAACACTGTTTGTTGTCATCTATCGAAATCCGTATACTTGGTTCCGCTCCATGATGGAGAAGCCGTACGCCCTGTCTCAGTCAATCTCCGGGCGCAGCGTCGAAGAACTACCTGGACTTAAACTTGCTGGCCACATAAATGGGAAGGACACCTTGAACGAATTTCATCCAAATACCGGAGAAAAGGTTGATCTGTTTGAGTTAAGGCGTCTGAAGATTGAGAGTTTTGAAAACCTGAAAAACTATGTTGAAAATATTGTATTCATAAATATGGAGACGCTATTGAGTGATCCGTCCTCGATGATGCAGGCGCTCTCACAAAACTATCGAACGGGCTTTGTGCCGAAATTGAATCAAGAGCGTGTCCCTCCACGGGCGCTTCTCCGGCAATACTCAAAGCCTGAGGTGTTCTCGCCGCAGGAAATTCGCGTCCTAAATGAAAACATCCATTGGAATACTGAGGCTTCTATTGGATATGAAAAGAACAATTACTTCCTGCCAGCTTCGGACAGGCTGACCTTCGTGATCTTGCACGGGTCATCTGCAGTAGGGAAGACCTATGCCATCAAGCGGTTGCAGAAAGAGCGAGATGGGATAATCAGTTTAGAGATGGACGATTGCCGTTATTGGGACGACTATCCTCCAGCGCTGGAGAAGAACCAAGTCCGAGCTATTGTCCCGAATGTCACGCAACAGGGCTACCAAGATCTGATGGATCTTGTGCTTAAGGTCAGCGTCAAAGCTCAACGAAACATCGGTTATCTCCTGCAGCAGGCGCACGGGATGATCACCGAAACGCTAACCGCTCCAGACAATAAGATTGTGGTGGCTACCTGCGGGGCACTGCCATTTCCCACTTCGCGGAATAAGCCGTCTATATATACTTGGCTAGAAGCCCGCCTCCCAATCATCTTCACACATCTGCTAATCGACATCCCTCAAGAAATGCATCTGTCGCGCATGAAGGAACGAGGGCGCATCCACCTAAAAGATGAAATTTTGCAAAACTCCAACAAGAGACAGAAAGTACGTGAGAATCACGACATCATGGTCTCAAGCTATGACGAGATTCTGGCGGCTGTAGATGCTCTTTCTTGCCCCAGTTAGGGTATTTAGCGGGGGCAAATAATTGGGGTTATGCCCCGAAATGAAGTGCTGTAATCACCTATTACAAATTTACATAAAAGCTTCAGGACGAGAACCAATGCGGACACACAAGAAAGCAGGTAGAAACCTCAGTTACATTCAAATTTTTGGCGAGCGCAACAGCGGCACTAACCACTTGCGCAGGTTGGTGCAAGAGAGCATGAAAGAGCCTCTAAACTTCCTAGGTTCCTACGGCTCTAAGAATAAACCGAATAACACCACTAGGCGGTTCGGTTACAAACACTATTACGCGAGACAGGAAAAGCTTGCCAATGATCAAAAAGAAGCGCTCTTTTTGGTTATTTATAAAAACCCTTATACTTGGATTCGTTCAACCATGGTCAAGCCATACCATTTTCGGGATGACCTTGAAGGTAAGCGGATCGAAGACTTGCCAAATCTGTTGCTTACCGGAAAGAATGTTCATGGCAATCTGATTCCAGATGTTCACCCCAAAACTGGTGAAGCGACTACCATCTTCGAGCTGCGCCGTCACAAGATCAAGAATTGGGAAGGCCTCATTGATCATGTGGATAGCGCCGTGTTTTTGACATATGAAGAACTATTACTGAGACCAACTCAAATTATTCAGGAAATTATCGACAATTTTCCGAGCCTTTTTCACAGTTCTACTGCGCCGGAATACAAGACCGAAAACAAGTATCTTGAGAAATACGTCAATCCCGAACCGTTTACGGATAGCGAAATGGGCGTCATGAATGCTCACATTCCTTGGGAAGTTGAGGCGAACATCGGATACCAGAAAAATAATCTTTTTATCTCGACATAACCGTTTAGAGTATAGGGAGATTTGAGCAGCCCCGTTTGAGTGGTCCGCTTTGAAAGCTAGTGCATGGTTGGCCTTTGGTCTATCGGAATAATGACTTCCGGAACTGGAGGGCGGTAGTCCAGAGCACTATGCGTTCGTTTGGTGGGTAGTGATGGAATGGATGCCTCTCCCGGCGCATTTCTGCAATACTGAGCAGAGTGTAGCTTTTGGAAAAAGAGGGACGCAACCATGAAGAACCTTGCCGTTGTTGGAGTTGATTTATCAAAGAACGTTTTTCAACTGCATGGAGCCGCTGCAGACGGACATGTCGTGTTTTCAAAGAAGGTTTCTCGTGCGGGTTTTTTGAAGGCTTTGGGTAAGCTGCCAACTTGTCTTGTCGCAATGGAGGCTTGTGCGAGTTCCCATTATTGGGGAAGAGAGGTGGGAAAGCTGGGGCACGAGGTTCGCTTGATTGCGCCGATTTACGTCAAACCCTTTGTTAAGCGCCAGAAAAACGACGCCAACGATGCTTTTGCCATTGCCGAAGCCGCCGCCCGTCCCACCATGCGCTTTGTGGAGGTCAAAAGCGAACTTCAACAGGCCCGTTCGATGGTGTTCCGCACCCGTGAGATTCTGGTGCGCCAGCGAACCCAAATGATTAACGCGCTGCGGGCGCATTTGGCCGAACATGGACTGGTCGTCCCTCATGGCGCGGTCCATGTTGAGAAGCTGAGGCAGCGTCTTGAAGCGGATGGGGGACATCTTCCTGAGATTGTTCATGAAATGGCGAGGTTGTACTTTGAACAGATTGGCGAGCATACGCAAAAGATTAAGGTGCTTGAGAAAAAACTTCAGACATTGGCCAGAAACAGTGGTACGGCAAAAATTCTGCAAACCATTCCCGGGCTCGGCCCAATCACCGCGATAGCGATAGAGGCTTTTGCCCCCGCAATGGCCACGTTCAAGCGCGGGCGGGATTTCGCCGCTTGGCTGGGCCTGGTTCCCAAGCAGCACTCAACGGGGGGCAAAACGCGGCTTGGGAAGACGTCTAAAGCCGGCCAGCGTGATATTCGCAGGCTGCTGATTATTGGCGCGACAACAGTTATTTGGTGGGCCCGCAAAAAAGGCGCGCCCCGGCATCCGTGGCTTGAGGCCTTGCTGGCAAGAAAAGCTCCTCTGGTGGCCGCTGTGGCGCTGGCAAATAAAATGGCGCGAACAGTATGGGCAATGATAACAAAGGGAGAAACCTATCGAGATCCGGCAAGCATGGCTGTGTGAACGTGGCTTGTCTCGTCGGTAAGCCGGGAGGGATTGCAAGGGACATCTGACAGTTAAGGACCCAGGATCACTAAGATCGGATCAGGAAAACCAGTTTGCGACACGGAGCTTTGAGCTCGTGGTTATGATATTGGACCTGATCGGCGCTTATCCATAACGGCCCGCGAGGACAAAATCTTGCAAAAAGGCCTGATACACGTGCGCACTTGATCCCATGGTTTTTACGTCTGAGTAACTCTCGCATTGACTAAGGCATCCATACATGTCGCAAATTTTGTGTGAACACAGATTCAATCTATGGTCTAGACAGAATTATCCGGCGAGTGCCATGAACTGACGATAGGCTGGAATGTCCTGCTGTCCGATCTGGACTTTTCTGATCATATGAGCAGTTTCAATTCCCTCAAGTGTAGCTTCGGCAGAATGGAAGGCTTTGAAACCCATCATTGCTCTGGTCAGGCGCTTAACAGACCGGTGGTCTTGCTCAATGATATTGTTAAGGTATTTGACCTGTAGGATGGCGATGAATGACAACCAGCAACCGACGAGCAACAAATATAGGTTGATGTTGTTGAGCCCAGCCCTGTTAGCTCCGCACTTGTCCATCACCACCTTTTCCGGCAATGCATTATTGCCAATGGCTTTCTCAAAGAAGAGCGTCGCTGCCTCTTCATCACGGATCTTTGAAAGCATAAAGTCAACGGTTTTGCCGTGTTTATCAAGGGCGCGATATAAGTAAACCCATACACCTTTTACCTTTATGTAAGTCTCGTCCATGCGCCATGAGGTTTCCACATTATGCTTTTGCTTTCTGGCTTCTTTTGCAATCAGCGGTGAATACTTCACAACCCAACGATTGAGGGTGGCGTGGTCAAGATCAACACTCCGCTCCTCCTTAGATGTTAAGTCCCGCGAGGAGATGGTTAGGCTGTTTTATGAACCTGTCCGGCTCGTTTGTCCATTGTTTGGTAATGTATTCAAAGGGTGTTTGTCCTTTGAGAGCCTTGAGGCGTTTGGCGAAGTTATAAGCCTGTATGAACGTTTCCAGATGAGTGCGCAGCAGGTTGTGTGTCTGGTAATAATAGCGTCGAACCGTGGCCTCTTTGATGGTGCGGTTCATACGTTCGACCTGACCGTTGGTCCAGGGATGGGCCGGTTTCGTTAGCCGGTGGTCAATATCATTTTGAGCGCAGGCCAGAACAAAAGCATGGCATCGAAACCGCTGACCGGTCGCGAGCATACGCTTCACGTCCTGAGCATTCCAACTGTCGCCTTTGGGATCGGTGAAATGGGTCCCGTTGTCAGTCAGCACGGTGTGGACTTTATAAGGTACAGTCATGATGAGGTTGCGAAGAAAGTTGCCAGCAATCCTTCTGGTGGCTTTCTCATGCAGTTCCACAAAGGCAAACTTCGACGTTCTATCAATGGCAACGAACAAATAAAGCTTGCCTTCCGCAGTTCGCACCTCCGCGATATCGATGTGAAAGTAACCGATCGGATAGGCTTTGAAAGGTTTTTTGGTCTTGTTCTTATCTGGGGCTGGCAGACGCGAAATCCCGTGGCGCTGGAATAGACGGTGGAGGGATGAGCGGGTCAACTTCGGGATCGTTTCCTGCAGAGCATAAAGGCAGTCATCCAGCGCGAGTAAAGAGTGCTTGCGAAAAGCAATACACGCAGCCTCTTCAGCCACAGTAAGAACGGTAGAGCGAGGATTTTTCCGGCCCATAGGTTGATCTTCTACGCTGCTACGTTTTTTCCACTTCATAACCGTTTTGGGATTGATGTTATATCGGGTACTCAGCTCTTTGATTGTTGCATCCGATTTTTGGATGGCCGATCGAACCGCGTGAGTAGTCGTGGCGCTGCCGTGTAATACCTGTCCCATAGCCCCTCCTTACAAGATGGTGTCAACGATAAACTGATTCCATCTTCTCGCGGGACTAAACACTTAGAGTGCGTTCCGTTTGATTGGGTTCAATCAAACGACAAGAATTCGCTCAAAGTAAATATGTTAGAGTGCACAGCGTGAATGCGAAAGAACGCGATGTGCTCTAAATGTTTAGTCCCGACTTGAGGCATTCCCTTTATCGCAGCTATTTGCCTTAAGCTCATCCCATTTATCAAGTGATCGCATATCGTATCTGCTAAATCAGGCGTGAAGATTGTTGGCCTGCCGTTCTTTTTTTTGGGCTTAGAGAGTGTCTTACCTTCTACATCCTCTACAGGCACCAGTGCAGTTGATCTCTTACTCTCCTCTTCTCCCTTCTTTAATGCAGGCATAGCGTATCCTTTGTTCTAACAACAAGCATAGGTGTTACTGGCCTTTTAACGTACCGGGCAGGTCCTTTAGTTGCTCTAATCACCCTCTATTTACCCCCACTTCACCCTCAGTTCACAGGTGCACTCTTGGCTCGTCTGCTTCTTGTTGGCAATCACAAGAACAATCAATCGGAGTTCCTATGAAACACCTACTTAGAGCCTTGACCTGCTGCTCTTGCATCGCACTTGCTTCTCCTTCTTTTGCAGTGGCGTTTTCAAAAAAACACTGCACTTATGGAGAAGGAGTACAAGATTTGCAGGTTCACGTTGAAGTGCAGGTAATTGAGGTAGGACAAGACCCCTCACCGGCTAATATATCCGGCGCTCTTCTTACCTACTCTCATGAGTACATCGAGAACCTTAGAGGCGCATGTGCTCAAGATGGAACCTCTTACACGTGTACAGCAGATGGTACGGTAAGCGACGAGCAAAACCCATTCTACTACATGTTCAAAATCGTCGATCATAATGGTGAAAAAATTATCGGAGGAACTGCCACCTGCGGTGACGTGTAGAGGCTTTGTTTTGGATAGAGCCTTCAGTTTATCTGGGGGCTTATTCAATCACACCAATCTAGTGATTATGTTGGAATATGGTTTTTATTAACCTGTGACCATATGGAATGGAATGCTACAGAGCCAGCCATATGCAAGCAGCGCCAGCGGCAGATAACAGCACTCCATATTGAATACCGTAGGATATAGGTGAGCGTACGCCGGGGGCGCGGGTGTCTGTAAATGCTTCAGCCATTATGCAGAGATAGAACCAGCGACCTGCTAGATGTTTAGTCCCGCGAGCAGATGGTGTGGTTGTTTTATAAATCTGTCCGGCTCTTGTGTCCATTGTCTGGTAATATAGTCGAAGGGTGTTAGGCCCCGAAGAGCCTTGAGGCGCTTGGCGAAGTTATAGGCCTGAATAAATGTGTCCAGATGGGCTCTTAGTTCGTTGTGTGTGCGGTAATAGTAGCGCCGAACGGTTGCTTCTTTAAGGGTTCTGTTCATGCGCTCGACCTGGCCATTTGTCCACGGATGGGCTGGTTTGGTAAGCCGGTGGTCAATGTCATTTTGGGCACAAGCCAGAACAAATGCATGAGCACGAAACAACTGGCCTGTTGTGAGCAAATGTTGAACCTCACTGGCGTTCCAGCTGTACCCTTTGGGGTCAGTGAACTGGGTGCCGTTATCGGTCAGCACGGTATGGATCTTGTAGGGAACCGCTTCAATAAGGGCCCGCAGAAAGGTACTGGCAATCCTTCTGGTGGCTTTTTCAAAGAGTTTGACAAAGGCGAACTTTGAGGTTCGGTCAATGGCAACGAACAAATAGAGCTTGCCTTCTTGCGTACGAACCTCAGCAATATCAAGATGAAAGTAACCAATTGGATAGGCTTTGAAGCGTTTCTTGTTCGCTTTCATATCCGGTGGTGGCAGGCGCGAAATCCCATGGCGCTGGAATAAGCGATGCAGGGACGAGCGGGTCAGACGCGGGATCGTTTCCTGCAGGGCGTAAAGGCAGTCATCGAGTGGCAATAAAGAGTGCTTGCGAAAAGCGACACACGCCGCCTCTTCTGCCACGCTCAGGACTGTGGAGCGGGGATTCTTCCGCCCCATAGGTTGATCTTCCACGCTATTGCGATGTTTCCACTTCATCACCGTTTTGGGATTGATGTTATAACGCCGGCTCAACTCTTTGATGGTTGCATCCGATTTTTGTATGGCTGATCGAACCGCGTGAGTAGTCGTGGCGCTGCCGTGTAATACCTGTCCCATAAGTCCTCCCGAAATGATGAAGTCAATGTTAAACCGATTCCATCTCCTCGCGGGACTTAACAATTAGAGCGTGTCGCCTTTAATCGGATTTGTATCCAGCTGCATTGAAGAAGTTATAACATTCCTGTTCTGAGAATAGGTCGCATACTTGGCCGACAGCTTTCCATAAATCGTCATAGCTACGGGCTGCAATTTTTCGAATAAGAGTTTTAAGTTTGGCAAATGCCATCTCGATGGGATTAAGGTCTGGACTATAAGCGGGAAGGAATAGAAACCAAGCTCCAACAGCCTGCAAAGCTTTTGCCGCATTCGTGCTTTTGTGTGAGGATAGGTTGTCCAGAACAACGACATCTCCTTTTTTCAAAGTTGGGGTTAATTGCGTTTCCACATACCGTTCAAATCGCTGACGGTTCATGGGCGCATTTATGACCCAAGGCGCCTCTAGGCGGTCATGCCTGAGGGCGGCGATAAAGGTTTGCGTATTCCAGTTACCAAAAGGGGCGTGATCAAGAAGTCGCTCGCCTTTAGGTGCCCAACCGGTTGTCTTGACCATATTGGTTTTAAGGCTGGTTTCATCAATAAACACAAGCCTATGCAAATGGCTCTTCATAAAAGGTTGGCGACGAGCAATCCAGACATGACGCTCATGGCGGATATCAGCGCGCTTTTGCTCTGCGGCCAGCAAGTGTTTTTTTGTGTGTTAGCCCGAGGCGGTGCAAGAGTCGACCAACAGAAGAACGGTGCACCTTGATGGCGTGTTGCTCGAATAGCTCCAAAACCAATTCATCAAGGGTCAGCTCTCCTCTTTCCTGTAAGCGTTGCCGGACCCACCCCTTAACTCCACTCAATTTTCCGCGACCGGGATTACCTTGTCGTTTGGGCAGAAGAGAGCCTGTCTCCCGTTTTAGACGGACCATGTCATTCACAAATTTAACAGAAACACGAAAATGTGCCGCTGTTGATCGATGACTGTGCCCCTCTGCGACCATGCACACAACACGTTCTCGCAATTCAATTGGATGTGGTTTTCCCATGCTTGGCTCCCGTCTCACCTCAAAGACATGGAATCACAAATTACTGGTTTAGGGAATCCTGAACCCAATCTGTATCGACACGCTTGTCTTATGCTTTTTAGTGTCTTCTGCGAATATAGGCCAATGGCCACCGTATTGAGTCGGGAGGGCAGTGGCGGTGGTCGGATCGGGACGCGCTAGGTCACAAGGGACCGTTTTAGAGTATGATCGGCCACCGTCTTCGCAACAGGCCTGAACGGATACGCAGCAGCCCAAAGCTCTGCACGACAAGCATAGGATACTTGCGAAGATGTCTGAGGTTACCATTGGTGTCGATATTTCGAAAGACCATCTTGATGTGTACTGCCTGCCGGATGAGCAGAGCAAGCAGTTTACCAATACAGCTGCAGGGTACAGACAGTTAA
This sequence comes from Pseudovibrio sp. M1P-2-3, assembly GCF_031501865.1. Taxonomy (NCBI): domain Bacteria; kingdom Pseudomonadati; phylum Pseudomonadota; class Alphaproteobacteria; order Hyphomicrobiales; family Stappiaceae; genus Flexibacterium; species Flexibacterium corallicola. Next base: position 2,306,240 of record NZ_JARRCW010000001.1, read on the forward strand.
AAAGCTGGCTGAAAGGCCTGCCTGTCGCTCGAATTATTTTTGAACCCACAGGTTCTTATCACGGCGCTTTTGAGTTGGCATTGTCGGGTTCCTATCCTCTGAGCAAAGTTAACCCATGGCAAGCACGCCGGTTTGCACAGGCCAAAGGCAAGAGGGCGAAGACGGACCGGATTGATGCGCGCCTGCTGGCCCAAATGGGGCAGGATTTCCAGTTGGAACCAGACAAGCCAGTCGATGCAAGCCTATGTCATCTCAAAGAGATACGCGTTGCACGTCAAGCTCTTGTAAAAGAAGCCACGCAACTGGAGAACCGGTTGAAAACACAACGGGTGAACCTGGTTCGCAAACAGACACAGCAACGCCTGAAACTCGTGCGAAAGCAATTGGAGGCCCTTAACGCCGAAACTCAAAAGCAAATTGAGCAGAGCCCTCAAAGGGCGCGGGCAGCAAAGATTTTACACTCTATTCCCGGGCTGGGACAGGTCGCCGTCGCGGCGCTGGTGATTGAAATGCCAGAGCTTGGACAATTATCCCGTAAACAGGCCGCTGCTCTGGCGGGGCTGGCCCCCATGACCCGCCAGTCAGGACGCTGGCGGGGCGCTGCTTTTATTCAAGCAGGGCGCAAGCCGGTACGCGATGCACTCTACATGCCTGCCGTTGTTGCCAGCCGTTATAATCCAGACCTGAAAGCCAAATACAACCAGATGCGAGCGGCTGGTAAGCCTCCCAAAATCGCCATAATAGCTCTCATGCGTAAGCTAATCGAACTGGCAAACGCTCTCATAAAAGCGGACCGGCAATGGCAACCAAAAACGGCTTGACCAAGACGGATACTCTAAGCAGAACAGTATAAATGCGGCTATGTATAGAAGAATGGTCAAGATCAGCTCTCCTTTGCCAGTCTATCCAGCGTCTCTCTATAGTTCTCAACGCAGTACTTATGTGTCTCTTCTATTGTTCGCCTCTGGCCTTCTGGAACAGGCTTAGCAATGCGTAGCTTGATCCTGCGGCCCTTACTGTCTGTGTAATGCTTTTGGTAATCACCCAGATCCACTCCCATTTGCTTCATTACCTGTAACCAGCAATTGACATTGAATGCATAAAGGCCAAGCCAGAGAGCCATGAGTGAGTCCATGTTTTTCTCTCGTTTTAGTAGATTCTGGGGATATCAAACAGCTCTGGAGAAGAGTTTGCTTATGACGTTACGCGAGGTGCTTCATGTGGCTTTTAATAATACTTCTAGTGCTTGCTATAATAGCATTTTTTATCATTGTTGAGTTGATAAGCTGGCTTGTAGGTCTGCTGATCGGCCTGATAATTCCAGACTACGGGCCTATAACTCATGTACCGCCTAAGGGGTACAAGGTGCCTAAGAAGAAATGGTTTAAGCGCTCCGATTAAAGACCAAAGAAACTAATTCCTATGGGCAAGCTTCACCCAATAGGAACCATAAATACCCCACCACGCTCACTTATCGCTCTTTGTGTCGTCTCTCTTATGACAAAAGCAAGAGGACGCAAGATGACCAGTTACAGAGTTTTATCCATTACCGTGAGATTTGTGAATTTTCTCAATTACCCAGTAGATGTGTACTATGACACTTCAGGCGCGTTGCCCGAAGAAACAATTCAAAGAAACGGAAGCCGCTTACTTACTCAAACACAAACCATTCCACAGACCTCTCCAGGCGTAGGAGATAAATACTTCGAGGCAATCCCATATGTCTTGGAATGGTCATTTTACCGCTCTGGTGAAGATTTTCTCTACCACCCAAGTGGCTCTGCGAGCTTTAAAGTTACCACAGACGTTCACTACATAAACTATCTGAATGGAGTAGATCAAATTCTTCTAGTACAAGACGAGAGTAATTGGGAGGAGTATTTACTTGAAAAATCTGAACCTATTGTACAACGAATGGGGTTCACACAAAGTTTAATGTGGATGCTTAACCTGACAACACCAGCTCCCTTACCGGAAGACACGAACAATATGAACTCCACCACAAATTTTGTGACTGTAGGGGAGAGTCCGGCACCGCTAAAATTACAGTCTAAGGATAGCTTTTTGACATTCAGTCTTGCGCAATCAGAAGATGGCTAAATTTTACTACCGAATTCAATACCCCCGCTAGGAGATCAACCCTAGCGGCCCTTGGTAGGGTCTTAGATGAGGATGCTAGGCAGGGCCTCTGAGAAAAGCAAAAGCCACCCGTACACAGTGTGTAAGCCCCTTGGTTATTCGTTCTGAAACCACTCCATCGCAGAAAGATGAATACCGAGAAAGATAAGAAAAGCTGCAATTGAGAGCACTATTTGCGCCCCTAGTGATTCAAAATCGTCCATTAATACAAAGACTGTACTTGCATATCCGGCACTAAATACCACGGAAATTATTACTCCTAACACTTTAAATTGGACCAAAATCATAAAGAGTAGAAAGATGCCGCCCCCTACAAACCATGAACCAGAACCATACCCTAGAAGTACTGAAAGCCCGATTATTTCGGCGATAAATATATTACTATTTTCCTTGCCTTCTTTTTCTTTCTTTATGCATATCTAACCCAACTAAAAATTTAATTAAAAGCTAAATACATGCGATATTATACTAGGTAACCCTAGACTTAAGTAGAGACGGTAACTCTTCCCCAAGATAAGCAAAAGCCCCCCAGTTTAGTGAGTGGCCTTTGAGCCTACGGCACACGGCAGGTTGGTCTATCTAAATTCCGGCAATAAAAACCCTTCGCGCCAACTCCGCTTTTCAGCGTCTTGTGTTGACTGGGTCCACGTCTAGTTCGCTACGTTTGGTATGGCGACTTAGTCAAGCCCGTGCACTAGAGATCCGCAAGATCGTCCTGAGCAAAACTATATTAAGCAAGCGCTAAGCTGTCAATTGGCACAACCGCCGATTTAACTGAGCCTGTGTCTTTTAGGTCAACCCGTACCGACTTACCCCCGCCGCGAATGTCCCGCACTGTCCCTTTAACCGTTCCAAACGCACCAGCAACCAGCATCACATTGTCACCAATGGCAAAGTGCTTGCCTAGAATATTCTCATTCTTGAGCTGAGCGTCATGAGCTGCATCTACGATATTCATCATCTCCTTTACGCAGACCACATGAGGCTCAATATCCCGCCTACTCGCAAGGAATGTTTCCACGCCATCGCAGCCCCTCAAATGGCTTGTTGTTATTCCGTCCCTTGGGTCCAGCCCAACAAAGACATAACGGACAAACATTGGCCTGCTGTTGTCTATGCGTCTCTTTGCGCGGGGCACTTTGCGGGTGTACGGCATCATAGGTAAGTAAGACACTGTCCCAGCTGTACTCAAGCTAAGCGCCGCCCTTTCCTCACAATTCGGGTTCGTTTGCGCAACTACCCAAGTGAGAGTAGATCGCTCTATCAAAGCCTTTAAGAATGCGTAATCCCTTTGCATTGCCCGATTGGTATCTTTGAGTATATCTGTACTCATGTCTTTGCCCACCGCTGGCTGAGTTCCTATTGCGCCGAAAAGTGAATTAACTAACTGAATTACTGTTGGATTTTACTGAGTCCCTAAACTTCATTGCCTGCGCTGCAATCACATCAGACGCCAGTTCTACTAGGAATGCATCAGTGTGCCTGTTCTCTTCTGTGAGATCATAAGAAAGCTTGCATAGCCGGTCTGCCAAAGCGATAGGATCTATGTTTATAGCTGTGTCTTTCATGCTGCCCTAGCCTCCTCAAATGCACGAATAAATTCTGCAGCTACTTGAGGCACTATGGCGTTGCCAAAACCGCGCAGGCGTCCCACTGTTCCGGATACCCCATTAACCACCCCGAATGAGCCGGATTTAATTGGTCGTATTTTTCTACTCCAGCAATTGACCCGATCAACGTCGCTCCAAAAATCTGTCGCGGAACAGTGTCGTCACTGAGCCTTCCATCCTTCCGGATCATGCCGCCCGACAAGTCGCCCCTGTCCTTGTAGTCCCTGGCTGTCGGAGTGGCCCAACCAGTATAGTCTCTGTCGGACGTGGGGAGCTTTGACGCTCGCAGCGCACAAATCCGCCGCCCCTGTTGCGTAGTCCTCTGTTTCCAGGTCAGCTTGTACAGTGTCGAGCCATTCAAGCCCTGCCTTGCTCGCAACCTGCTCTCCAAAAATGACTGGAGGGTTGCACTCTTTAATGTGGCTAAAGAAGACTGGCCACAGGTGCCTTTCGTCTTGTGCTCCTTTCCCTGCGACTGAGAATGGTTGACAGGGACAGGATCCGGTCCACACAGGTCTATCTTCCGGCCATCCTGCGAGCTGGAGGGCGTAACTCCACCCTCCAATTCCCGCAAAGAAAAGGCACTGATGAAATCTTCCAAGTCTGTCTGGCTCCACGTCTCTAATGTCTCGCTCATCTACTTCCCCGCCTGGAATTAATTGCTCTGAAATCAGGTTGCGCAGCCATTGGGCCGCAAAAGGATCTATCTCGTTGTAGTAGTTGTTTAGTCCCGCGAGAAGATGGAATCAGTTTATCGTTGACACCATCTTGTAAGGAGGGGCTATGGGACAGGTATTACACGGCAGCGCCACGACTACTCACGCGGTTCGATCGGCCATCCAAAAATCGGATGCAACAATCAAAGAGCTGAGTACCCGATATAACTTCAATCCCAAAACGGTGATGAAGTGGAAACATCGCAATAGCGTGGAAGATCAACCTATGGGGCGGAAGAATCCCCGCTCCACAGTCCTGAGCGTGGCAGAAGAAGCGGCGTGTGTCGCTTTTCGCAAGCACTCTTTATTGCCACTCGATGACTGCCTTTACGCCCTGCAGGAAACGATCCCGCGTCTGACCCGCTCGTCCCTGCATCGCTTATTCCAGCGCCATGGGATTTCGCGCCTGCCACCACCGGATATGAAAGCGAACAAGAAACGCTTCAAAGCCTATCCAATTGGTTACTTTCATCTTGATATTGCTGAGGTTCGTACGCAAGAAGGCAAGCTCTATTTGTTCGTTGCCATTGACCGAACCTCAAAGTTCGCCTTTGTCAAACACTTTGAAAAAGCCACCAGAAGGATTGCCAGTACCTTTCTGCGGGCCCTTATTGAAGCGGTTCCCTACAAGATCCATACCGTGCTGACCGATAACGGCACCCAGTTCACTGACCCCAAAGGGTACAGCTGGAACGCCAGTGAGGTTCAACATTTGCTCACAACAGTCCAGTTGTTTCGTGCTCATGCATTTGTTCTGGCTTGTGCCCAAAATGACATTGACCACCGGCTTACCAAACCAGCCCATCCGTGGACAAATGGCCAGGTCGAGCGCATGAACAGAACCATTAAAGAAGCAACCGTTCGGCGCTACTATTACCGCACACACAACGAACTAAGAGCCCATCTGGACACATTTATTCAGGCCTATAACTTCGCCAAGCGCCTCAAGGCTCTTCGGGGCCTAACACCCTTCGACTATATTACCAGACAATGGACACAAGAGCTGGACAGATTTATAAAACAACCACACCATCTGCTCCCGGGACTTAACAATTAGCCACCACCCGGAAAGTCAAGCTTAGAGCTGAAACAGAGGCACTTAAAAAGGCAGCATAAGGCGCACCTCCCAAGAGCCAAGGTCAGCTGGTCCCCTCCCTCGTCTCCCAAGACCAGCTGACCACCTTTCTAAGCCCTGTAAGCAGGGTTTCGATGGGCATAGCGGGAAACCTTCGACCGGAGCCGAAGGGTAACAAGGAAAGGAAGCGGAATGAGTGAGCATAAACGATTTACTGTAGAACCCTTCGATAATGAAGGTCGCGCAGGTGTTGGTGAGTTTGCCATTCGCTACACTCCCGCCTCCAAAAAGAACAAAGACGGCACAAGGTCTTACGGCTGGTCGTTTCCTGCCCTCATAGCTGGCGACATTATGTCGGAACAAAAGACCCCCTTCAGGACATAGCAGACATTCTGAACAAGTCTTACCCACCAGACGCTACCGGATCAGTGGAGGCTTAGGGTGATGGAAGACGAGCCACGTTACAATTCCGAACACTTACTCGACAATCTTGGTGTGCCTGACGATGCAGGCAAGTACGCGACTGAGCGGATTGTTAAAGACGCTGGTGTGATCGGGCAACTAAGAGCTGAGCGAGATGAGCTGAAAGAGCGCACTTGCGCCGTACTTATGCAAATCATTGCGCGACCCGATATTGCACGTCTTTGCGGGCCTGCTGAGGACGCTGTTTTTGAGAAGGCACGACAGTTTCTAAATAAGCCCAACTAACCCACCTCTCAGGAGCAAGGCATGCAGAAACACTATACCAAACTAGCTCATAACCACCTTGCTCTTGCAAAGGACTAGGAGCGGGCAGCAAAGCGCACAGGGCAGTATTTCAAACAGATCAATTACCACAGACGGGCAGCGAAACAGTACAGGGCTAAAGCGGGGGTAGCGGTATGAACTCTATTGAATGGGATGGTAGTCAGATCACAAAAGGCGGGGTTTATTCCGATGTCCCTATCGACCGTTATCACAAAGACCCTAATCTCTTCGCAGGGCCTAGCGTTTCCAAGTCAGCTCTCAAGCGCATCTTTAGGCCGCTTAAAGGTTCACCCAAGGCATTTTGGGGCCGCTGGTATTGCAACCCTGATCATGTGATTGACCCGCCAAGTGATGCTTTGAACTTTGGTAAAGCTGCTCACTGTCTCATTCTGGGAGATGAAAGCTTTTCTGCAAACTATGCACTTCGCCCTGAGGTTTGGGATAGCTACCGTAAAAAAGAAGCTCGCGAATGGAAAGTACAAGTCTACGAGCAATGCAAAACGCCCGTGACACTTCAAGACTTGGAAACAATCAAATCTATTGCGGATGAGCTGAAAACAAACCCTTACGTTCAATCAGGAATTCTTGACGGAGAAATAGAGCGCACCATCGTTGCTAAAGACCCAGAAACAGGAATTTACCTGAGAATGCGCCCTGACTGCATCCCGTCAGAGGGCATGTATTCTGACTTCAAAACAGCGGCTGATCTATCCGAGCGGTTCTTAGTTAACCAAGTTCGGGACTGCGGTTATCATATCCAAGCCGGCACAATCAAAAAGGTCTGTCAAATCCTAGATCTGCCCTTCAAGAGCTTTTCTCTTGTCTATGGCTTGAAAAACGAAGTGTCCGACTCCGCTGCAGTTGAGCTGGACCCGGCAGACGTCGATCTAGGAATGCGCATGGTTGAAAAAGGTCTTCGTGAAATCCGCCAAGGTCCAGATACGGGCACATGGGCAGGCCATCAACCCTTTGATGACGGGGCGCACTTCCTGCGCATGTCCTCATGGGACCGCGAGAAGGCAGAAGAATACCTTTCCAATGATGATTTTGAACACCTGGAGGCAGCGTAATGGGAGAAGTAGCAGTTTTGGAGCAACGCTCTATCACTCAAATTATGGCAAGTCGTTTCATGATGGATCCCGCGTCCTTTGAGAAGACTTTGCGGGCTACCGTTATGAAAGTAAGCAAGGGAAGCAGTCCACCTTCTCAAGAGGAGTTTGCCGCCTTCCTTCTTGTTGCTCACGAATACAACCTGAACCCGCTCACGAAGGAAATTTATGCCTTCCCTGCAAAGGGCGGCGGCATTACTCCCATTGTCTCCATAGATGGCTGGTCCAATCTCATTAACTCCAACCCTCAATTCGATGGCATGGAGTTTGAAGACGACAAAGACGACAAAGGAAACATCTCTTCTATTACTTGCCGGATGTACCGCAAGGACCGCTCGCGCCCAATTTCAGCATCTGAATATCTGGCAGAGTGCGACAAAGGCACAGAGCCTTGGAGGAAATGGCCACGCCGGATGTTGCGCCACAAGGCGATGATCCAAGCTGCTCGTTATGCCTTCGGCTTCTCAGGTATCTATGAGGAAGACGAGGCAGAGCGGATCCATGAAGCTCAAACGCCGAAGCAAAGCAACCTTAAAGTTCAGCTAGAGCAGCGAACCCAAGCGCAACTGGAAGGGGCGAAGGAAGGCTTTTCGCAGGCTCAGCAGGTGATTGATGGTGAAATAGGTGCCGCGAAGTCTGAAAGTAAAGGCGCTTCTATTCTGGCGCTCATGGATCAAAATGCACTGACGACCTGTAACGAGGGTCAGCTTCAACTCGTAAATTTCCTTGCTGATGAACTGTCAATCTGCCTCACCAAATCAGATGCAACGGGTATATTCCAAGAGCACAACGATAGCATTCGTGAAGCTGGCAATGACGCTTTCTCTGACTTCTGTGAGCAGCTCGTACAGGCTCGCATTAGCCAGATAGAGGCTAACTAAATGCCCCTCACCCGCCGCAAGCTTAACCTCTCCGATAAGCTCGCAATAGCAATCAGGCAAGCACTTTGCCCGCTATGCAATGAGCCTCTGGGAGATTTGAACGGCGTAGAATTTGACCACACTCAGGCTCTTTGTCGCGGCGGATCAGATACCAACGACAACTTACGCGCAGTTCATGCCGACTGCCACAAAGTCAAAACCAACGGCACCAAGGCCAGTAAGCTCGGCGCTGATAAATTCGAGGGCGCAAAGACTAAGCGGCTAGTGCGAGAGCAAACGGATTTTAGAGCCAAACTCTTAGCGCGTGAATGCGGAGAGAAACGAGAGGCCAAAGGGAAGATTAAGTCCAGAGGATTTCAGAAGAGGAAGGGAAAAGCGGCATGACCACACCTCAAACATTACCCCGCGCCAAGATCACGACTTTCCATGACAAAGGCACCCTATTTCACCGCATCCACTGGTGGGGTGTGAATGGATATTCATCAGAGGCTTACAAGTCCATAGCAGAGGCTCAAGGCAGACTTATGAGCATTCGTAGAGCGGCAAGTCAATCAGCAGGCAGGGGGTAAAAATGGAAGACAAATATGAAGATCACGGCCTGTCTGTCAACGATGCCGAAGAAGTTGCTTCAAAGGTAGTTGAGGCGGCAGATCGATTAAAGGTTATTCACTCTGCATGTCCCGGAGCCGTAGCAGAGTGGGGTTTTGAGCTGGATGGAACCAGTTTCAATATTCGCCTTTCAATCCCACAAGAGCAACAATCCCAATAAGGCCAATTTGTAGGAGGTGCAAATGTATCTTGAACTGGGTGTCGGAGATCATGAAGCAAACGGCTTTGTATATCTGGCAAGGTGGAAAATCCAGTCATTAGAGGCGGGGCACAAGATCCTGTCTCAGATTGACGAAGATATTCCAGCCGAAGCAGCGGGCGACTCAAAAACTGACCCATTCACATTCTTCCTCGATCTTCGCGAAAATGAATGGGAGCTTGTAGATACAGGCAAAAAAATGATCCCCTTGCAAATGGCGCAAAGGCTCGCCCCTGAGTAGGTTATTAGGTGGCTTTCAGTGAGGCCTGACCCTGACAGTGTGGCTGATGCGAGCCCGCCGTTTCTTGCTGGATTGCCCAGTATTTCAAACTAATCCAACAATCCAAATAGCAGGAGGTTAGGAATGAATAGAAGACGCTTTTTGAAAGGTGTCGTTAGTGTTTCAGCTATTACTTGCCTGCCAACACTTACCGCTATCAATACAGCCTCAATAAATGGGCCGTTTAGCGAGTATATATTCAATGGAACAGAGTGGGAGAAAGAAGCCAGCTATAGAGATTATAACGATTATCTAAACAGTAAAGCGGCTTTGTTAAAGAGGATGCAGAGAGAGGGAGGGAAGGAAAGTGGAGAAAAGGCTGCTATCAAAGCAAGAGGCTGCTGACTATTGTAGCTTAACTCTGAGCGGCTTTGCCTACTGGGTACAAAAGGGAAGGATGCCCCCTCCGCTTGAAGGAACTCAGCGATGGGACAAGAAATCCATTGATTTGCGGCTGGATAGAATGTCGGGTATTGAAAAGAAGGCAAGTCCTGAAGACCCTCTTGATGCATGGCTAGAGAGCAGAAAATGCGAGTGAGACTCAAAGGCGTTTACAAGACACGGCAAAACGGGAAGACCTATTACTATGCTTGGCGGCGCGGCCTCAGGCTAAAGGGAGAGCCGGGGTCGCCTGAGTTCATTGCCAGTTACAATAAAGCCCATGAAAGCCGAAAGGGACGTCCGACTGATTGCGTAGGCGGGCTGTTATACCTCTATAAGAACTCTTCTGAATATAAGAAACTGTCTGAGCGAACAAAGAAAGACTATGCCCCTGTCTTTAAAATGATCGAACAAGACTTCGATGATTTTCCAACTGCAGCCCTTTCAGATAAGAGGACGCGTGGAGTATTTAAGTCTTGGCGCGATCAATACGCTGCCACACCACGCAAAGCAGATCGAATATGGTCTGTTCTAAAGCGTATATTTAACGTTGCAAAAGACAACGGGATATCCGTGTTCAGGTGGCGGACGTCTCTACAGTGGCTCTCGAGTGTCTCATATATGGACGCAATCTGAGCTTGACCTCATGAAAGATAAGGCCTCCGCACGAATTGTTTCAGCTATGGTATTGGCAACTGAAACAGGTCAGCGCCAAAGTGACCTCCTTGAGCTTCTATGGTCGAATGTAGAAGCTGATCACATTAAAATTACACAGAATAAGACCGGAAAGAAAGTTAGCATCCGCCAATCCCAAGAGCTTAAAGACCTATTAACGTCCATCAAGCAGCAGCAGGGTGAAAGCGACATACGGTCCACGCATGTGCTAACGAACATTCACGGGAAACCGTGGACGCAAGATGGGTTCCAGACATCTTGGGGTAGAGAAAAGAAAAAACTTGGATTAACCGGCCTTACATTTAATGATTTACGCGGCACAGCTATAACCCGCTGGGCCGAATCAGGCGCGTCTGTTCCAGAAATTGCCGCCCTCTCCGGTCACTCCCTAAAAGACGTAGAAAAGATACTAGAGCAACACTATTTGAGCATGTCTCAAAAGCTCGGAGATAGGGTGATTTTGAGAATGGAACAGGAACAAAAAAGTCAAAAATAGTGTCAAAAGTGTAAAACTTTACCCTGACGTTTATTGCTAACACATTGAAAAGAATGGTGACCCCTGCAGGATTCGAACCTGCGACCGTCGGCTTAGAAGGCCGGTGCTCTATCCAGCTGAGCTAAGGGGCCATTTGGGTGAGAAGGCCGGTGAGGCCTTCTTCCAAGGTGGTTGCCTTCTTAATCGAGTTTTTTTCAGATAACAACGCTAAAAATCAATGAGTCCACGGACTTAAACGGTCAAAGCGGAAATTATCTGAATATGAGGCCCCGCGAACCTGTCGTTTCTTGTCTTCTACCACCTGATAGGGAATTTTTTCTCGCTTGGCGAAAGCCACAGCATCTTCCTTGGTTTCAAAGTTCAGTCGGACTTGTTGTCTCATATCACCGGAGCTGGTGTAACCCATAAGGGGCTCAATGGATTTGGGGCTTTGAGGGATGTAGTCCAGAACCCAGCTTTCGGTTCCGGCCTTTCCCGATTGCATGGCTGTTTTCGCAGGGCGATAAATACGTGCGAGCATTTCGCTGTTTGCCTCTTCTATTGAACCTTGTAAAAATGTCTTCCAATCTTTGCCTTGTATTGTCTAATAAAATACTAGCTGTCAATGAGTGCGGGGCCAACACATCAGTGGACAATGAGTAAATTTGGAAGCGGGAAGGTTCACAACATACTCACAGCAAGGTGCACTTATTGCGGATTAAACTATAGTAAAATCGCTGAGAGTAAAACGTGTGACCAATTTTGACGGCAAAATACCTCTATCTCCGCTTTAACTCTTGCACCTGAAAACTCCCAAAGATAAAAGCCGCGTTGAATGAAACCAGCAACGACAGCACTGGAAAACGGAAGTCAAAAGCAGTTCATAACTTGCGCGCTTACACCAAATGTCATGGATATCCATGGGCTTAATTGTGGGCTATTTGAGTAAGGTCTTTAAGGTCCCAATCATTGCAAGGAAATGCCTGACAATTGGATGGTGCTGCCTACGTGAGTTACTATGACACAACCACCTGTAAAACCAAGTCTAGATAAAGACTTGGAAAAAATTGCCCGCCTAGAGGGCGCAGCAAGTGATTTGGGCCGTAAGTTCGTCGCTCCAGCCATTGCAACAGTCTTTCTCCTTACCGCAATGGGAATCTCCAGCTTTTTTGTCACCGGAGATTATGGCGGCGGAATCATGATTGCCGCAGCTGGCATTGGTGCCTATCTTGCCTTGAATATCGGTGCAAACGATGTTGCCAATAACGTAGGCCCCGCTGTGGGGTCCAAAGCACTGTCCATTGTTGGCGCCCTAGTGATTGCCGCAATATTTGAAAGTGCTGGTGCTCTCATTGCAGGTGGTGATGTTGTAAGCACCATTTCAAAGGGCATTATTGACCCTGCAAGCGTTTCAAATAGTGATGTCTTTATCCGAGTGATGATGGCAGCCCTCATTTCTTCAGCCCTCTGGGTGAACCTTGCGACAATCCTGGGTGCCCCGGTTTCAACAACCCATGCGGTTGTAGGCGGCGTTATGGGCGGCGGCATTGCGGCGGCTGGCTTTGCGTCCGTGGACTGGAATACCATGGCAAGCATCGCCGCCAGCTGGGTTATTTCCCCTGTGCTTGGCGGGGTCATTGCTGCTATGTTCCTCGCATTCATCAAGCTGGCAATTATCTATCAAGATGACAAGATCACCGCAGCGCGCCGCTGGGTTCCTCTTCTCATTGCCATTATGTCCGGAGCTTTTGCCGCATATCTTTCCACCAAAGGCTTAAAAAAGATTATTTCAATCAGCTTGGTGGAAGCACTGTTGATCGGCCTTGCAGTATTTGTCGCCTCGTGGGTAATTGTGAAGCCGATCATCCACCGCCAGTCTGAAGGGCTGGAGAACCGCAACCAGTCTTTGCGTAAGCTGTTCCGTGGTCCCCTCATTTTCTCCGCAGCACTCCTGTCATTTGCCCATGGCGCCAATGATGTGGCTAATGCCATCGGTCCACTGGCTGCCATTGTTCACACAATTCAGGCCGGCGTGGTTGAAGCTAAAGTTGCCATCCCACTTTGGGTTATGGTGATTGGGGCATTTGGTATTTCGTTCGGTCTGCTGTTGTTCGGTCCAAAACTGATCAGGATGGTGGGTGAAAAAATCACAAAACTGAACCCGATGAGAGCCTATTGTGTGGCCCTTTCCGCTGCGATCACCGTTATTGTAGCTTCCGGTCTGGGCTTGCCGGTCAGCTCAACCCATATTGCGGTTGGTGCCATATTCGGTGTGGGATTCTTCCGTGAGTGGTTTACGAAAAACTCCAAGAAACGCGTGGAGTTTGTTCAAAAGACAACAGGTAAGTCAACTTATAAGCAAGATCCGTCACAAAAGAATAGGAAGCTGGTTCGCCGCTCCCACTTCATGACGATTATTGCTGCATGGATTATCACAGTCCCAGCTGCCGCTGTTCTTTCCGGAACCGTTTATTGGCTCCTGACGTTGATTTTATCCTGATATTCCAACTTTTTACTCTATTGCAGAAAGGCGCTCCAATTCGGGGCGCCTTTTTTGTTTTTAAATCGGCCTGTCTTATTTATTCAAAGCCTTCCAAAGCATGAGGGTGCAGCAACTCCCCTTCCATTCTCCCGGGAATTTGAGATTTGAATTTGATTAAGGATGCAAGCAGAACATTTAAGCGTAAACTGGCTCCCTTAACCGGTTGCTTGTAAGCTTGGCCCAAACAAGAAGCCACAAAGGAAACGAAAATGTTCAAACTGGCCAAGCTCATTTGCACATGTGCCTTGTTCGGATTTTCGCATGCCTCCCTCTCATTTGCAGACACGGCTGCAACAGCCAGCACAGATGTGAATGTAAGAACGGGCCCCTCTCTTTCAGAACCGGTTGCCGGTGTCTTGCGAGCGGGTGAAAGCACGACGATACACCATTGCGGCCCCAATTATGGCTGGTGCGCAGTTGAAGGCGAAGGTGTGCACGGGTGGGTTGCTGGCCGATTTTTAATGTCGGATGGACGCTCTATTCAAGAAACAGGTGCCCAGCTTGGAATCCCTCTCGTACGGCCAAGTCCTTTAACAAACCCTGCTACCGCTGAAACTGGTCTGGTAAATCCTGCTCAGGAAGGAGTTACAGGTCCCTTGGACGGGACTGCAGGCGGCTCGTTTAATGATGGCAGCGTATCAGGCAGCCAATCTGATGCGACAGTAAATGACATAGTGAAGGAAGGTGATCCCAACACTCCGCCGCCAGCAGGAGCTGGTGCACCGCCGCCACCTCCACCACCAGCCGGAGCGGGTGCACCGCCACCACCTCCGCCACCAGCGGGAGCTGGTGCACCACCACCGCCTCCGCCACCAGCAGGAGCGGGTGCACCACCACCGCCTCCACCACCAGCAGGAGCGGGTGCACCACCACCGCCTCCACCACCAGCAGGAGCTGGTGCACCACCACCGCCTCCGCCACCAGCAGGAGCGGGTGCACCACCACCGCCTCCGCCACCAGCAGGAGCGGGTGCACCACCACCGCCTCCACCACCAGCAGGAGCGGGTGCACCACCACCGCCTCCGCCACCAGCCGGAGCTGGTGCACCTCCGCCACCTCCACCACCAGCCGGAGCTGGTGCACCTCCACCACCGCCTCCACCACCCCACTCACAGTTACTGAAGGAGCCTAGGCTCCTTCACTCCCCTCAGGTTTTGATTATTGCCCAACTGGCACCTTTCACATCAAACAATTCCAGAACCACCTCAACGAGAATTGCCCCGCCCCGCTCGGTGGTAACGCCTAATATACAAGCACCACAGGCTCCAGACCTGAGACAGGATTCCCTGAAGTCCGCTATTGGTACATTGCCTCCCACACCTTTACTGGGAACTTTGCCCTTACCCGGACAACCGGACTTTGGTAGTGCCCCCCCTATTGTTGGGCTCCAGATTCCTCAAGCACCTACCCCCGGCGGCATTCCCTATGGTAATACGTTAACTGGCGGTGGGATTGGAACTGGCGTAAATAGCTCCGCTGGAGACATTCGCTAGAACGACTGGCAACGCATGGGAGCTCACTGACACGTTCAGCTCCACAATAGGCTGTATTTTCCCATTTCTCTTCCTTGATAAGCTGTTGTTTTTGCTGTGCTAAGGAACATGAGAGTTTCTTTAAGGTATTAAGCGAACTAGCGTATGGTCAAATAATGATTATGGAATATTTTGTGATTATTTATGTATTACCTGCCGTAGTAAAATAGCTTCGTTCACTTCATATTTTTCATCTTACAATGTGGATTTTGAGAAGCACTTACACTGCCCCAATCATTGTCAGTAGCGGAGCCCTCCCTTTGAAGTCATTGCACTATTAATCACCATTGGCCCTATTGCATTGCCCTGTCTTGATGCCCATCTGGCAAGGGAGAACTTGTCTTCTACGTTGGATAGTTTCTGCCTGTCTGCTATTAAAAAGTAGACTTGGAAAACCATAAAGGACCTGCAATGCAGTTTACCTACAGCAACCCCACACGGATCCACTTTGGCCAGAATCAGATCAAGGCCATCACAGATGAAATCCCCTCTCATACAAAAGTGCTTGTTGCCTATGGCGGCGGGTCCATAAAAAAGAACGGGATTTATGATCAGGTTGAAGCAGCCCTTAGTGACCATGAATGGATCGAGTTTCCCGGTATCGAGGCAAACCCAAAAGTGGAAACTCTTGATAAGGCTGTAGAAATCTGCCGTAAGGAGAAAGTGGACTTTCTTTTGGCTGTTGGCGGCGGCTCTGTCATTGATGGGGTCAAATACATTGCAGCGGCAACTTTATATGAGGGCGTTGGCTGGGATATTCTGGAGCAAAAGCACACTTTTAGTGAAGCCCTGCCATTGGGTGTTGTTCTCACCCTGCCCGCAACAGGATCAGAATCCAACCCAGCTTCGGTTGTGAGCAATGGCGCAACAGGTGACAAACTCTCCTTTTATAACCCGGCTGTCTATCCAAAGTTTGCTATTCTGGATCCGGATGTGATGAAGTCATTGCCGGAGCGCCAAATCATCAATGGTCTTGTGGATGCCTGGGTTCACATTTGCGAGCAGTATTTGACCCGCTCCACCGGCGCGATGGTGCAAGATGGATACGCAGAAGCCTTGCTGCGCAATCTCACAGTACTTGCACACCAATATGACAAACGCGACACGGATGACTGGCGTGCCAACCTCATGTGGGTTGCAAACCAGGCTCTCAACGGACTGATTGGCCTTGGAGTGCCACATGATTGGTCCACGCATATGATTGGTCATGAGCTCACCGCCCGCTACGGCGTCGACCACGCCCGCTCCCTGTCCATTATCCAGCCGTCCCTGCTTCGTAACCAACTTTCCTACAAGAGGGAAAAACTGGAGCAAATGGGCAAAGCGGTTTTCAATCTCAAAGACGGCGACGATCTGGCTGAAAGAACCATCAAAGCCATTGAAACGTTCTATCAAGACCTTGGCATGCCAATACAGCTTAGCGATTACAACGAGGATAAGGCAAGGGCCATTACAGCCGTTGTAAGCCAGCTCAAAAAACACGGATTCGTTCAACTGAGCGAGAACCAGTCTATTACGCTGGAAAAAACCAGAGAAATTTTAGAGGAAGCCTTCGTATAACGGGAAGTCCTTCATAAGGCAGAGTTCAAACTCTGCCTTATCCACTTGCTCAGCCCAACTTTCACATATCTCTTCGTGAGCGTTTTCAAAAGGAGTGACAATGACAAGGGTTCAGCAACTGAGTGTGTAACCCTTCGCCTTGAGTATCAAGGCTACCCCCTCCTGTTAAACCCTTTACCCTTCAAGGTTTGAGGGCCTCTTCAACCGTGTTCTCCAGATCATAAGTCCCCTTTCCCCCCGTTAAATCGGCACTCACTTTTCGGCGATACGCTGTACAGTCATCATACACCCAATGACCAAGAAACTTTCCTCACAAGATAATCAATACTTTTTATTAGTTTCAATAGGTTATCATTATTTTCCTACCTGAATCATCAAGTGAAATGTTGAAAATCCATAATCTTTGAAGAGCATAGGATTCAGTTTATGCTTCAAAATCTAGCCACTTGAAGCCTTTGGCATATCGCTAACGAAAATGATGTGAGCGGGGCGTTTGTAAGGTGCTAGTTTGTCCTTAGAAAACTCCTTCAGCACACCCTCCACCTTTGGCTGATAGACACTAAAGCCGGAGTGATTGATCAACTCCTTTAACCGATGGGATGGACACCCCCTTTCAGGCTTTACTGTACCAAAGTGGTGTCAGACCACTTGTATAGGAGGCGTCCATGAAAGAACTTTACATAGTAGGACTTGATCTGGCTAAGAATGTTTTTCAGGCACATGGTGCCGACAAGAGTGGAAAACCGATTTTCAGCAAAAAACTCTCCAGAGCAAAACTGTTGCCATTTTTAGAAAGCTTGCCCCCGACTGTTGTGGCTATGGAAGCTTGTGCGACCGCTCATTACTGGGCGCGGGAAATTAACCGCCTCGGCCATGAGGCAAAACTGGTTCCTCCCGTCTATGTGAAACCGTTTGTCAAACGGCAGAAAAATGATGCAGTAGATGCTGAGGCCATTGCGGAGGCAGCCTCCCGCGCAACCATGCGCTTTGTTGCCGTCAAAAGCAGTGAACAGCAGGGAGGCTGTATGGCTTTCAAAACCCGGGATCTGTTTGTGCGCCAGCGAACGCAAACGATTAATGCCTTGCGGGCGCATCTGGCAGAGCATGGTCTGCTTGCAGCAAAAGGGATTGTTCATCTCAAGGCATTGCGAGAACTGCTCCAAACAAAGGGGCAGGACCTGCCAGAAACGGTTGTGAGCTATAGTCATATGCTTCTCGATCAGATTGTGAGCCTGCAGGAGAAAATTGATGAGCTCCTGAAGGCTATCAACCGAACAACCGAAAAGGAGGAAGTTGCGACACGTTTGATGGCAGTTCCTGGTATCGGCCCGATCACCGCATCTGCCATTCTGGCGTTTGCGCCGCCGCCTGAAACCTTCACAAAGGGAAGAGATTTTTCTGCCTGGCTCGGTCTAACTCCCAAACAGTTTTCCAGTGGAGGTAAGGAGCGGTTGGGACGCACCTCCAAGATGGGACAAAGAGATATTCGGCGCCTTCTGATTACCGGGGCAATGACAGTGGTCCGGTGGGCCAAGCTGCGCGGTGCCCGTGAGGGGGCATGGTTGCAACGGATGTTGGACCGTAAACCTTCTATGCTGGTGGCTGTCGCCCTTGCCAACAAGATGGCCCGTATTGTCTGGGCTTTATTGCAAACAAAAGAATCTTATCGGGAGGCTGCTATCGGCTGAAGATGGCAATGCTCCCTGATAAGCTATGTGAGCAGGACCGAAGAAGCTAAGGAAAATGGTCATTGAGACAGAACCGGAAAACCACTGCCGGACGGAGCACATTTAAAGTGCGCGTAAGCGAATTGGACCGGTTCGACGGATCTCCATAGGGGCCCGCGACGGAGTAAGGTCGCAAATAGAGGCCGAATATACGTCAGTGCCTGACCTCACCTTCCAAAGTTTCATAAATCACTGCTTGCATATCGGGGGTGTCCATATACGTCCGGCAATATGCAAGTGCCCTTCTCTATCTCCAACCTCTTGTGTAACTTCCAAGTTTCGGTGAGGCCATATGCATGTTCGAGAGGTAGGCAAAAGAAGTCTTCAAAGGTACGTTTGCTAGATACATCCAAAGGAGCAGCGCCGAACACGATGTAACGCAGTAGGCTCGGGAGAGGCATCCACCGTTATCACAACAGCTCGCGGGCGGGCGTATTCCAGCACACGCTTTATTTCTGACGGGTTCATGAGGCCTTTGGTCGGTACCGCCTAACACCCCGTCTTGCTACAGGCCAAAAAGTACACGGCAAAGGCAAAATAGTTATCACCGAGGATAATAACCCAGTCTCCTGACATGCGCCCCTTCTCCTTCTAGGTCAAGATGGCCGCCTCCACTGCATCTTCCAATTGCCTGAAACTGAACTCCTTGCCGTTAAAGTCAATGAACGCAGCATGGTCCGGACGCTCCTCTACTTGGAATGAAAGGCGTTCATCAATACGCTTCATGCCTTCCTCCTACGAAAATTTCGCCAACTCTAATGAAGGAAATTTTACATTTCATAGAATACTCAAGGCCTTCTGGGAGCATATCCATTCACCAACGCAGCAGTGTATCCTGTATATAGCTATTGGAAATATTTAGAAATTTGATTATGGAACTTTATTAGATTATCAAAAATTACAATATACGAGCAGGCATCATGAAATATCTGAACATCTGAAGTTTGGACTATTTACCAGTAAATACAGAAGGATATACCTCTTACTTGAGCTATGAAATTAACTTGAGGCCACAGGGGTAGCAGTAACCTTTCGAGGTTTAGCGACCCTATTTAAAGGTGACGTGAACCACGCCCCTCGTTTTTGGTCGGCGTTATGAACACACGACGGTAAAGTGAGCACGTCGTTATGGCTGTTGAGACTCCCCCTCTTCTAGAGTGGGCAAATTATCCCCCTTGAGAAAAATCTCACCTTTCAGCACCTGCACAACTTCATAAATAGCCGCGTGAGGCTCAATTTTACATTATCAAAATCTATGAAAGCAATTCTGTTTATGGGCAGGCTTCAAGGAATGACCCGCTAGCTGGTCATTCCATGCTTATATTTCCCCTCCCCTTAGGAAGAACTAAATAATTCCTATAGGCACTCAGGCTAATTTATTATGGAATTTTATAAGATTATTGAAGCTGTCGGAATGATTTTTTGCTCGCGATATACGGAAGGCGTCAAACAAAAAAAGGGAGAGGTAAACTATCCTTTACCCCTCCCTTAGTTTCAGGAGTATCAATAAAAGCAGGCACAACCCGAGTTAAGCTACTCCATCCTTATAAAACATATCATTCAGCTTGTGCTTCAAGATCTTGCCGCTAGAGGCCATGGGCAAGTAATCGGCGAAGATAATCCTTGAAGGCCTTTTGTAAGCGGTCAACTTGTTTTTCAAGAAGCCCTTTATTTCTTCTTCTGAACAGGCCCTACCTGGTTTGAGAGTAACATAGGCGATCACCTCTTCATTGCTGTTTTCCGTTTTGTGACCCACAACAGCACAGTGCAACACATCAGGGTGATCGTTGATCATTCCCTCCACTTCAGGCGGATACACATTAAAGCCGGAGTGGATAATCAGCTCTTTCGAACGTCCGACAACATGCAAGTTGCCTTGTTCATCCAGCCGCCCAAGGTCGCCCGTATGGAAATACCCCTCCTCGTCAAAAGCTGCGGAGGTTGCCTCTGGGTTGCGGTAATATCCCTTCATGATATTAGGACCACGGGCAATAATTTCACCAATGCCTTCATCATTAGCACCGGCAATCTTCACTTCCACAATAGGGATTGGTGCGCCAACACTGATATCGGGACTGCCCTTCTCATAGTTGGAGCCGGAAATGCCCGAAGCCGTCTCAGTCAGCCCATAGCCATTGCGCATATTCAGATCGTAAAAGTCTTCATAAAGTTTCTTGCTGGGAAGATCGAGCGGCGCCGCACCAGAGGAGACATAGCGCAGTGAAGGGCTCTCCAGCTTGGCCTTCCCTTGAGAGTTACCATAGTGCACCATTGCGGCATGCAACTGCGGTATGCCTTGTAAAATAGAGACGCCGCTGTGCAAGGCATCCCAGGTATCTGCGGGGTTGAAGCGGTTGACAAACCAGCATGTTGCCCCCGAAAGCAGTGTCGGCAGGAAGCCGGTCGTCACACCTGCCACATGTGAAATCGGCAGAATGGAATAGATCTTGTCCTTAGGGGTGAGTTCCCGGCGATCAACTGACCAAGATGTAGTACTCAGCAGGTTTTCATGTGTAAGCATCACACCTTTTGGTGTACCTGTTGTGCCTGTTGTATACATCATAACAAACACTTGTTCACGCCCGTCATCAGAAACAGGTTCAGGGTTACTTTCAAAAGGTGTCGCAATTCCCACCCGGCCCAAACAAGTTGTATGCTCGTGCGTTCCAAACTCTTTCACGTGTTTATCAGCGTCAGGAGAAGCATCAAGCGTCACAACAAGCACACGCGGAGTTGCATGCTCAACAATTTTGCTCACTTCCCCTGGTGTCATGCGTGCATTCAAAGGAATAGCCCAGCACTTCATAAAACTGCATGCAATCACGTAGGCGGCATAGATGCTACTGTTTTCACCAAGAACAATGACACGGTCTCCAGCCTGAGCTCCTTGTTCCTTCAGAGACTGGATTGCCTCCTGCACTCCCTTCTCAAAAAATTTAAAACTATGTTCGGTTTTATCAAAATCGATGAAAGCAATATGATCAGGATGCTTCTCAACCATAGGTGAAAGATATTCATGTATTAGACTCATGGGATCCTCCTGAAATATTGCGGACCAGACTTCTCCGCCACTCTTTTTTTCCGCATCTAGTCATGCAATTTTACGCGCAAATACTGCGCAGTGTGTTAGTGAAAGTAGGTACGCAGTGACTGCGTACCTACTTCTTGACCCGCTTGAAAATACCAGTAGCGGTGGAGACAATAGTGCCGGTTTCATCCCGCACTTCTCCCTCAGCAAACAATATGGAACGTCCCCCTCCCGTGAAACGTCCTGTTGCTGTTATGCGCCCGGCTCTCGCCGCTCCAACATAGTTGGTATTAAGGGATACTGTGTTAGTCAGGTGCTGGTCCGTGCGACCAACGTTCACCGACACAGCAAGAGCCAAGGCAACATCCAAAATAGCGGTGTGAACGGCACCGTGAACGATCCCGAAGGAATTCAGGTGGCGCTCATCAATATCAATCCAGCAATGGGCCTGATTGTTTTCAAAGTCCGCTGAGGATTCGAAACCAAACATTGTCTTCGCCCCCGACCATCCTCCAGGTGGGGGCGAAACCGATTTTCTATCGCCGTTTTCCATTAGGCAACTTCAGCCTGTATCATGCTGGTGATCCGCTCCAGATGGTAGTCGGCATCGCCCAGTTGACGGTCGATCAGCGTCAAACGCTTGGCAAAGTGGGAAAGGGCATATTCTTCTGTCATGCCGATACCGCCATGCATCTGGATCGCCTCCTCGCGAACCAGCTTACTAATCTGACCAACCAGACACTTGCCAGCAGAAACGTTGCGCTCGCGGATAGCCACTTCCTTCTCAAGGTTACCGGCCGCATTGATAACTGCAGAGCGAACCTGCTCGATTTCAACCAGTACTGTCGCCAAACGATGTTGAAGCGCCTGAAACTTACCAATAGCGCGGCCAAATTGCACGCGGGTACGCACATATTCAGTTGTCAGTGCTTGAGCTGCTTCCATTGCACCAAGTGCTTCTGCACAAAGAGCCACAACACCCGCAGCGACGGCTGTTTCAATGGCAGGTAGCACACTGCCGACTGCACCCAGAACATTTTCGGCTGGCACTTCCACGTTGGAGAGCTTGATTTCAGCAGCCTGCACACCGTCGAAATTCTCGTGAGAGTAACGGGTCACTCCCTTGGCATTTCCATCCACAATGAACAGACCGAGCTTTCCACCAGCATCAGCACTCACAATCAGCTTGTCCGCGCTGCCGCCGCTGATGACAACTACCTTTTCACCATTAAGAACAAAACCAGAACCTGCTGCTTCAACCTTTGTGTCCACATAGTCCAGCTCGTAGCGATTGTTTGCCTCTGTGTGGGCAAAAGCCACTTTCAGCTCGCCGCCAATTATCTGCTCAATCATGCCTTTTTGCTCAGGTGTGCCAAGCTCAGAAAGCAATCGCCCACCCAGCAAAGCAGACTGGAGAAGAGGCTCGACACTGGCAACACGGCCCAGCTCTTCAAAGATAACAGCTATATCAAAGCCACCACCACCAAAGCCGCCTTGTTCTTCGCTAAACAGTGCACCGATCACGCCCAGCTCGGCAAAGCTTTTCCAAACCTCTGGCGAGCCGTCTTTGCCAGCATCTACAATCTTTATACGCTGTTCATGAGAGTAGTTTGCCTCAAGGAAACGCGCCAGACTGTCTTTCAGCATCCGCCGTTCTTCAGTATGATTAAAGTCCATGGGATGTCTCCTTAAAGTCGAATAATTGCTTTGCTGATGATGTTGCGCTGGATCTCGTTGGACCCACCGTAAATGGAGAGTTTCCGGTTATTCAGATACTCCTTGGTGGCAGGCAACGCGTATTCCGGTCCAACACGCTGCTCATTGGCACCCTCATCCACGGCTTCAGAAGCAAACGGCATAGCATAGGGCCCAACGGCGCGGCACATGAGATCGTTGATTTCCTGACGAACCTCTGTTCCTTTGATCTTCAGCATGGAGCTTTCAACACCGGGAGACTTGCCAGCCGCCGTTTTGGCCACAACCCGCAAGTTGGTTGTTCTCATTGCCATCAGATCAATTTCCGTTTTGGCAATTTTGGACGCAAACAAAGGGTTTTCCATTAGGCTCTTGCCACGGCATTTCTGGTTACGCGCAATCCGCTTGAGGGTTTCAAGCGCAGCAGTTGAGTAGCCAACACCTGCAACACCTGTGCGCTCATAGGCCAGCAGATACTTGGCGTAGGTCCAGCCCTCATTTTCTTTACCAACCAAGTTCCATGCGGGAACCTTTACATCATCAAAGAAAACTTCGTTCACTTCCGAACTGCCGTCAATCAGCTTGATCGGGCGAACGGTGATACCCGGTGTTTTCATGTCAATCAGCAGGAAGGAAATACCTTCCTGTGCTTTGACACTCGGATCTGTCCGCACAAGACAGAAGATCCAGTTTGCGTGATGTCCAAGAGTTGTCCAGGTTTTCTGCCCATTTACGATGTAGTGATCCCCCTCACGCACAGCGCGTGTTTTAAGGGAGGCTAGATCGGAACCGGACTGCGGCTCGGAGTACCCCTGACACCACCAGTGTGTTCCATCAAGAATTTTGGGCAGGAAGAAGTCCTGCTGCTCTTTGGAACCAAAGGCCTGTATAACAGGCGCCAGCATGGTCAAGCCAAACGGTAACAGGCGCGGGCCGTGGGCGAGAGAAAGCTCTTCATCAAAGATATGCTTTTGCACCGCGTTCCAGCCCGGACCGCCAAATTCAACCGGCCAGTGGTGGTTCAACCAGCCACGCGCATTGATACGCGAATGCCAGTCGATGTATTCTTCACGGGGTATCCGGCGGTGGTTACGTACTTTTTCTGCCAAGGATGCAGGAAGCTGCTCCTTTAAAAACTCCCGGACTTCATCGCGGAAGGCAAGTTCTTCTGGCGTATAATTCAGGTCCATAACGTGTCCCTTTATTCAAAGTGTATATTAGTAAATTTCGATGAGACCGGCAGCACCCTGGCCACTGCCAATGCACATTGTCACAACACCGTATTTGGCACCGCGACGCTTGCCTTCCAGCAAGATGTGCCCAGCCTGACGGGCTCCGGTCATGCCATAGGGGTGCCCAATGGAGATGGCTCCGCCATTCACATTCAGCTTCTCGTTGTCAATGCCTAGTGTGTCGCGGCAGTAAAGAACCTGCGAGGCAAAGGCCTCATTCAGTTCCCAAATGTCGATATCATCGATCTTGAGACCATGACGCTCCAACAGACGCGGAATGGCATAAACAGGTCCAATGCCCATCTCGTCAGGCTCACAGCCCGCAGTGGCGAAGCCACGGAAGGCGCCCAGCGGATTCAGGCCACGCTTTTCAGCCTCTTTTGCTTCCATCATAACAACGGCTGCAGAACCATCGGAAAGTTGGGAGGCGTTGCCAGCAGTGATAAACTGCTCGGGACCACGCACAGGCTCCAACTTGGAAAGGCCCTCAAGCGTAGTGGTCGGACGATTACATTCATCCCGCTCAATGGTGACAGCCACATCAGAAACCTCTTCAGTCTCCTTGTCCTTCACCTTTTTAACAGTGCTGACCGAGATAATTTCATCGGCAAACAAGTCAGCCTTCTGTGCCTTTGCGGTGCGCATCTGGCTTTGCAAGGCATATTCGTCCTGCGCCTCACGGGAAACATTGTAGCGTTTGGCCACAATGTCCGCAGTTTCAATCATAGGCATGTAAACGGCAGGCTTATGCTCTGCCAGCCACGGGTCCTGAATGTGCTTGATATTGTGGTTAAGGGAGATTGACTCCGCACCGCCAGCAAGCACACACGGTACGCCATCTTGAACAATGGCATTTGCCGCCATGGAAATGGCCTGAATGCCCGAGGCGCAAAAACGGGTAATGGTCACGCCACCTGTTGTCACCGGCAGGCCCGCGCGAATAGCTGCAAGGCGTGCCACGTTGCGGCTTGTGGCACCTTCAGGGAACGCGCAACCAAGGTAGAAATCCTCGATCATGTCGTGTTCCACTCCAGAGCGCTCTACAGCCGCTTTGGCAGATTCAGCAACAAGAGTTGGGCCGGGCGTGGCGTTAAAGGCACCACGAAAGGCTTTGCCGATGGGTGTACGGGCCGTTGAAACAAATACAGCTTCACGCATGTGTTAAACCTCTACTTTAGGTGTTTACTTTGCCAGATCATTCAAGGAGCTGAAGGTCTTGCCTTCATCCACGAGCTTTTTCAAAAGTTTGGACGGCTGCCAGAAGTACTCGTAGTCCTTGGCATATTCCTCGATACGGGCCAGAATTTTCGGCAGCCCCACATGATCGGCATAATGAAGCGGACCACCGCGCCAACGCGGGAAACCGTAGCCATAAAGAAGGGTCATATCCACATCCAGAGGACGCAGGGCAATACCATCTTCCAGAACCTTGGCTGCCTCATTGATCATGGCTGCCATATAGCGATCGATGATTTCTTCCGCAGAGAACTTACGCGGTATAATGCCTCGTTCTTTCCGTTCTGCCTCGACAATCTTGTTCACCTCGGGGTTCGGTACCCCCTTATGGGTGCCGGCCTCATAGATATAAAAGCCTTTGCCGGTCTTTTGGCCGTACCAGCCTTGCTCATAAAGACGGTCGGAGTACGAATAGACCCGCTCCCGTTTATCCCGAGTTGATGCGCGGCGCTGGCGGGTCATATAGCCAATATCAATTCCGGCCAGATCGCTCACTTCAAAGGTACCCATTGGGAAACCGAAGCCTTTGATGGCCGCATCTACTTCAAATGGGGTCGCACCAGCCAGTACGACTTCTTCAGCAGCTGCGCGGTACTTGGTTAAAATACGGTTCCCGATGAAACCATCGCAAACACCGGCACGCACTGCCACCTTCTTCATGATTTTGGCAAGCTTGAAGCCGGTCGCAGTTACTTCCGGTGCTGTCTTATCCGCGATAACGATTTCCAGCAGCTTCATCACATGGGCAGGTGAGAAGAAGTGTAGGCCAATCACATCTTGCGGACGGGACGTCACATCGGCAATCTTGTTCACATCCAGATAAGAGGTATTGGTTGCAAGAACAGCGCCTTGCTTACAAATCTTATCCAGCCTGCCAAAGACTTCCTGCTTTACCTCAAGCTTTTCAAAGACGGCCTCAACAACAACATCCACGTTTGCCAAGTCATTTAAGTCAGCCGACATATGCAGGCTTTTGCTCAACAGTTTATCAGCACGCTCCTGACTCATCTTGCCGCGTTTAACAGCCGCGGCGAAGTTTTTGGAGATACGGCCAAAGGCCTTATCCAGCGCGTCTTCGTTCTGCTCGATAAGAGTAACGATCAAACCGTTCATAACAGCGGAGGTTGCAATGCCTGCACCCATAGTGCCGCCGCCAATAACACCAACCGTTTGAATCTCGCGAGCCTTCACACCTTCCAGCTCGGGAAGACGGCCCAAGGCACGATCAGAAAAGAAGGCATAGGACAAAGCGGAATGCTGCTCGTCGTTCTTCAGCTGAAGGAACAGTTCCCTCTCTCGCTTCAACCCCTGCTCAAATGGCATCTGCGTGACGTTCTTGATGGATTCAACGCATAAAACCGGAGACTTTTGCCCTCGGGCGGACCTTGCAACTTTCTTCTCCCATGTAGCAAACAGTTCCGGATCGTCTGCAGGAGCTGGCAGAGCAGAAACGGCACGAGGCTTCTTGCCCTCGCTAATGAGAGACTTGGCAAAAGCAATCCCCGCAGCTGCCATATCATCCCCTTCGCTTATCTGGTCAATAAGACCACAAGCAAGAGCATCATTGGCTTTAATTGGCCGACCTGTTGTGATCATGCCCAGCGCTTTTTCAAGCCCAACCAAACGCGGCAGGCGCTGTGTACCACCGGCACCTGGAAGAATCCCCAAATTCACTTCCGGCAGACCGAGCAATGATTTTGGATGGGCAATGCGATAATGACACCCGAGCGCCATTTCCAGCCCGCCACCAAGCGCTGCACCGTGAATAGCTGCAATAACGATTTTACCGTTGTCTTCCAGTCCACTGATGAGCTCGTTCAAATGCGGAGGCTGTGGTGGCTTCTTGAACTCACGAATGTCGGCACCGGCTATAAAACCCCTGCCCTGACCGGTCAGAACTATCGCTTTGACAGTCTCGTCTTCAGCAGCAAGCTTGAGGTTTTTTTCCAAGTCCACTCGAACGGCGTGAGAAAGCGCGTTCACCGGGGGGTTACTTACTGTGAAAAGTGCGACACCATCGACAACTTTATAGTCGATACCGCTGCGTACTTCGCCTTTGTGCATTACCAATTCCTCCCTAAGTGGCACTTGTCTCCCATCAAACACCACCATCGTTCATCATGGTTTCAATCCTTGCACACTTTCCTGTGAGTTTCAATATGCATCACACTATTCTAAAATGCAGAATTTATAGAATGGTTAAAAAAAACCGGAGCATGTGAGAACACAGCTCCGGTCTTACAACCCTAGGACTTCCCTAATCTTATGGGCGCTTACCCCCGTGTCACCATCACCGGTGGCAACCCCATGGACTTTTCAAGCTCGCGCACCTTATCCCTCAACTTTGGTCCAACTTCTTCGAACAGTTTTGCAGTGGATAGGTCTTCACTGGTCGCTCCACACGAAATGGCAACCGGGTCTCCAAAGTCGTTACTTCTAAAGCCCGTGGACACAGCATTGATGGTTTCCGCATAGCGCTGCTCCGGTGCAGGGCTTACAAAACCGTTGTTGATCATCTGCTGGTAGCCCTCACGGCGGAACCGGCGCAGCAATTCCTCATTCACACTAGCATCAGCCGGTAAAATCTGCTGCAACGCGTTCTCAAACTCCTGATCGGAAAGACTGGCAAGATAAGCATGACCTGAGGAGGATTGGGCAAGTGGAATACGGGTTCCCACATCCAGCCAGATGGTGGATCCCCCTTTGGGCCGCCAAGTCTTTGTCAAAAGCATCTTGTGCTCATCGCGCACAGCAATGATCGCCAGCGTTCCCGTTTCATCCGCCAGCTCTTGCATCAAGGGGTTGGCAGCTTCGACAAACGTCACCGAGGCATTGGCAACATTGCCAAGAGCCAGAGCCGCAGGACCAAAGCGATACCGGTCATGACGGTGGGAGTGGGAAAGGTATCCCAATTTATGAAGTGTGAAGGTCAGGCGAGAGACGGAGGACTTGGGTATCCCGGTTCTCTTGGAAATTTCCTGATTCCCCAACCCGTCATCAGAGGGGCGAAAGGCCCTGAGCACTTTCAGGCCACGTGCCAGTGTGGTTGCAAACCGGCGGTCAACCTCTTCTTCACTCTTCACAGTATTGTCCTCGATCTTTCCTCGTATCTGGTGTGCATACCTACATGTGCCCCCTGTCTTAATCCAGAATTGTTTGGCCCTACCCACCTAAAACATGGACCAGAACTTGGAAAATTATTTCATCACAGATCATTTTTCGTCAAGAATAACCCGCACAAAACAAGTGATTTTGACGAACTTATCCGTATTAAAACAGTATTTCACAGGGCAACGGCTATTGATGATAGATAAAAGTTATGCCTAAATCCGGCAATACATGAATAGATTTCGCATTTTCTGGGAGGGAATATTGTTTAATCGTGGCTCCTTGGCGGCTTCGCTTGTTATTTCAAGCGGAATATTTACGCTTATAGCATCATCTGGCGAATCACTCGCGCAATCCGATAAATATCCTAGTGAACTTCTTTTCGGAGATACCCACCTTCATACGTCCTACTCATTCGATGCGTTTTTGAATCAGAACAAGTCAGCGGATCCGGACACTGCCTATAGGTGGGCAAAAGGACTGCCTGTTGTTCACCCTTACACCGGTGCCCGCGTTCAGATCAAAACCCCCCTTGATTTTCTAGTGGTTTCAGATCATGCCGAAGGCATGGGCGTGGTGCAGTCCATCTTGAAAGGTGAAGACCTTAAGCCGGATGCTGGTATGATGCTCTCTTTAAAGCGCATGCTGGTGATCCGCTTATTGAAAAACTCCGTCGCAACTCCTGAAGGTGGCTTCGAGCTGTTTTCCGACTTGATGCCGCGAGCTGGTCAAAATCCGGGCTCAGATCCGATCACCGACCCCAATCACGACGACCCCAACAGTCGTAACGAGCTTGGCGACACCTCCGGCACCCAACGCGTTGCGTGGCACGAAATTGTGGATGCAGCAGAGCATCACAACGACCCCGGCAAGTTCACCAGTTTTATCGGCTGGGAGTGGAGCTCCGTTCCCACAGGCGCCAACTTGCACCGCGTAGTCTTTACCCCCGACGGTGGTGACAAAGCCCGTCAATTCCGCCCCTTCGGATCTGATCAGGGCGAATATCCGGAACAGCTTTGGAATTTCCTGGATGAAACCTCCAAGAAAACTGGCGCCCGGTTTGTCGCAATCCCTCACAACTCAAACATATCAAAGGGGTATATGTTTGCAGAGACCACACTGAAGGGCCGCCCGATTACGCAGGATTATGCACGCACCCGTGTGAACTGGGAGCCTGTGGTGGAAGTGACACAGGTGAAGGGCGATTCGGAAACCCACCCTTCCCTTTCTCCTGATGATGAGTTTGCTGATTTCGAAAACTACACAAACTACATCCAGAAGGGGCAGTACAAATTCAATCCGCAATCAGGTGACTTTATACGCTCGGCCCTGAAGACCGGTATTCAGATAGAGCAGAAGATTGGCGCGAATCCCTACAAGTTCGGCATGATCGGTTCCACCGATTCCCACACCGGCCTGTCAACCGCTGAAGAAGATAACTTCCTTGGCAAGTATGCTCTTGATTCAATTCCAGCCGAAAAGCGCCGCTCCGGTCAGGACGGCGAGCCCATTTCCGGTGGCTGGAAAATGGCCGCAGCGGGCCTTGCAGCCGTTTGGGCCAAAGAGAATACACGCGAAGAAATTTATGCGGCTTTCAAACGCCGCGAAGTTTACGCGACAACAGGCTCACGCATGGCAGTGCGCATGTTTGGCGGCTGGAACTTTGAAGAAAGCATGGCCGATGCCGAAGAGTTGCCGGAAATCGGTTACAACCAAGGCGTACCTATGGGAAGTGACTTACCCCCTTCCTCCATGGCTTCAACCAAGGCACCAAGCTTCCTGATCCGAGCAACAAAAGACCCGATCGGCGCCAATCTGGACCGCGTCCAGATCATTAAGGGCTGGGTTGATGAAAATGGTAAGCAGTATGAGAAGGTCTACAATGTCTCGTGGTCAGGTGATCGAAATGTGAACCCCGATGGCAAATTGCCACCTGTGGGCAACACAGTAGATTTGAAAACCGGCGGGTATACAAATGACATTGGTCAGGCCGAACTGTCAACCGTTTGGCAGGACCCCGATTTCAACAATAAACATCATGCATTTTATTATGCTCGAGTTCTGGAAATCCCAACCCCGCGCCACTCGCTGCTAGATGGTCTTGCGTTAAAAATCAATACGCCAAAAGAAGGTCCTGCAACCCTTCAAGAACGTGCGTACACTTCACCTATCTGGTTCACACCAAACAGCTAACGGAATTACTATGCCATTGAAAACAATAGTAAAGGAGCCTCTTTTCCAGTTTTTGGGATTGGGGTTTCTCCTCTACTCTGCCGTGCAGGGGCTTGCTCCTGAGCAATTGGAGCGGACAAGTGAAAACCAGATTGAAGTCACGAAACCTGCACTGATCAACTATATGCAATTTCGCGCCAAGAGCTTCACTCCCGGAAACGCAGAAGAGCATTTTGAAGCTCTAGATGAGCAGAGCAAAGAAACCTTGCACGCCGATTACGTGCGTGATCAGGTCCTTTATAATGAAGCGCTCTCATTGGGACTTGATGGTAATGATGAAGTCATCAAGCGCCGCTTGATACTCAAGATGGAATATGTATCCGCTGGCTTCCTTCAGGATATGCCAGAGGTCAAGGAAGAGGATCTGATCGCCTATTTTAAGGAGAATCAGGAGACCTACCGGGTTCCAGCCAGCATGAGCTTCACCCATATCTTCTTTTCCGGTGAAAAGAACGGCTTCGATGCGGCCAAGCAAATGGCAACCCACCTACTGCCGCAGTTGAACAGCCAGCAAGTCTCCTTTTCCGATGCGGCCAAGTACGGAGACCGCTTCCTGTACAACAGAAGTTATCAAGATCGCCCCTATACGCTGGTTTCAAATCACTTTGGCGGTAATTTCGCGGAATCCGCCTTTGATAACACCACCTCGGAAAACTGGCAGGGGCCGTTTATATCCGAACACGGCGCCCACCTTCTTTATATCAACGATTCCAAGCCTTCCCGCATTCCTCAACTCGAGGAAGTCGCTACTGCTGTTCTTTGGGACATAAGGAGATCAAACAAGGAACATAACAAGAAAATCAACTATGAGAAGATGCTCTCAAATTACAACATCATCACAAGAGAGGACGTACTTTGAGAGCCTTCCTATTCGTTCTCATGGGTTTCTTCACATGTGCAAGTAGCGCCGCACATGAAGGGCGACCCATTTACATAAAGCTTCAGGAGCTTTCTCCAACGCAAGTTTCCTTGCAATGGAAAATCCCGCCGGTCATGGAGGATCACCTCGCGCCTTCCATCACTTTGTCCGGCGGATTGTGTTCCAATCCAAATCAGCAGCAGCCCCAAACACTCCCTGCCCGCTTAAGCGGAAAGGTTCTCTATGAATGTTCTGGGCAGCGCACAGAGCGACAAGTCAACATAACATTCCCCGGTGCCAATCCGGCCTTGTCCAGCCTACTGATATTGGAGGATATTGAGGGAAATCAAAGTCAACAGTTCGTCGCTCCAGATGTATTCGTCCTGCATCCTTATAATGACAAGACCCTCACGGAAGTGGCATTGCAGTATGTGGTCTCGGGCGCAGAACACATTCTGATCGGCTACGACCATCTGCTGTTTATTCTCTGTCTCATATATATAGCAGGAAGTTTCCGCCAGCTCCTTATAACAGTAACCGGATTTACAATTGCCCACTCGATCACACTAGTTGTATCCAGCATGCAACTGGTTTGGGTACCTATTGTTTTCATCGAGGTTCTCATTGCCTTGAGTATTCTTGTTCTGGCTGCGGAAATTGCACGCAAGAACCCCGATACACTAACGAAACGCTATCCTGTCGCACTCGCCAGCTTCTTTGGCCTTTTGCACGGCTTCGGCTTTGCCAGTGTTCTATCTGATTACGGCTTGCCTCAGTCCCTCCACTTCACCGCACTCGCGTTCTTTAACCTTGGCGTTGAAATTGGACAGGTGATCTTTATCGCAGTGGTCCTTGTTGCCGCAAAACTGGTCATGATGGCAATCCCGCCCGTCAGGCGTCATCAAGGCGCAGTCAATACGGTCCTGATCACCGGCATCGGCCTCATGGCCTCCTATTGGTTCATGGAACGGGCTGCAGGGCTCATATCGTGAAATAAAGTTGTAGAGCGTGCTCCATCTAAATAGGCGAGCACGCGGCGGGCTCCAACTACAAAACTACGAGGTGTCGTTTCAACAGTGACACCTCGTAGGCCTCATGATCGACCAGACACTTATCATAGGCAACCAGCGAACACACAGAGCACACCAGCAGACATCTCGCGCACAAAACACTCCGTTTTCCGCACGAACCACATCAACTGTCGTTATTTTGATATTTTCCAAGAAAATTGAATAGTTTACCGTTGCCCATTCAGTGAACGGCTCAAGCCGTTCCCCAAGAAAATGAGAAAGAATCCGCATAAACAAACAATATTTAAAAGGGGAGAAGTTTTGATGGTCGGGGCAGCAAGATTCGAACTTGCGACCCTCTGGTCCCAAACCAGATGCGCTACCAGGCTGCGCTATGCCCCGCCAACAGAGTTATAGAAGATAATGGTCGGGGCAGCAAGATTCGAACTTGCGACCCTCTGGTCCCAAACCAGATGCGCTACCAGGCTGCGCTATGCCCCGTCCAGCAGGATAATTGAAGAAATGGTCGGGGCAGCAAGATTCGAACTTGCGACCCTCTGGTCCCAAACCAGATGCGCTACCAGGCTGCGCTATGCCCCGTTTTTCTTCAACGTCTCCCGACGTCTTCTTGAGGCAGGTATATAGGCACCTCCCCTTTCAAACGCAATAGGAAAAATAACTTTTCCATAGTCTCATGCGCTAATCACCAGTGGATAGTTTCGCGCCGCTATGCAGGGAGTTAAGTTCCTGATTCCATTCTTCTAGTCGGCAACCGCCACATTCACTTGCTTCTTTTGTAGCCAAGCATCTGCCCACTTTGCCGCCTTGGCCCGTTCAGCTTCGTTAGAAAGCGCCCTTGCCTGCTCATGGGACTTGATAAGCCAAGCATGTTCCTGATCAGAAACTTGACGCCTCGCCAAGCTCAACCAGAATAACCCGCGAACCTTAAGACGGGGATTGTCTTTTTGGAAAAATAAAAGCTCACCAAAGCGCCCCTGCGCATCTAGGTGACCTTTTTGAGCCGCCAACTTCAACCAGCGCGCAGCTTGGCGCAAACGGGGCTTATCCTCCCCTTCAAGATACATCATTCCCAGTTCATATTGCGCATCTGCATTTCCAAAATACGTGGCAGCATAAGCAAATAAGTCTTTTGCGCGCCTTCTATCCGCGACAACTTCAGTCCCCTTTATCCCCTTCAGATAGTAGGTACCCAGTTCCACAAGAGAGTTGGCAATAAATGGAGCAGATTGGCCATCAGGATTGGCCTGCCCACTTTGATGGGCTACCTGAGAAAAGTAACCAAAAGCAATTCCATCATCCTCTTGCACACCATCACCCTCGGCATACATCTGGCCGAGCTTCCATGCCGCCATGGGCACGCCTTGCTCAGCCGCATACTGGAGGGGTTTAAGAGCGGATTCTTTATCACCCGAGTAATATGCCTTTGCCCCAAAGCGCATCGCTTCCTTTGGAGACATCTGGGCAAAATTACTCACAGCCTGCAAAGCATTCTGATCAGAGTCCTGTGTCTGCGCCCCATCAAACCCGAAAGCATATCCTCCAAGAACGACATAGCAGACAGATGCAAGATACAGTGACCTAGCAGCTTGAATTTTCTTGAAAAAAGAATGGCTTGTATTAGGTGAACTCCCCACAGGAATGCCAACTTTATACATTTCATTCATCAGTGTAATGCCCAGCCCGACTAACTTCTTGGTCTAACAATTCAAATTAAACATGTTCAACCATACATGTTTTCAAATAGTGTCAATTTTGGCCCCAAATCACATTGGAATTACGACACTTCTATGAATTCCTCAGCTTATTGCGACTAATTCAACAAGTGTCTCCAAACCTTGTCCTCTAATATTTCACATTAACCAACTTCGCCATTCCTTTAAAGGAAACTTCCCTCTTAGAACGTGACTAGTTGCATAAGAGCAACAAAGTACAAAGCACGCCACTTCCATACCCCTTGTACCAAATTACACTTTGACCAGCAGGCTACCCACGCACCATCACAACAGACAATTCCAAGTCTTTCTGCTACTATTTTTCTGTTGGCTAAATGCAGAAATGTCCTTTTTTCCCCTTTCCCTATTTGGTCCTAACTCTAAACGGGCTATTAATCTTATATGCAAAGGCGCTGAGAGTTTCTTTAAAACAAAACAAGGGTCTCTTCCGCGTCTATTTGACAGATGGTAGCACCTTGTTATTACTGCGCATATTGGAATCCTGGCCGACTTTTTGGCCGGTATAAGCAAGTTAAAGAGAGACAATGAGTTCAAGAGACGATCTATTCGCCGAAACAGCCCTTCCAAATCAAGGCAATGAATTTGGCAAGCCCGTTTCAAAATCTGCAAGCGCTCAGAAGCTTGACCTTGAACCTGCTAAAAATTCCAAGAAAAACAGTACTCAAGACTACTCGGCTGCCGATATTGAAGTGCTGGAGGGACTTGAACCTGTACGCCGGCGACCGGGAATGTACATCGGTGGTACCGACGAAAAAGCACTCCATCACTTATTTGCGGAAGTCATTGATAACTCAATGGATGAAGCCGTCGCAGGGCACGCCAGCTGGATTGACGTGTACTTGGACAATGACGGCTACTTGTCCGTTACCGACAATGGTCGCGGCATTCCCATTGACCCTCACCCAAAATACAAGGACAAGTCCGCCCTTGAAGTCATTATGACGACACTTCATGCGGGCGGTAAGTTCGACAGTAAGGTATACGAAACATCTGGCGGCCTTCACGGTGTTGGCGTGTCTGTAGTTAACGCCCTCTCCGAGGATCTGGTGGTAGAGGTTGCCAGGAACAGACAGCTTTACCGGCAAAACTTCAAACAAGGAATTGTTCAAGGCCCGCTTGAACATGTGGGCGATGTCCACAATCGGCGCGGCACAATGGTTCGTTTCAAGCCGGACACTGAGATTTTTGGGAAAAGCGCAAAATTCAAGCCTCAGATTCTTCTACAGATGGCGCGTTCTAAGGCCTACCTGTTTGGAGGCGTAGAAATACGCTGGCGCTGCGCACCTGAGTTGTGTGCCGATTTAAAGGCAGTTCCCCGGGAAGCCACATTCCATTTCCCTGGCGGACTAAAAGATTACCTTCAAGAATCTCTTCAAAATGAACGCCTTGTAACTGATGAAGCTTTCTCTGGCAGAACAAGCGCCACCGGCAAACACGGAGCGGTAGAGTGGGCTGTTTCCTGGTTTGCGGGGGACGGCTTCTCCAAGTCCTATTGTAATACAGTCCCAACACCTGAGGGCGGCACCCACGAAACGGGCATTAGGTATGCTCTACTTCGCGGCTTAAAGGCCTATGGAGAGTTAGTTGGCAACAAAAAAGCCGCTCACATAACCGGTGATGACATTCTAACGTCCGCCGCCTCAATGCTCTCTGTCTTTATTCGGGAGCCTGAATTTGTAGGACAAACCAAGGATAAATTGGCAACCAACGCTGCCACCCGCATTGTTGAAAATGCAATTCGTGACTCCTTTGATCACTGGCTAACCGCTAGCCCAAACCAAGCAAACAAGCTCTTGGAGTGGGTTATCGAGCGCGCTGATGAGCGCATGCGACGTCGGCAAGAGAAAGACGTTGCACGTAAGACAGCGGTTAGAAAACTAAGATTACCTGGAAAACTGGCGGACTGCTCCACCAGCCAAGCAGAAGGAACAGAGCTCTTCATCGTGGAGGGCGATTCAGCGGGTGGCTCAGCAAAGCAAGCACGCAACCGCGCCACGCAAGCCATTCTTCCCTTAAGAGGTAAAATCCTGAACGTTGCCAACGCTGGCCGTGACAAACTCGTTGCAAACCAGCAACTTGCGGACCTGATGCAAGCGCTTGGCTGCGGCACTCGCTCTAATTACAAGGATACAGACCTTCGATATGAGCGGATCATCATCATGACAGATGCTGATGTTGATGGCGCACATATTGCCGCACTTCTCATAACATTCTTTTATCGCGAAATGCCCGAACTCATTGATCACGGTCATTTATTCCTAGCAGTTCCTCCACTTTATCGCATAAGCCAAGGCGGCAAAACTTTATATGCGCGAGACGATGAGCACAGGGACCAGCTTCTGGCAAAAGAGTTCAAGAAAAACGGCAAAGTAGAAATCGGGCGCTTTAAAGGTCTTGGCGAAATGTTACCAGCCCAATTGAAAGAGACGACCATGCATCCGGAGCGGCGGACACTTCTAAAGGTTGTTATCAATGAAGATAACATTCATGACACTAGAGATATCGTGGAGCAGTTAATGGGTAACAAGCCCGAAGCACGCTTCCAGTTTATTCAAGAAAGAGCAGCATTTACCAGTGACCTAGATTTGTAAAGGATCTGAAATCTCGATGAGATGTGCAAGGATTGTGTTGTGATAAAGATTCGAGATCACAACACCCGTTTCCTGCACACCAGAGTTGGCTGGCATTATGCTGAAAGCTGCTTACAGCCTCTACGACAAATCGAGACGCCCACTTCGGGATCAATCTTTCTTTCTACTCAGAGATCTCAATATTGCCGTTGCACGAATTCCGGATGTAGCCGAAAACCTGCTTCCAACTCTACTTGAAAGGCTGGCATTATTAACCGAGGGATATGGGAAACCACTTCACCTTAGACACCCTTCTCCCCTCATCTCTCTGTGCCAGTTTGAAATTGCATCTGCACGTGACCTAGTGCGCAGCAGCAGCAGGTGCCTAACCATTACCTTTACACGAGACCCTCTTGCCAAAATAACTGATTGCTACGCTAAACGCATTGCACATACAAATACCGCATCCTCTCGGCTTGCGCATTACGGCATCGTTCCCGG
This sequence comes from Pseudovibrio sp. M1P-2-3, assembly GCF_031501865.1. Lineage (NCBI taxonomy): Bacteria > Pseudomonadati > Pseudomonadota > Alphaproteobacteria > Hyphomicrobiales > Stappiaceae > Flexibacterium > Flexibacterium corallicola. The sequence goes on from NZ_JARRCW010000001.1 coordinate 2,343,722, forward strand.
CCAAACATTTAAAAAATTTGTGAACCGCATTGTCTCCATACCTGATTACAGGGCAGATAACTTCTTTCGCAGCCAAAGTGATATAGTCAGCTACAAGGGAAAGCTCATTCCGTCCTTTTACTTTCGAACCGAAAACCAAAGGGACGAGTGGGAGCGCCTGAGGAAGTTACTAATTCTCCATCACGGACTTGAAATTGGAGAATGCCCCAGATTACAAAACCAACTTCAAACCGATCATAACTTCCTTAACGGACCAGATCACAGCACTCTTACAAGAAAGCTACAAACTCGCTATCACAAAGATATAAAAGCCTTCTATGGGGATATGCTTCTCAATACTTAAAGCCTCCCGTCAAAGTACCTGCTCAATATAGCTCCCCAGTTTATGCATGTAAATTTGCTCATTTCACATGCAGAACACTCGGAATTTATTGACAATATACCTTGGGCATGTAGTGTGCCGATCATATTGAGTGAAGATACCCTAATTGATTGGGAGCCATATCTTCTGGAGTTCACCGTAAAGATCGCAACTGTAATGTCATTTTCCTCTCTTGGACTAAGCGAGAAAGTTCTCGCAGCTGTTGAAAAGTCTGGCTACACAGAGCCCACTGCCATTCAGGCAGGAGCCATTCCTCATGTCCTAGAGCGCCGGGACGTCCTCGGAATTGCTCAAACAGGGACTGGGAAAACAGCCTCGTTTACTCTTCCGATGATTACGCTTTTGGAAAAGGGCCGTGCAAGAGCACGTATGCCAAGAACACTCATACTCGAGCCTACAAGAGAACTTGCTGCTCAAGTTGAAGAGAACTTCCGAAAATACGGTGAAAACCAAAAGTTAAACGTGGCGCTCCTCATTGGCGGCGTTTCGTTCGGCGATCAAGACAGAATTTTGGAACGCGGTGCCGATGTTCTAATCGCGACGCCAGGACGCCTTCTAGACCATGTGGAACGAGGAAAGCTACTCTTACAAGGTGTCGATATCTTGGTTATTGATGAAGCTGATCGCATGCTGGACATGGGCTTCATTCCAGATATTGAACGCATCTGTAAGTTAATACCCTTTACACGCCAAACACTCTTCTTCTCGGCGACGATGCCTCCAGAAATTCAAAGGCTTGTAGACGATTTTCTCCATAACCCGGAAAAAATTGAAATCGCCAAAGCCTCCACAACTGCGGACACTGTTACCCAAAGGGTTGTTGCGTCCGAGCCTGAGGATTACGAAAAAAGGGCTATTCTGCGGGATCAAATCAATCAAGCTGAAGAGCTCACCAACGCGATTATTTTCTGCAACCGAAAACGGGATGTATCAATTCTATTCCGCTCTCTGGACAAACACGGCTTTTCCGTAGGTGCGCTACACGGGGATATGGATCAGCGTACCCGAATGACAATGCTTGATAACTTTAAGAAAGGGAATATTTCCATTCTTGTTGCCAGTGATGTAGCGGCCAGAGGTCTGGACATTCCAAGCGTTAGCCATGTGTTTAACTATGACCTTCCCCTGCACGCTGAAGATTATGTACACAGGATCGGTAGAACAGGGCGCGCGGGAAGAAGTGGCACTGCAACATCAATTGTTACAGGTAAAGATGAAAAGCTATTGAAAGCCATCGAAGAGAATATTTCCAAAAACTTGGAATGGCTTGGCTCTCCACTTGATTTTGCTGCATTCGCAGAAGAGAAAAAATCCCGGAAGCGGCAACCAAAAAGCTCGTCTTCCAGAAATAAAACAACAACTCGCAGCTCGAAAAAGGTTACACGGCAAACAAAAATGGAAGACCAGCCTGATTCTACACTTATCACAGATATGACGCCACAGCCTTCAGTGCCTGCAGCTTATCACGAACAGGTCTCCAGCAAGCCAGCTCATAGCCGTACGCACCCAGAAGACTTAGTCTTATTCAAAAACAGCTCACACGTTCCCGCATTCATTTTGCGCGAATTTGACTCTCGCCTCAAATAGCCAATTAACCTAAAATTTTAAGTTTTTGTTAACCTTGATTTAGGGTTACGTCTTTAATAACCACACTGGGGAAACCTCCCAATGTGGTTATTAGCTACGAGCTTTCGATGTCAAAAGACGAAAATATCAAACGTTCTCTTGTTTATGCAGATAGCGCATTAAAGCATATTAAAACTAGTGAAATCCCTGCATTTCCTAGAAACTATGAGCTTTGGTACAGTTACTCTTCAGGTATAAACCCAAATCTGACGCGCTCAATCAACAAGATCCTAAGTGAGACGGGAAAACTCACAGAGGAACAAGCGGATAGTATATATAATCGCTATCTATCAGTTGATCGTCTGAGTGAACGCATTGATGAGGTTGGGGGCAAAGTCACTGACAAGATTAATGATCTTGTAGAGATACTGAAGCGAAGCTCACAAAAGAACACCCTTTACGTTGATCATCTGGAAACAGCTTTGGATAAGATGGGAACTGAGCTCACACAAAGTGAACTCAAGCTACTCACTCTTGATCTTATTCGAATTACGGCATCTACATTGGACATCAACCGGGCTCACCAAGATAAGCTTCTGACTGCCCGAGACCACCTTTCCGACCTTCATGAGAACCTCGAAACCATTCGCGCTGAATCGTTGAAAGATGAGCTAACTACCCTTTATAATCGGCGGCACTTTGATCAAACTCTTGACAGAGCTGTGCAAGCGGCAAATGAAGGTGAAACGCCACTCGCTCTTCTAATTACCGATATAGATCACTTCAAACAGTTTAATGATAATTATGGCCACCAAACAGGTGATCAGGTATTGAGATTGGTAGCCATGGCAACCAAACAAAACGTGACCCCTCAAGATATAGCTTGTAGATATGGTGGTGAGGAGTTCGGCGTCATCCTTCCCCTAACTTCATTGACAGTTGCACAGGAAATAGCCGAAAAAATCAGAAGGGCAGTTCTGTCTAAAGAACTGATTAAGCGCTCTACTGGTGAGAACTTGGGACGCATAACGCTTTCAGTTGGCGTCGCTTCATTTCGGAGCGGGGATACCAGTCAAAGTCTGATAGAACGGGCCGATGCTGCCCTTTATCAAGCGAAGGGCATGGGGCGTAACCTTGTAAAAACTGAACTTGATCTTCCAGATTTTGGTCAAGTAGCTTAGGTCGAAATTTGGAAGTTTCGTGGCATCTCAGGCCTGAAACTAACGCTTACTACCTACTTTAAAAATCACCCGCAGGTATTCGTGCCTCTCCTATTGACCGCAGTTGGGGCTTAACGCCCCAACCCCATATCCCAGAAATTAACTTCTAACTGAGTGGCCTTTTCAAAAATCTCTAAAACCCGCGAATACCTTTGCTCTGTCATATACTCAGAGGCTAGAAGGTCCAATTCCTGGATCGCCTCATTAGCAAGGTTTTGGTACTCCTCACCCGCGTATTCCAATATCCAATCGTTGAAAGGATTTTCGGCACCTGTTGCATTGGAACTTTGAAGTAAGCTCCGCCCTATCTCGGCATAGCCGATAACACAAGGCGCTAAAGCAACCTTCAAATCTAACAGGTCCCCCTTCATGCCGGAATGTAGTACGAATTGAGTATAAGCTGTTGTTGCTATCTCGGGTTTGGTGTTTACCAAATCTTGCTCATGAATGCCCCACTTCTCGCTGAAACGGACATGAAGCTGCATTTCAGTATCTAAAATGGACTGGACGCCTTTTAGGCCCCTTTTCATCTGATCAAGGGTATTGCTCTTATATATTGAAAGAGCATAGGCCCGCGAGAACTCAATCAAAAATAGATAGTCTTGGGCAAGATATCGCAAAAAAGCGTCCTTAGACAGAGAGCCATTCCCTACCCCCCGTGTGAACTCATGGTCAATATAGTTATTCCAAACAACAGGACAGTCCGCTTTTAAGCGTTCAAATAACGACACGATAGAACCTTTAATACGTTTAGGAGTTTGGTAACTCTGCTGGAGAAATCTCTACAGATTCACCACACCCACAGGCAGAAATTTCATTGGGATTCTTAAACGTGAACCCCGAGCGAAATTTGGTCGATTCAAATCCCATTTTTGTACCAAGAAGATAAAGGGCGGCCGAGGGTTCAATAAACACCTTCACCCCATTGTCTTCAACAATATCATCACCAGGCTGGGCCTGCTCCACCAAGTCCATGGTATACTCCATGCCAGCACAGCCGCCCTTTTTAATTCCAATTCGCAAGCCTTCAACTTTTTCGCTGCGACTAGCCATAATTTGTTGAATTTGAGCAGCCGCCTCATCATCAACCGATATAATTTTGAAATCAGCCAACCCAGCCATCTCAATCCCTCCAACTAATTCATACAACCATGCACCTAGAAGTAGTTTAGCGCTACTCTGGCTTCATCTGACATACGGCTAGGGTCCCACGGAGGATCGAAAACCATCGTTACATCTACATGACTTACTCCAGGGACCGCGCTCACGGCATTCTCGGTCCAAATTGGCATCTCGCCTGCAACCGGACAACCTGGAGCAGTTAGCGTCATATCGATCTTCACAGACCGGTCGTCTTCGATGTCAACTTTATAGATGAGGCCAAGTTCATAAATATCAACAGGTATCTCTGGATCAAAAACCGTTTTGAGGGCGGCAACAATATCTGATGTTAGCCGCTCCAGCTCCTCTGCAGGAATGGTGGAACTATTGCTGATCTCAGTCGACTGTAACGGCTCCTGAGTGAACTCACTGATAAGAGGTTGGTCAGTCATATGGGGTCCTATCCAAACATTCTCTGGGCCTTCCGGAGTGCATCAGCAAGCCGGTCTACCTCTTCAATACTATTATACAATCCAAAACTTGCACGGCAGGTACTCGTTGCTCCAAAACGCGATAGCAGTGGCTGAGCGCAATGCGTCCCCGCTCTTACGGCAACCCCCTCTCGGTCAATCACCATAGAAATATCATGGGCATGAATACCATCTATTTCAAATGCGAATATGGCACCTTTTTCCTTGGTTGTCCCAAGAACACGCAGAGAACCTATTTCGGCGAGTTTTTCACTCGCATAATCACGAAGTACCTCCTCATGCCGCGCAATATTGTTCCGCCCCAAACTCTCCATATAATCAAGGGCTGCACCCAAGCCAATGGCCTGAACTATGGGCGGAGTTCCCGCTTCAAAGCGGTGTGGGACATCAGCATAGGTTACGATGTCTTCTGTCACGCCCTTGATCATCTCTCCACCGCCATTAAAGGGACGAAGCTCTTCAAGGGCCTCTTTTTTTCCGTAGAGAACTCCAATGCCAGAGGGGCCATACACCTTGTGCCCAGTGAAAATATAATAATCACAGTCCAAATCCTGGACATCCACTGGCATATGAACAGCACCTTGCGAGCCATCCACAAGGACCCTAACCCCACGACTATGCGCCAACCGGCATATTTCTTTAATTGGGACGACAGTTCCCGTCACGTTTGACATTTGCGTTATTGCAACAAGACGGGTCTTGTCTGTCAGAAGCTTTTCAAACTCATCCAACAAGAATGTCCCATCATCTGCCACAGGTGACCAACGAAGAACAGCGCCGGAACGCTCACGGTGAAAATGCCAAGGTACGATATTCGAATGATGCTCCAGAATGGAGAGAACAATCTCATCCCCTTCACTCACAGAGCCAACCAACCCGTAAGAAACCAAGTTAATGGCCTCTGTAGAGGAACGGGTAAAGACAACCTGATCGATGCTTGGAGCATTCAAGAATGTTCGAACTTTTTCCCTAGCACTTTCAAAACGCTCAGTAGCTGCATTAGAAAGAAAGTGTAACCCTCTATGAACATTAGAGTATTCATGAGAGTAACTGTTAGTTATCGCATCAATAACCTGTTGGGGCTTTTGCGCTGATGCACCATTATCCAGATAAACCAGAGGCTTTCCATAGACTTCCCGCGAAAGAATTGGAAAGTCCCGACGGACTTTCTCCAAATCGTAGACTGGCATTACGGGATCAATCCTTTCGCGGATGTTCATAGAAATTATACCTCTTCTGTGCCGAGCCAGCTTCTGACTTCAGCTTCCAGAACCTCAATCACAGCCTCGTTGTCCAATTCCTCAATCACTTCAGCGAGGAAAGCGATAATGAGCAGGTGACGAGCCTGTTTCTCTGGTATACCTCGAGCACGCAAATAGAACAGAAGATCTTCATCAATATCTCCTGTGGTCGCACCATGAGCACACTGAACGTCATCAGCAAAGATTTCCAGTTCTGGTTTCACACTGACTTGCGCATCATCATTGAGAACCAAAGACTGGACCATCATCTGCCCATCAGTCTTTTGGGAATCAGGAGCGACAATAATCTTCCCCTGAAAGACTGAATGAGATTGATCATCGACAACAGACTTATAGAATTCGCGGCTGTCACATGAAGGGACTGCATGGTCAACAAGCAATGTCACATCAGCATGTTGCTTTTGGTTAAGCATGGATATACCGCGGCATCCAATCGTTGAGCCCTCACCTGCACATTTTATCCAAATCTGGTTACGTGATAAGGATGATCCTGTTGTTATGGTAAAGTGAGAGAAATCCGAGTCAGCTCCCACAGTCGCCGCAAAACTAGAGATATGCTGAGCGTCGGCTGCCTCTTTTTGCAGCTTCACCCAAAGCACCTTTGCTTTGTCACCCACAAAAACCTTACTCAAGGTATTAACTTGATAGGATGCCTCCGATGCCCCAACAAAACTCTCGATAATTGTTGCGTTTGCACCGTTACCCACTTGCAGGTCATGACGAGGGTAAGAACATGTCTCACCTTCGCTAGACACATGCAAAATCTGCAACGGCTTGGACAGTGTAACATTTTCCGCAACGCTAATGGAAATACCATCCTGCGCAAATGCAGAATTCAGTAAAACGGCAGCATCGTCAACCAGCCCGTCATCATTCAGGACATCTTCTTCGCCGGCTTCAAGAGAGGCTTTTAAACTGCGTACAGTCAGACCTGCCTCAAGCTCTCCCAAATCAGAAAGACCTACTACCAAAAGTCCATTTTGTATAACGACTTTATAGCTGTCTATTGCAAGAGCTTGTTCAAGGTCGCTTTTATCCGCCCCGCTGGCTCCAGCAGCCATGGCAAACGCGTTGCGCATCTTGCCGCGCAAATCCGTGTAGTGCCACTCTTCAATGCGGCGGTGCGGTAGCCCTTTTTCCTCAAAGACGGCAAAGGCTTTTTCTCTTCTGGCAAGAACAGCGGTGTTACCCGCCAAACTCACTTTGGTTGCAGCAAACTGCTCGGTCAAGCCAGTTTCTGCTGGGGTTTTCGTCACCCGTGCTTCAGCAGTCATAGTTGTCCCTCGCGTTTAAGCAGCGTTCTCACCGACATAGTCGGCATAACCATTTTTCTCAAGCTCAAGAGCCAGTTCTTTCCCACCCGTCTTTACAATTTTACCCTTGGAAAGAACATGCACCACATCTGGTACAATATGGTCCAGCAAGCGCTGATAGTGGGTTATGACAATCATGCTACGCTCCGGTGAACGTAGTTTGTTGACACCTTCTGACACGATACGCAACGCATCAATATCAAGACCACTGTCAGTTTCATCGAGAACACAAAGTGTTGGCTCCAAGAGAGACATCTGAAGAATTTCTGCGCGCTTCTTCTCACCACCGGAAAAACCGACATTAAGAGGGCGGCGCAACATTTCAGGAGTAACATTCAAGTCCGCAGACTTTTCACGCACAAGCTTCATGAAATCCGGAGTGGAGACTTCATCCTCTCCACGAGCTTTTCGTTGCGCATTCAAAGCAGTTTTCAAGAACGTCATTGTAGCAACGCCGGGAATTTCAATTGGATACTGGAACGCAAGGAACATACCGGCAGCTGCCCGCTCATCCGCGCTCAATTCCAGCATATCCTCACCATTATACGTGATCGAACCCTCAGTAATCTCATAGTCGTCCTTACCTGAAAGAACATAGGACAATGTAGACTTTCCAGAACCGTTAGGGCCCATAATTGCATGAATTTCACCGGGCTTAACAACAAGGTCCACGCCCCGCAAAATTTCATTGCCGTCCACCTGAGCATGCAGATTCTTAATTTCCAACATAGAGTTAATCTCGTCTCTTTTAATTTGTTATGTAGATTGACTAGCGCTTGACCTTGAAAGGCCCTTACCCGACGCTGCCTTCCAAACTAATTCCAATCAGCTTTTGCGCCTCCACAGCAAATTCCATTGGCAGCTGTTGAATAACATCGCGCACGAAACCATTGACAATGAGCGCTACAGCTTCCTCATCACTCAATCCGCGTGCCTGACAATAGAACATCTGATCATCGGAAATTTTCGAGGTTGTTGCCTCATGCTCGAAAACCGCAGTAGAGTTTTTGCTCTCTATATATGGAACTGTGTGCGCACCGCACTTGTCGCCAATGAGCAAAGAGTCACACTGGGTAAAGTTTCGAGCGTTGGACGCTCTTTTATGAGCAGAAACCTGACCACGGTAGGTATTCTGAGAAACCCCTGCAGAAATCCCCTTTGAGATAATACGGCTAGATGTGTTTTTGCCTAGGTGGATCATTTTTGTGCCACTGTCGACTTGCTGATGACCATTAGAAATAGCGATAGAGTAAAACTCACCAACAGAATTGTCGCCACGTAATATACAGCTTGGATACTTCCAAGTAACCGCAGATCCGGTTTCCACCTGCGTCCAAGCAATTTTGGAGTTGGCTCCTCGGCAGTCTCCGCGCTTGGTCACAAAGTTGAAAATACCGCCTTTTCCATCAGCATCTCCTGGAAACCAGTTCTGAACGGTTGAATACTTGATCTCAGCACCTTCCAGAGCGACCAATTCAACAACAGCAGCATGTAGCTGATTTTCATCCCTTTGAGGAGCTGTACACCCTTCCAGATAGGAGACGTATGACCCCTCATCCGCGATAATCAATGTCCGTTCAAACTGCCCGGTCTTTTGTTCATTGATGCGGAAGTAGGTTGACAGCTCCATTGGGCAGCGTACGCCTTTTGGAATGTATACAAACGAGCCATCGGAGAAAACGGCGGAGTTCATCGTCGCATAGAAGTTATCGGAGACAGGAACCACGGAACCCAGATACTTCTTCACCAGTTCTGGATGCTCACGAATTGCCTCTGAAATCGGACAAAAGATAACTCCCGCTTTTGCCAGCTCTTCCTTAAAAGTAGTCGCAACAGACACACTGTCAAATACAGCATCAACTGCGATCCGGTTTTCTGGAGCAACGCCTGCGAGAATTTCCTGCTCTGAAAGAGGAATACCCAGCTTTTTATAGGTATCAAGAATTTGAGGGTCTACTTCGTCCAAGCTCTTTGGACCCTGCGCAGTTTTTGGCGCAGCATAATAGTGCAGTTCCTCGAAGTCGATTTTCTCATAGTTCACCCGAGCCCAGGAAGGCTCCTCCATCGTCCGCCAACGACGATAGGCATCCAGTCGCCACTCAAGCATCCACTCCGGCTCATTTTTCTTTTCAGAAATAAAGCGGATGATATCCTCATTCAGGCCCTTTGGTGCGAGTTCGGATTCGATATCTGTAACAAACCCGTATTTATACTGATCAACATCAATCGCCTTGACTTGATCAATGGTCTCTTGCACTGCAACCATTTTAAACTCCGTTCGGGGCTAGTCCCTGCGAAAAAACTCTCGCAAACTTTTTCTTTTTCCTTTACTACCCAATTAGTTAAGGTAGCATACTAAACCATCACTGGAAGTACGAAGAGCTTAAATAGCTCTAGATCGGAGGGGCTTTGCCGGACCCATTCGCTCATAGATCCGAGCCCACACTTCCAAAAACCTATCAATATCCTCACATGAGGAATTCCATCCATAACTCACCCGAATTGCACCGCGAGCCAAATCCCCACCAACTCCCATCGCCTCTAGAACGTGAGACACACCAACTTTACCTGACGAGCATGCCGAGCCGGACGAAACAGCAACTCCAGCCAAATCAAAGGCGATCAAAGCAGTTTCGGCCACAATTTTAGGGCAGGCAAAACACGTGGTATTAGCCAACCTCGAACTCTGCTCACCAAAAACCACTGCATCAGGGCTAATACGTTTGAGACCTCTTTCAAGTTGGGTTTGGAAACCGATAACCTCTTGACTATCTAGTTCTCTTAATGCCGCATTGGCCGCAGCTGCAAAACCTGCAATTCCGGATTTATTTTCTGTACCGGCCCGCCGCCAACTCTCCTGCCCACCACCATTAAGAAGGGGCGCGGGGCGTAACGAGCCACTAGAAAGAACCAGCGCGCCAACACCTTGTGGACCACCAATTTTATGGGAAGAAATGGAAAAGCTGTTACATCCGACCAACCCCAGATCAACAAAACTCTTCCCAGCAACCTGAACCCCATCCACATGGAGCAGATGCCCTGCATCTTCAACGATCACGCTAATTTGCTGAAGCGGTTGAAGTACGCCGGTCTCGCTGTTGGCAGCCATAACTGAGACGAGAGCAGTCTCTCCATCTGGCACCTCTTGCAGAATCCCTCGCAACTCGTCTAAATCAACAACCCCATCCTTCGATACAGGTAGCTGACTGGTTTTTTCCACCGGAAATCTACCACCCGATAGAACTGAAGGATGCTCCACGGAGCTCACAAACAGCCGACTAACTTCGAATGGATTCCCTTCCCGATACCAAGTGGGTGAAAGGGCCATAACATTGGCTTCCGTTCCACCGCTGGTAAAGATAACATTCTGAGGGTTTGCGGAGACCAGTTCTGCAACTGCAATTCTTGCCTCTTCTACCGTACGCCGCGCTTTACGGCCATACTGGTGAATGGACGAGGCATTCCCTACTTCACTAAGAGACTCAACAACCACCTCAAGAGCTTCCGGGCGAATTGGCGCTCCAGCGTTATAGTCAAGGTATGTTATCATCGGTTCTTTATTCATTCTTAGCACAAAGCTCAGGATTTACTTTATCCCAGAAAACTGATCAATGCCTTAGGAAACCTTAGCAATTTCCAAATGACTCATGATAAAGCTCAATTAGAATTCGATTACGCTTCCATTTTGACACTATGTTTGTATATATCGTGAGATAACATAGGCACCAAAAGGCTGCACATTCGAATAATTCTAAACTGGTGTATTAAACTTGTAGGTAATAGTCAAGTTTTAATTACTATTGATAGCAAAGCCATTTTAGAAATTGGAAAGATACACACAGAAACAACAAGGGATTTTCCACGTCTATGCCAGAGGTGATTTTTAACGGTCCAGCCGGTCGTTTGGAGGGCCGATTCCATCCCGCAAAAAAACGCAACGCGCCAATCGCACTAATCCTCCATCTGCACCCGCAGTTTGGCGGAACTATGAACAACCAAATCGTCTATAAGATGTATTATATGTTCGCTCAACGTGGTTTTGCAGTTTTACGTTTTAACTTCAGAGGCGTAGGAAGAAGCCAAGGCCAATTCGACCATGGACAGGGGGAACTTTCCGATGCTGCGGCAGCGCTGGATTGGGTTCAAACCATTCATCCCGACGCACGCGCATGCTGGATCAGCGGCGTGTCATTTGGCGCATGGATTGGTATGCAACTGCTGATGAGAAGACCTGAAGTAGAGGGATTCCTTTCAGTAGCGCCACCAGCAAACCTGCATGACTTCTCGTTCCTTGCACCCTGCCCTTCCTCCGGCCTGATTATTCACGGAGATCAGGATAAGGTTGTTCCGCAAAAAGACGTTCAAGCGCTGGTCGATAAACTAAAAACCCAAAAAGGGATCACCATTGATCATCAAATAATCCCTGGTGCGAATCACTTTTTCGAGAACCATATCGACACCTTGATGGGTAATTGCGCTGAATACCTTGACCGCCGCCTTGGCCTCATTCCAGAACATGAGAGTTAATACAAGCAAGCCACACAGGATTGAACGCGTGTAAATTCTCGATCCGACTTGCTTAAATAGAATAAAAAAAGACCCGGTGACTAGCCGGGTCTTTTTACATAAACAATTGCATCAGTTCCCTGGGGTCCAAGCCTCATAGTCCCCGGTAACTTCTGGGCGCTTGTCCGCCCCTAGGATCGAACCCTTCGGTCTATATGCGCCGGATGTTCCAGTCATATTAGGCTGGTGCTTTCCTTCCCACTCTTTTGGGCTATACTCTTCTTCAGTAGGAGGAGTGTCGGTCCTATGGTGCATCCACCCGTGCCAACCCGGTGGTATCATGGAAGCCTCTGCCAAGCCGCTGTACTTTACCCAGCGCCGATTGCCATCCCGTTCTTTGTAATAAGTGTTTCCATTCTCATCAGTCCCCACAAGCACACCTTTCCTCCATGTAAAAAAGCGTGTTCCCATGGTCTCTTCATGCCACCAAGAAAACAACTGGAGAATAAACCTCTTCATTACCGCAGGTCCTTTTTTTATTTCTAAGTCCAATTTCATACGAATTTTGGCGAATATGGCGACTGTTTATCTCCGTGTCCAGTGGACTTTGGAAATGCAACCGGAATATATGGGCGTAAATACAGATATCGAGATTATAGCCTTATCATCTTCAAATAATTCCATGTACTCAACTTTACCCCTTTATTCCCTAAAGAATGAATTACGAGACACACCTCAAGATTCTGCCCCTCCCAATTACACCAATCAAACTAGTTAAAATCCTAGTCTGCTTACCCACACATTTGTTTCCACTCAGATGCGGTCTTCAGAAAAAATATTTTGATAAAAAGTACTAGACAGAAATTCCCTTTAAAAGGGCTTGGTTCCTATGGGCATTCTTTTATCAACCCCTACTTTATCCACTCCATACAACCTACAATAAACACAATATTTTGTGCCATTTTCCATATCAAAGCCCTATATGGAGGATTTTACGCGCTTGACCCTTCTCACCGATTCAATCAAATTCCAATGAGTAATCTGATGCGCTATCAAAAAGGCTACTGCTAGGCGATCTCTAAATCTCTCATTGTTTATAGAACC